>JBEGVJ010000070.1:0-4692 GCA_041178465.1 Nitrospirota bacterium
CCATGCGGGGACCAATCACCAAAACGTGCGAACATTGCAAGCAGACCTTTGAATGTTGCGGGTATCAATGCTGGTGCGGGAAAGTGGGGATTACCGAGCCGCAGATGGACTGGATTGCCGCGCGTTTTCAAGATTGCCTCTGCCCTGTTTGCTTGAAGATGGTCAGTGCTGGCGCGATTGAGACGTTTCCCAGCAAGTCAAAGAGTCCGATCGGTGCCGAGTAGGGCACTGCCCATGACAGTTATCGTGAGCCGTTGCTCAGGGAGCGTGATATGAGTTTGCAGTCCGATAGCGTGGTGCCCGACAACGGACAGTTTTCCGATCACGAGAGGGCGGCCGTCTATCGGGTCATTTTCGAGCGGCGGGATGTTCGCCGCAATTTTTTGCAGAAACCGATTGCAGACGATGTGCTGGCGAGGATTTTGACCGCGGCGCATCACGCGGGGTCTGTCGGGTTCATGCAGCCGTGGGACTTCGTGGTCATCCGTCAGCGCGCGACCAAACGTGCCGTGAAACAACTTTTCCAGAAAACGAATGCGCAGGCGGCCTTGCACTATGAAGGCGCCAAGGCGACCCTCTACCGAAGCCTGAAACTTGAAGGGATCGAGGAAGCGCCGGTCAATATCGGCGTAACTTGCAGCCGCCAGCGTGGCGGCCCTCATGTGCTAGGCCGTTCTACGGTGCGCGATACGGATTTGTATAGCACCTGCTGCGCCATTCAGAATCTCTGGCTGGCAGCACGAGCGGAAGGCGTCGGGGTCGGATGGGTCAGCATTCTGGACCATGGAGCCCTGAAACAGGTGCTCGGCATCCCCAGGCCGGTCAAAGTGCTGGCCTATCTCTGTCTCGGCTACGTCTCCGACTTTGCAAAACAGCCTGACTTGGAAGCGGCAGGATGGCGAGCCAGAATTCCGGTTGAGGAACTCATCCACTATGAGTCGTGGGGACAGAAGAAGCAGGGCGACAGGAGGAACGACAATGCGCATCACGAAGGTCTACACGCGAACCGGGGACGCGGGAAAAACAAGGCTGGCAGGCGGGCAGCAGGTGTGGAAGGACAGTCTCCGGGTGGAGGCCTTCGGCACCCTCGATGAGCTGAATGCGGTGGTCGGAGTGGTGCGGGTGATGAATACCGAGATGGTCGGGAATCGTGTGGCTGCGGAGCAACTCGAAGAGGATCTCCAGTGGATACAGAATAAATTGTTCGACCTCGGAGGGATTCTTGCGACGGTCCCTGGTCAAGCGTTCAAGAACATGCCGCAGGTGACGGGAAAAGACGTGACGAAGTTGGAGAAGATGATCGACCGTTGTCAGAAAGATTTGTCTCCACTCAAGGAATTTATCCTGCCAGGAGGGGGGAAGGTGTCGGGATTTCTGCATCAGGCAAGAACGGTCTGTCGTCGGGCGGAGCGGATCTGTGTGCGTCTTTCGCGTGAAGAGCCGGTTGACGCAGTGCATATCAAGTTTGTGAATCGGCTGAGCGATGCCTTGTTCGTTCTGGCTCGTTGGGCCGCCAAGACCCAGGGGGAGCCGGAGTTTCTCTGGCAGCGCGACGTTCGATCGTGAGAGGTGATGAGTGATGGGTGATCGGTGATGGGAAAGAGACGGCAAAAATCACGGCTCATTCTTGTGTTGGGCGGTGCTGCGTCAGGCAAGAGCCAGGCGGCGCTCGATCTGGCAGGGGAGTCAGGACCGAGAGCGTTCGTGGCGACAGGTCAGGCCTTGGATCAGGAGATGAAAGTCAGGATCGAACGGCATCAGGCCACCCGCTCACCTGATTGGGAGACGGCAGAAGTCCCAGTCGATATCGCCGAGTGGCTTACCGGAAACAGCGAGTCGTATCAAACGATTGTGATTGATTGTCTCACGTTATGGTTGAGCAATTTACGGGGGCGGAAACTGAAGCATGAGGCTGTTTCTGAAGCGACAGCAGACCTGCTTCGGGCGATCAGGGCGACAGAGGCCCGTGTCGTAATCGTCAGCAACGAATTGGGACTGGGGCTTGTGCCGGCGACGAAACCTGTCCGGGCCTTTCGGGATCTGGCCGGGCGAGTCAATCAACAGGTGGCGGCAGAGGCAGACGAAGTGTATTTGACCGTCAGCGGCCTTCCATTGCGATTGAAGTAGATCAGGGCACGGGGCGATGGGCTAGAGGCAAAAATGGAGTTCGCAACATGGAAGTCCTGCACGAAGTCATACGGAGAATTCAGCCGACCGACCCGCATCTCTTGGCGCAGGCGCAGGCGCGCCTCGATCGATTGACGAAGCCGATCGGCAGCCTGGGCCGGCTGGAAGAGTTAGCTGCGCGTTACGTCATGATCACAGGGGAACTGAAACCAGAAGTTCCTCGTGGAGCGGTCTTTACCTTCGCCGCCGATCATGGAGTAACGGCGGAGGGGGTCAGCGCCTATCCCTCCGCCGTGACACCGCAGATGGTCTTGAATTTTCTGCGCGGTGGCGCTGCGGTCAATGTGCTGGCGCGCCATGCCGGCATTGAGGTGCGCGTCGTGGACATCGGAGTAAATTTCGACTTCGAAGCGGCACCAGGACTCATCCATAAGAAGATCATGCCTGGCACGAAGAATCTGTTGGTGGAATCAGCGATGAGCCCCGTGCAGGCGGAGCAGGCACTGCACGTCGGGATCGAACTGGCCACCGAGGCCGCTCAGCAGGGGGTCGGTTTGATCGGAACGGGCGAGATGGGAATCGGCAATACGACCGCCAGTTCAGCGATTACCGCCGTGATGACGGGTCGACCGGTTTCCGAGGTGACAGGGCGAGGAACGGGGATCGATGATGCCAGCCACGCGCGCAAGATCGACGTGATTCAGCGGGCGCTGGATGTCCACCGGCTCGATTCGACGGATGCTATGGAAGTACTTACCAAGGTGGGTGGGCTGGAGATCGCCGGATTGGCAGGCCTGATGTTGGGCGCAGCAGCGGCTCGCATTCCCGTCGTGTTGGACGGATTCATCGCAGGCGCGGCCGCCTTGATTGCCGTGGGTCTGCAACCGCGTTGCAAGGACTATCTCATCGCGTCCCATCGGTCGGTCGAGCGTGGCCATCGGGCGATCCTGGAGCATCTTGGTTTGAAGCCGCTATTGGATCTCGATCTTCGTCTGGGGGAGGGAACCGGCGCCTGCCTCGGCATGAGTCTGGTCTGTGCCTCGATCAAAATTCTCACGGAGATGGCCACGTTCGACGAAGCCGGTGTGTCGGAGCGAACGGCATGACCTCGGTGCTGCGAACGTTTCTGTTTGCCTGGCAGTTCCTGACTGCTGTTCCACTCAGTCGCTCGACGCATGATGCCAAGCCGGAGGAGTTGGCTGCTTCGATGAGCTGGTATCCACTCGTCGGCTGTCTCCTTGGCCTGTTGCTGGTCACCGCCGATCTGTTTCTGGCGCAGGTTTTTTCTGCCGAGGTCACGAGTTTGCTCTTGATGCTGCTGCTCATCGGCATCACGCGCGGTCTCCATCAGGACGGTTTGGCCGACATGGTGGATGGTCTGGCTGGCGGACGAACCGCTCAGGCCCGCCTGGCGATCATGAAGGATGGGCGAGTCGGCGCGATCGGCGCGACCGGGCTCTTTCTCTCGCTCGGTCTTCGTTATGCGGGGCTCAATGACATGCCGATCGATGAGCATCTTGCCTTGCTGCTTGGCATGCCGGTGGTCGGTCGATGGGCCATGGTGATGGGGGCCTTCCATGTGATCTATGCCAGGTCCGAAGGGGGGCTGGCTCAACCGTTCCTCGCTCATTTGTCCTGGCAGCATCTTTGTCTAGCAACCGTTACGGCAGGTCTGGTGCTGACTCTATTATTGGGGCCATGGATGGCACTTGGTAGTCTGCTCATCGGCACGGCTCTCGTGCGATTGTCTACTGCTTGGTTCCATCGCATGTTCGGCGGCATCACTGGAGATTTGCTCGGGGCCACGAATGAAATTGCAGAGATCCTCTTTCTTTTGATCGTGCCCCTGGTGTTGGTCCGATGACCGGAGGCGAATTAGCAGCGGCGTGCATCGTAGATGCAGCAGTCGGGGACCCTCGCTGGTTCCCCCATCCGGTGCGATGGATGGGCTCTGTCATCAGTTGGTGCGACCGGTTGGTTCATCAGCTCCTCCTGTCTCCCTTCAAGCAACGGATGGCGGGTCTGTTGTTGGCTGTTGCCTTGCCAGCCGGAGTTTATGGGGCTGGAGTGCTGCTCATCTGGTTTGGCAGTTCGATCGGTCCTGTATGGGGGAGCCTGGCTACGGTGTTGCTGGCTTGGACCACGCTCGCGGCTCGCGATCTTTTTGATCATGTCCTGTCCGTGCAAGCGGCGCTGCAATCTGCTTCTTTGCCGGAAGCGCGCGCCGCTGTCGCCAAGATTGTCGGACGCGATACGGAGGAGATGGCCGAATCAGATATTGTCCGAGCCACCGTGGAAACGATTGCGGAAAGCGCAGCTGACGGGGTGATGGCGCCGTTGTTCTATCTCGCCATCGGCGGAGCCCCGCTTGCGTTAGCCTATAAGGCGATCAATACGCTGGATTCGATGATCGGCCATATGGACGAGCGCTATCGATGGTTCGGCTGGGCATCGGCCAGATTGGATGACGTGGCCAATTTTCTGCCGGCGCGCATTACGGCGCTCTTGCTGATTCTCTCAGCGGGAATTGTTTTTCGATCATGGCCTGCGATGCAACGAGCCTGG
>JBEGVJ010000071.1:0-18181 GCA_041178465.1 Nitrospirota bacterium
CCTATGGGAGCTTCCTTTTGCCCTCCCCACTCGATCGAGAGCTGCTCCTCATCAGTCGCTATACCGGCTTAGTGCCGATTCGCTGCATGTTGAAACAGCTGGCGGCAGCAGGCCCCATGCCACACACCACCCTGATCGCGGTCGGTCCGACTGTGGAGGAACGGCTCTACCACGATGAGCTGCTCGCCTTAGCCGCGCAGCAGCCCTCATTCCGATATCTGCCCATGGCAGTGAGTGGGACGGACCAGGAGGTTGTCGAGGCGACATTGTCACTGCTGCACCCCCTCATCACGAACAGACCGAAAGTGACGCCACTACTCAGCGGGGTGAAGGGGTTCGTGCGACCGTTGCGGGCTTATTTCATGGAGGCGGGATACGATCGGAAAGAAGTGAAAACTGAAGCCTACGACTAATGTCCTTCCTTCACGAGATTTTTGTTCACGGCCGGAATCTCGACCACAATATCTGTCGTGCCGTTCGGCACACATTGGCAACCAAGCCGTGACTGCAACGTGGTGATCGGCGCTTGCTCTAGCTGATCGAATTCATCGTCCGTGCCTTCACTACAGCTTTCAAGCCCCTGTTTTACGATTACGTGGCAGGTCGAACAGGCGCAGACACCCCCACATACATGTTCTAACGAAACCCCGTTGCCCATCGCCACATCCAGGAGACTCCCTGGGAGCCCTGTCGGACCGTAGGGAATCTTGGTTGGATCGACCACAACCTTCGTGACCATTCCATCAGGGGCGATAAACGTAACGGTATAGGCTTTCCGCGGAAGCTCATAATCAGCTTTTTCAATGTAGGGGTTGGTCCCGCCCATATACCCATCCTTTCTCAGCCAGATTCAGCCTTATTTCACGCTGTTGACAGCCTTGAAATCTGCGTGCTATCCTTAGTCCGACCTTATTGATCGGAGATCATTATAGTCTCCGACCTGACAGATCGGCAATAGCAATGTTGAAGATTTCAAAAAAAGCAGATTACGCCCTTATGGCCCTTCAGCACATCGCTGCCGCTCAGTTCGGCGACGTAACACCTGGGCGCGTGGTCAACACAAAAGAGATCGCAGAGGAATATAACATTCCCCTCGAGCTGCTGGCCAAAGTGCTCCAGACCCTTGCCAAGAACGCGCTGATTGAAAGTCACAACGGTCCGAAGGGTGGGTACGTGTTGGCCCGGCGCGCAGACAAGATTACGATCGCGCAAATTCTCGAAAGCATCGAAGGGCCGTTGGGTATCACCGATTGTTCGCACGAGAAGGATGGGGAGCTCTGCATGCAGCGGGACAATTGCAATATCCGCACACCGCTGTTGAAGGTCCAGGACAGCATCGCCCAACTACTCAACAGCATGACCCTCCAAGACATGATGGGTGGCACACCCCTCATTACGATTCAGTCTTCCGCGGCACAAGGAGTTGCACGATGAAACTGCCGATTTTCTTAGACAACCACTCGACGACACCGATGGATCCGCGCGTATTGGAGACCATGCTCCCCTACTTCGTCGAGAAGTTCGGAAACGCGGCCAGCCGCAACCACGCCTTCGGGTGGGCCGCGGAAGAAGCGGTCGAAAACGCCCGGAAGCAGATCGCGAAGCTGATCAAGGCTGATCCGAAAGAAATCGTCTTCACCAGCGGCGCCACCGAATCAGACAATCTCGCGATCAAAGGCGTACTGGAGATGTACGGAGAGAAGGGCAATCACATTATTACCTCCTCCACCGAACACCGCGCCGTGCTCGACACTGTCAAGGTGTTGGAGGGGAAGGGCAAAGCGACCGTCACCTGTCTCCCTGTCGATAAATTCGGCATGGTGAGTCCCGAGGATGTGCGGAATGCGATCACAGAGAAAACGATCCTCATCTCCGTCATGCTGGCGAACAATGAAATCGGCACGATCAACCCCGTCAAAGAGATCGGCAAGATCGCCAAAGAGAAAGGCATCCTCTTTCATTGCGATGCGACGCAGGGCGTTGGCAAGATCCCGGTCGATGTGCAGGAGATGGGCATCGATCTGATGTCCTTCACAGCCCACAAGCTGTACGGGCCCAAGGGAGTCGGGGCGCTCTACGTGAGAAAAAAGAATCCCCGAGTTCGCATTGTGGCGCAAATGGACGGCGGCGGACACGAGCGCGGCATGCGCTCCGGCACGCTTCCCGTGCCCTTGATCGTGGGATTCGGCAAGGCCTGCGAACTCTGCGAGCAGGAGATGGCCCAGGATACGGCACGGCTGCTGGCGATGCGTGAGCGGCTGGAAACCAGCATCATGAAGGCCCTCGAAGAAAGTTATCTGAACGGCCATCCGACCAACCGGCTCCCCGGCAACCTCAATATCTCCTTTGCCTATGTGGAAGGCGAGTCGCTGCTGATGGGGATGAAGGATATCGCCCTCTCGTCCGGTTCGGCCTGCACCTCGGCTACATTGGAGCCCTCCTACGTGCTCCGCGCCCTGGGAGTCGGGACGGAACTGGCGCATTCCTCGATCCGCTTCGGCCTGGGCCGTTTCAACACGGACGATGAGATCGATTATACGATCAAGAAAGTGATCGAGATCGTGACCAAGCTGCGTGAAATGTCCCCGCTATACGAGATGGCAAAAGAAGGCGTCGATTTGAAATCAGTCCAGTGGGCTGCCCACTGAACAGCGTGAAACGTGCCTCGTGAAGCGTATCTCGCATACAACGAACGACGCTTCACGAACGACGAGATACCAAGGAGGCTTTTATGGCATACAGTGACAAAGTCGTCGATCATTTCAATAACCCCCGCAACATGGGGAGCTTCAAGAAGGACGAAGAAGGGGTCGGCACCGGCATGGTCGGAGCCCCTGAGTGCGGCGACGTGATGAAGCTTCAGATCAAAGTGCAGAACGATACGATCGTGGACGCGAAGTTCAAAACCTTCGGCTGCGGGTCCGCCATTGCCAGCTCCAGCCTTGCCACCGAATGGTTGAAAGGCAAGACAATCGAAGAGGCCCAGAAGATCAAGAATACCGACATCGTGCAGGAGCTGAACCTGCCGCCCGTAAAGATCCATTGTTCCGTGCTGGCCGAGGACGCGATCAAAGCCGCCCTCGCGGACTATCAGAAGAAAGCCGACGGAACCGCGACCGACGCGAAGTAACGTCAGAAAGGGAGCGCGCCATGGACACGACCAACGCAGAAACCCAGGCCCCAGTGATTACGCTTAGCGAGGCAGCGCTGAAAGAAGTGAAACGCCTCATCAACGTGCAGGGCCTCACGGAAGGCGGACTGCGCCTCGGCGTGAAGGGGGGCGGCTGCTCGGGCCTCAGCTACACGATCAACTTCGACGAAAAGATCGGGCCGCACGATCAGGTCCATCTCATTGATGGCGTGAAAGTCATTGTCGACGCCAAGAGCGCCATTTATCTTCAAGGCACGCAATTGGACTTCCAAAAGGACCTCCTGAGTGGCAGCTTCAAATTCGTCAATCCGAACGCCGACAAAACGTGTGGGTGCGGAGAGTCCTTCTCGGCATAATGAACGACAGCAGAGGTAACGGGATGGACCATCACCACACCCACAGCTCAAATCCTCGCGAACTTCAGATGGCCAGGAGCATGTGCTGGCACTGTCAATCCGAGGTGTCCGGAGAATATTTCTGCGACCGCTGCGTCAAGGTCCAGCCGGTGTCGAAGGAAACCGACTACTTTACCTGCTTCGGGTTTCCCCGGCGGCTTACCATCGATCTGCACGAGCTGGAAGCCAAGTTTTACGAACTCAGCCGCGCGTTTCATCCGGACTTCTATCAGAACAAAAGCGAAACGGAACAGAGCATCAGCCTGGGCAATGCCGCGACGCTCAATTCGGCCTATCGCACGCTCCGCGATCCGATTCAACGGGCCGAGTATCTGCTCGACCTGGAAGCAGGAGCCGTGAAGGAGATCAGGAATTCGCCTCCGGCCGACCTCTTTGAAGAGATCCTTGAGCTCCAAGACGCGCTGGACGAGTATCGGGCCACCGATCGCACATCGAAAACGGAACAGCACCTTCGCGCAACGCTCCAGGCGGCACAGAGTACGTTGGAGCAACGCAAGCAGGACATGGGAATCCGGCTCCAGCAGCTCTTCACCGACTGGGATACGCTCCAAGATCAGGGCGACGCGACCAGCCAGGCCCGCTCCGAACGGGACCGCCTGCTCAAGCAGATGCGAGAGATCCTCTCTAACCGCACCTACGTCACGAGCATCGTCAACGACCTCGTCGCAACCATCGGATAACCATCATGGCACGCATCGTCGGCATCGATCTCGGCACCACGAATTCGCTCGTGGCCTACATGAAAGAAGGGCACCCCTGCGTCATTCCAGGCCGCAGCGGCCGCACGATCCTGCCCTCCGTCGTAGCCCTGACCGACAACGGCCTGATCGTCGGCGACCCCGCGAAGGAGCACCTGATCCGCAGTCCTGAGCGAACGGTCTACTCCGTCAAGCGATTTATGGGAAAGGCCCTTGAAGACGTGCAGGGCGAGCTGGCCTACTTTCCCTACGCACTCACCGAGCAAGGCGGCGTCATCCGCATCAAGCTCGGCGAGAAATCCTATTCGCCCCCGCAAATTTCGGCGATGATTCTCAAAGAACTGAAACAGCGGGCCGAAACGCACCTTGGCGAAAGCATTACGAAAGCCGTCATCACGGTTCCTGCCTACTTCAACGATAGCCAGCGGCAAGCCACGAAGGACGCCGGCATGATCGCAGGGCTGGAAGTCTTGCGGATTATCAACGAGCCGACCGCCGCCTCGCTCGCCTATGGGCTTCAAGAAAAGACCCAAGGCACCATCGCCGTCTACGACTTCGGCGGAGGCACCTTCGACATCTCCATCCTCAAGCTCAAAAACGGCATCTTTGAAGTGTTGGCCACCAACGGCGACACCCACCTGGGCGGAGACGATCTGGACCGCGAAATTGCCAACCTCTTCCTGGCAGACATTCGCCGCCTGCACGGGATCGATCTCAGCGCCTACCCAGACCACATGCAAACGATCCGTCTCGAAGCAGAGCGGGCCAAGATCCAACTATCCGATGCACCCAAGACGCAGGTGTCGGTCGAGCTTCCGGACAACAAGGGACGCTTCACGAGAGAGCTGACGCGGGACCAACTCGAATCCCTGACCATGGACATCATCGAGCGGACCCTGGCGCCCTGCCGCATGGCCCTGAAAGATGCGGGCCTGCTCCCCGGCGCGATCGACGAAATCGTCCTGGTTGGGGGCTCCACCCGCATGCCGCTCGTCCGGCAACGGGTTCAGGAATTGTTTGGCAAAGTCCCTCACTGCGAAATCAATCCGGACGAAGTGGTGGCACTCGGCGCAGCCGTCCAAGCGGATATTCTCAGCGGCGGCACCACGGATATGCTCTTGCTCGACGTCACGCCTCTGTCCCTGGGCATCGAAACCATGGGCGGGGTCATGAGCAGCTTGATTCGCCGAAATACGACCATCCCGGCCAGTGCCAAGGAAATGTTCACCACCTACGTCGATGGCCAAACCGGCGTGGATATCCACATCCTCCAGGGCGAACGCGAACTGGCAAAAGACAATCGCAGCCTGGCAAAATTCCGG
This sequence comes from Nitrospirota bacterium, assembly GCA_041178465.1. Lineage (GTDB taxonomy): Bacteria > Nitrospirota > Nitrospiria > Nitrospirales > Nitrospiraceae > Palsa-1315. The sequence continues at coordinate 5,588 of JBEGVJ010000071.1, forward strand.
CTCAAAGTTCCGCCCCTTCCGGCCGGCGTTCCTCGCATCGAAGTCACCTTCCTCATCGACGCCAATGGGATCTTGAGTGTGAAGGCCAGCGACATGCGAACCGGACAGAGCCAGTCTGTAGAAGTGAAACCGTCGTACGGTTTATCCGACCACGAGGTGGAACAGATGATCGAGGATTCGTTCAAATTTGCGGCGGAGGACGTCAACGCCCGCAAACTGATCGAAACGAGGCTCGATGCCGGCGCCTTGATCACGACAACCGAGAAGTCCCTGAGCGAAGGGCGCCATCTTATCGCCCAAGACGACGTCACAGCCATTCGAGCCGCGCTGTCGGCCTTGGCCACCGCAAGGGACGGCACCGACCCTCGTGCCATCCGCGCACGCATGGCCGACCTCGAACAGGCGGCGCAGCGCCTGACCGTCGCGATGCTGGACGAGTCGCTCAAACGAGGGCTACAGGGGAAGAAGGTCTCCGAGATAACGTGAAGCGTCCCTCGTGAAGCGTATTTCGCAGGCACTTCACGAACGACGAAGGAGTTCGCATGGATCTGAAATGGAATAACACCGAAGATATCGCTATTCGCTTGGTCGAAGAGCACCCGGAGACGGACCCCCTCACGGTTCGCTTCACCGACCTCCATGCCTGGATCGTGGCGCTCCCGGATTTCAAGGACGATGCCAAGAAGTCGAACGAGAAGATTCTGGAAGCGATTCAGATGGCCTGGCACGAGGAATATCAGGACTCGAAGCTCTGAACTGCGGAGCGTGACACGCGGGACTTGCGAGAAACGCGCGACATGGACAGATTGGACTCCTGCCTTGTCTCGCCCGTCCCGCCAGTCTTGCTCGCTATCCTGCGGAAATCTTCTGCTACAGCGTCCCCTCGGGACTTTGATCCAGCTTATAGAAATCAATCGGATCCAGCCGACGCTGAGCCGCTTGAGTCGGCTCGCTGCCCTTGGTAAAGAGCTCGACAATGCCGGCCTGGCCTTCCTGCTCCCCCTCAAGTAACCCCGTCGTTGGATCGACCTTAACGAACGCGACGCCTTCCGGAATGGTAAAGGCCATGACCGGCAGCGGCTTGAGCGCGTCTTTCATGAAATTGATCCAGATGGGCAGCGCGGCATGCGCCCCCGATTCCGTCTCGCCAAGCGAACGGCGATCGTCAAACCCGACGTAGATGCCCGCGGCCAAGTTCGGCGCACCGCCGATAAACCACGCATTGATAAACTCATCCGTGGTTCCGGTTTTCCCCGCGATCGGCCGACCGATAACTTTGGCCGCCTGACCGGTTCCCCGCTGAATCACGTCCTCCATCATGTTCGTGATCAAGTACGCCGTTTCTTTGGAGATCACCTCCACGGCTTGCGGGTCCGCCGACTCAAGCATCGTCCCCGCGTTGTCCTTCACGGACAAAATCCCATAGGGCTCCGCACGGCTCCCCTGGTTAAGCAACGCGCTATAGGCGGAGGTCAGCTCCATCAGCCCGACGGAGGAGGACCCCAGCCCCAGCGACAAATCTGCCGCCAGCGGACTGGTGATCCCAACCGTTTTCGCAAACTCGATAACATTTCTGACGCCGACCTTATCCAGCAACCGGACCGTCGCCAGGTTGTGCGAGTGGGCCAGGGCATCCCGCAAACTCACCATGCCATGGAACTTCTTCCCGTAGTTCTCCGGTTTCCACGTTTTCTCATCCTGTTCCTGCTCGTAGACAACCGGAGCGTCGAGGATCATCGAGGCAGGGCTCATCCCCTGACTCAAGGCTGTCGCATAAATGATCGGCTTGAAAGCGGACCCTGGCTGGCGGTGGGCCTGCACGGCCCGATTGTACTCGCTGCGGCCGAAATCGTAGCCCCCGACCATGGCCCGGATGGCACCGTTGCCCGGCTCCAGCGCAATCAACCCTCCCTCGACGAGGGGAGTCTGCTCCAGCTGGACATGAACGATGTCACGGTCCAGCCTCTTCACCATCACCTCGACGACATCGCCGGGCTTCAGCACCTGTTTGAGATTCGGATTGACGACGACATCTTTCGCGGTATCCGTCCCGGTCAGACGGCGCTTCGCCCATGCCATATCGTCAAAGGCCAGCTTGGCGACCGTTGTGCCGACCTGCACCAGATAGTGATCCTTCGCCACTTTGGTAACGATCCCCTCGCGAAAGTCCTTTGTCTTCAACACCTGGTCAGTCGTCTCTGGAACGGGAAGCGAAGACAGAGCAGTCGCATCGACCGTCCGGAGCGGACCACGCCACCCCTGGCGCTTGTCTAATTCACGCAAGCCGGCAAAGAAGGCCGTTTCGGCGGCCTCCTGCATCTCCAAATTCAACGTCGTCACGACCTTGAGCCCGCCCTTGTACACCAAGGCCTCTCCGTACTTGGCGACCAGCAACTGCCGGACATATTCCACAAAGTAGGGCGCTGCCTGCTCACCGCCGGGACGCCGGAAATGAAGCGCCTCCGCCGCCGCCGTTTCCCGCTCCGCCGCAGTCAGGAACCCGGCCTCTTCCATCCGTGCCAGCACGTGTTCCTGTCGTCTTTTCGCTCGGTCGTAGGCCTTGAACGGCGAATAATGGTTGGGGGATTTCGGGAGACCTGCCAGGAAGGCTGCTTCCGCAATCGTGAGGGAAGAGAGATCTTTCCCGAAGTACGTTTGGGCCGCCGAGGCGATCCCGTAGGCGCCTTGCCCGAAATAAATCTGATTCAAATACAGTTCGAGAATTTTGTCTTTCGTCAGCACCAGCTCCATCTGGTAGGCCAGAATCAACTCGCGGACTTTGCGGTCGAAGGTGCGCTCGGAAGACAGAAACAGCGACCGGGCCAACTGCTGGGTAATCGTGCTGGCCCCCTCAACCTTGCCCCCTCGACGGACGTTCGTCCAGGCCGCACGGAGCATGCCGATGTAGTCGAGTCCGGGATGCTCGAAGAACCGGACATCCTCAACCGCGATGACCGCGCGGCGAACCTGTTCGGGGATTTCCGCCAGGGAGGTCTGGATGCGACGCTCAATGAAGAATTGACCGATCAGCTGCTGATCGCTTGAATAGACCTGCGTAACCAGACTGGGCTGGTACGTCTCCAACTGGTCCAACGGGGGGAGATCGTTCGCGAGGTGCCACACCAATCCACCGACTGCCAGCGCCCCGATCAAGACCGCCGCCACGAGGCTGAGGAGTGCGATCTGCCACCAACGCCAGGATTGGCGAGCCGGCGCCCTCATTTCTATAAAACGTCCATCGCGTGGCATTGGGGTTTCGCTCCTGCGGCAATCGGCACGGGAAGGATGACAAAATCAACTTACAATGCATCCCCCCAAAACTCAAGCGCGGACTCCGATCGGCCAGCGCGCCGCCACGACATCCCTAGGGACAACAGGCATGGCCATGCCGAGAAGCAAGAACATTACTGAATTCGGTTCACAGGCATGGCCGTCTATGATTTTTAGATCTATCCTGTGTAATCTAATAGGCTGATGTCGGCCTGACTGCGAGAGCAGACAGCATGACCGACAGCGTGATAATGTTGCGACCGCAATGGAAATGAGATGAGCCCCACAAGTCACGAAGAACCCCGTCACGAGCCGGAAGGAAAACAGCAACCCATGCCGCATGACGTCACGAGTCAGGGCGGCGCGGGCCGGATGTATGCCCGGCTGCCGGTCCTGATCCTCGCGATTACCGTCATGGCACTGGCGCTCGGGACACTGGCCCTGCGCAACCTCGAAACGCAGTTGGTGGCCACGAAAGGGGAAAGCCTGGCACTCGCCGCCATCAGCGCCGTCGAGACGCTGGATCGGCTCCTGGAGGAACGGAATGGCGATGTGCAGCTGATGGCGCAGATCGTCGAGTTTCGGAACTTCGATCCCCGCACCCTCACCCCCTATCTGCAAAAGATCCACGCCGTTTATCCCATCTATATCTGGCTCGGAATGACTGACCGGCAGGGACGCATCCTGGCCGCCACGACACCAGCCTCTGTCGGACTCGACCGCAGCCAGCAGCCCTGGTTTCAGGCAGCCCGGACGAACCAGACACTCTCCGTGACGGATGCCGCGCCGTCGCAAGAAATGGACGGCACCCTGGCCATCACCCTCAGCGCCCCCTTTCGTGATAGCACGGGAGCCTTTGCCGGCACGGTGATGGGCCAAGTCGGGCTGCCGCTCATCGAAACGATCCTTGCCAAGGAAGCGCTGCTGCTCCAGGCCCAGGCGGGAGACATGCAACGCCTCGAATGGCAGCTTCTCAATCGGACCGGCGATGTCCTGATCGACTCGCACTTACGGCAGGAAAACCGCGCGAATCTACAAGAACTCCACGTGCCCTCGGTCGCGCTCGCCGCCTCCACCACCGGCTATATCAGGGAGCACCATCCCAGGAGGGATGTCGACGTCCTCACAGGGTATGCCAAAACCAAGGGTACCGCCAACGCCCCTGGGCTTGAATGGACCGTACTGGTCCGGCTGGACCATGACGTCATCGTGGCGCCCATCCGGGTCCTCATGTGGAAATTGAACGCGGCAGGAATGCTCATGGTGGGCCCATTGGTGGGGCTCCTCCTGTGGTCCACGCGACACTTGAAGAACGAATACGCCAGATCGCAAGCCGATCTCCTGAAGCGCACACAGACGGAACGGAAATTCAGAGGCCTGCTGGAGGCAACGCCAGACGCCATCATCATTGCCGATGACCAGGGCCGGATCCTGCTCGTGAATCAGCGGACGGACACATTGTTTGGCTATACGCGTGAGGAATTAGTGGGCCAGCATGTCGAAAGTCTCTTGCCGGCGCAGATAAGGGAGGCCCATATCCAGCAGCGGGCAGGGTACAGCGTCAACCCGCAACCCCTGGAGATGGGAACGAACCGTGAGTTGCTCGTACGGCGCAAAGACGGCAGCGAATTCAGCGTGGAGATCAGCTTAAGCCCCTTGCAGACCGAGGAGGGCCTGCTCACGATCGCCTCGGTGCACGACGTTACCGAGCGCAAGCAGACCGAGGAGGCCCAGGCTCGGTTGGCGAAGCGACTGGAGGTGGCCACCCGCGCAGCACAACTCGGCGTGTGGGACTGGAACATCCCGAAAAATGAATTGACATGGGACGATAGGATGTTCGCCCTGTACGGCGTGAAGAAGGAAGACTTTAGTGGCGCTTACGAGGCCTGGCTCTCCGGTGTACATCCCGAAGATCGGGCGCAGTGCGACGCGGCAATACAACAGGCCTTACGCGACGAGCACCCTTACGACATTGAGTTTCGGATCCGGTGGCCTGATGGCACAACTCGTATCATCGCGGCCAGTGGCCAAGTGATGTGGGATGCGCAAGGCAACCCGCTGCGAATAACGGGCACTAACGCCGACATCACCGAGCGCAAGCAGACCGAGCAGGCGCTCGCCAGGAGCGAAGAGCGGTTCCGCCTCATCACCCGCGCGACCACCGACGTTCTGTGGGATTGGAACCTCACGACAAATGGGGTCTGGTGGAGCGACGGCATGCTCAACGCCTTCGGCTACGAGCCCAAGACCATCGAGCCGGGAATCGAGTCTTGGTTGACCAGGATGCATCCCGACGACTCCGCAAGGGTGCTGGCCAATGTACATGAGGTGATCGAACGCGGCAGCGACGTATGGTCGAGCGAATACCGCTTTCGTCATGGAAACGGTTCCTACGTGGATGTGCTCCATCGCGCCTTCGTGGTGCGGAACGAGCAGGGCATTGCCGTGCGAATGGTCGGGGCCCTGCTGGACATCACGGCCCGCAAGCAGGCGGAAGAGGCGCTGAAGCAGGCGACGGCCGAAGCGGAATCTGCCACACAGGCGAAGAGCGAGTTCCTGGCGACCATGAGCCACGAAATCCGCACCCCGATGAATGCCATCATCGGCATGGGCGATTTGCTCATCGAAACGTCGCTGACCAAGATACAAGAGGACTACGTGCAGCGGCTCAGCCGGGCGGCTAACGCGCTCCTTGAACTCATCGATAACATCCTCGATCTCTCGAAGGTCGAATCCGGAAAGCTCGAATTGGAGTCCGTGGCGTTCGATCTGCCGGATCTGATCGAGAGAATCGCAGAATTGCTGGCCGTACGCGCCCATGCGAAAAATATCGACCTCATCTCCTTTGTGCATCCAGATGTGCCAGAGACCGTCATGGGCGACCCGACCCGCTTGCGCCAAGTCCTCATCAACCTGGTCGGCAACGCCATCAAGTTTACGGAACAGGGCGAGGTCGTCATCCGGGTCAAGCCGGACAAGTCCGGCTTGCTGCGCATTTCGGTCTCGGATACCGGCATCGGCATCGCCCAAGACAAGCTCGGCTCCGTCTTCGAGATTTTTAGCCAGGCTGATTCGTCAACGACAAGGAAATACGGCGGCACCGGACTGGGGCTCAGCATCTCCAAACGCCTGGTGGAACTCATGGGGGGCCGCCTTGAGATCACCAGTAAGGTCGGCACAGGCAGTACCTTTTATTTCACCCTACCGTTCAAGACCGCCGAACCATCGGAAATGAGCCAGGCCCCCCGCCTACCCTCACTCCAAGGTCTGCCCATCCTCCTTGTCGACGACAACGAGACCAATCGCCTCATTCTACGGGAAATTATCGGACAGGCCGGCGCCTCGATCGCGGAAGCGCCCGACGGCCCCTCGGCGCTGGCCATGATGATGAATGCGAGGACCGAAGGCGCCCCCTTCAAGCTCATCATCCTCGATTGCCGCATGCCGGACATGGACGGGTTCCAAGTGGTCGAAGCGATGCGGAAGATTCCGGATCTCATGGGAACATCGGTCCTCATGCTCACCTCCGACATGCGGCGCGGCGACGCCAGCCGCGCGCACGAGCTTGGCATCAAGAACTACGTGTCCAAACCGGTCAGACGGATGGTGCTGTTCGACGCCATCGCTGAGGCGACCGGGACGCAACCGGCGGAGGCCCTGGACCGGCCTCTTCTTGCCAGTCCCCGTCCCTATCCCCTCCGCACCACCAAGCCGCTGCGCATCCTGGTGGCCGAAGATTTGGAAGACAATCGCGACATCATCGCGCTCTTCCTGAAAGAGACCCCCTGCGTCCCGGAGTTCGTCGAGAACGGGGCCGAGGCGGTCCAGAAGTATACGACAGGGGGGGATTACGACCTGGTGCTCATGGATGTCCAAATGCCGGTGATGGACGGCTACCAGGCCACACGTGCGATCCGGCAGTGGGAACGGGACCACCAGCGCACGCCGACACCGATCGCCGCCCTCACGGCCAACGCCTTCCATGAGGAAGCCGCCAAGAGCCTGGAGGCCGGCTGCACCGTGCATCTCACAAAACCCATTAAGAAACGCATCCTGCTTGATGCGATCCGACAATACGCGAAACCCGCGCCGACCAAGGAGACGACCTCATGAATGCCGCTGAGCCGCCGGAACGACCGCTCGCTCCAGGGAAAGCGGTTGTGCATGTCGACGCCGACTTTGAGGCACTGATCCCGAAGTTCATGGTGAATCGGCGTGGCGAGGTGCAGGCGATGCGCGAGGCGTTGAGCCGGCAGGATTTCGAATCCCTGTGCAAAATCGCCCATGGCATGAAGGGGACAGGTGGGAGCTACGGGTTTGACGACTTGACGACCATGGCGGCCACGCTCGAACAGGCCGCGAAAGTCAAAGACCTCGCGACCGTTACCCAGACGCTCAACGCGATCGCCACATATCTTGAATCCGTCGAGGTGGTCTATGACTGATCGACCGAAAGCCAGGCCCACCGGCCCCCGCGCAGGCGCAGAGGCCATCCCGCGCCTGGACTTCAGACAGTTCCGCGCCTTCCTTAAAGACTCGTGCAGCCTCTCGCAAGAGCAGCAAACCATCCTGGCGAAAATCACGCCCGAGAAACTGTATCGGGCCGATGCCCTTCTCGGAGTCGAGCCGCGCAGAATGGCGCAACTCGTCGCGGAGTTTTCCCGTCTCCCCCATCTTCGGCACCCTCAGCAAAGCGACGTCATAGCGGGCCCCCTGTCCCTCTCATTTTGTCGCGCCCACTCCGTCGTTTCCGTTCGTGCCGAAGCCGGCTCCCAGGCCTTTCTGCTGAGCAATCCCTTCGATCTCGAGTTGATGGACCGACTCGCGCGTCAAGTGGGCCAAGGCGGTCCCCTGTCCCTCTTCATTGCGGATCCGGAAACTCTGTCGGCCTTGCTTCATGGACTCACGGATGCCGCCGGTGCGACCACGGAACATATGAGCGAGGAAGATCTCCATGCCGCGATCCTCAGTTCCAGCCCCGAAGGGGAAGTCGAGCTTTCGCCCGAAGACGAGTACGAAGTCCTGTCGCCGGAGCAAATGGCGCGGAAGGGTACGCTCCCCCCCGTCGTCCGCTTCGTCAACATGATCTTAAGTGAAGGCATCAAGCGGGGGGCCAGCGATATCCACATCGAGCCGCAAGAGGACTGCCTGCAAGTCCGATATCGGATCGACGGGATTCTCATCGACGCCACGAAGGCGCCAAAATATTTCCAGCCGATGGCCATTTCTCGATTCAAGATCATCGCCAAACTCGACATCGCGGAACGCCGGAAACCCCAGGACGGCAGAAGCCGGCTCAAAATGGGCAACAAAAAAACCGACCTTCGGATTTCGGTCCTGCCGACGCAACATGGTGAAAAGGTCGTGGTGCGCTTGCTCGCCGGCGACAGCTCCACGGTGTCGATGGACCGACTGGGACTGGATCCGGAACCGCTCCGGATCTTTCAACGCATGCTCAACAGCCCCCAGGGCATGATTCTGGTGACGGGCCCGACCGGCAGCGGAAAAACCACGACACTCTATACGGCGCTCAACTACGTCAAATCTCCGACCAAAAATATCATTACGCTGGAAAATCCCGTCGAAATTCAGATTGCCGGGATCAGCCAGGTCGAAGTGAATCCTAAGGGGGGGATGACGTTCGCCACCGGCCTCCGCTCCATTCTTCGCCAGGATCCGGATATCGTACTGGTGGGAGAAATTCGGGATCAGGAAACCGCCACGATCGCACTCGAAGCCTCCCAAACGGGACACCTGTTGCTCAGCACGCTGCATACGAACGACGCCGCGGCCACCATCACCCGCCTGCTCGATCTCGGCATTGAACCCTATCAAGTGTCGTCTTCGGTGATCGGCATCGTCGCCCAACGTCTCGTCCGCCGCCTCTGTTCCGCGTGCGCCATCGAGCGCATGCCATCCCCTGCAACCGTCGAACAGCTCGGCGGAGCCGGCAACCTCCCCGAGAACGTTCGCTGGCTGAGCGCGGCCGGGTGCGACCTCTGCGAAGGGGCCGGATACAAAGGGCGCTTGGCGATCGTGGAGCTGCTCGATGTGACGGAGAAGATCCGTGATCTCATTAATAAGCAGGCACCGGACGTCTCGATCCGCGAAGAAGCCAGGCGGAACGGCATGCGCACCATGCTCGAAGATGGCCTTGCGAAAGCCGCGGCAGGGTACACGACGCTGGAGGAGGTTGCGCGGGTCGTTCCCACCTATGCATCTTCACCGTCCCCACTCTCATCTCTCCCTGGCCAGGATGCACCCCTAAGCGAGGCTGTCCAGAATTTGCCATCCGGGAATCCGCTGCCGCCGGCTCACGCCGCCGAAGGCGCGCCAGAGCAATCAGCGATCCCCAAGCTCTTGGTCATCGACGACCAAGAAGACATTCAAGACTATCTCCGGATCGTTCTCAGCGGACAAGGGTACGAGGTCAGTGTGGCAACGGATGGGATCGACGCGTTGGCGCAACTGGCATCGAAACGGTTCGACTTGATTCTCTCGGACTTGAACATGCCGAATCTCGACGGCATCAAACTCTTGAAGCTGATCCAGCAGAACAAAATTCAGACCCCGGTGATCGTGTTGACGGGAGAGGGAAACGACGAACGCGAGCAACAGTGCCTCGAACTGGGGGCCACAGATTACATTCGGAAGCCGATCAAGAAGGACCCGCTCCTCCTGCGAATCAAGCGCACACTGAACCGATGATCCTCATCACCGGCAAGGCACGGAACAGGACAGACCGCAGCAGGTCCTCGATCTCAAGCAATTCCACACCTTGCCGGATCTACACCGCAAAGGGTAGATATCGCGTATCATCGTGCCAGCTGACGCCATGACCCTACTCCCGGCACATACATCGCCGGCGTAATTCATGCTCTTGCGGAGATTGCAGTCAATCCGGTATACTATGCCACGGCGCCTGGAATCCCGGGCGTCTTTTTTTTGGAGCATGCAGCAATATCTATGGATCAGACAGCCACAACAGAGTCTCCCGTCGCAGACCAGATCGTTCCTAAAGGACGTCGGAGCGACATTCGAAATATTGCCATTATCGCCCACGTTGACCATGGCAAGACGACGCTGGTCGATGCCGTGCTCCGGCAGACCCACGTCCATCGCAAGATCGACGATATGGGCGAGCGGATCATGGACTCGATGGACCAGGAGCGCGAACGCGGCATCACGATCCGGGCCAAAAACGCCAGCGTCATCTATAAGGGCGTGAAAATCAACATCGTCGACACGCCGGGTCATGCCGACTTCGGCGGTGAAGTTGAACGGACCCTGCGCATGGTGGACGGCGTCCTTATCTTGATCGACGCCAAAGAAGGCCCTATGCCGCAAACGACCTTCGTATTGCGAAAGGCCCTCGCGCTCGGCCACAAAGCCATCGTGGTCATCAACAAGATCGACCGGCCGGACGCCGTCATCGACGATGTCGTGAATCGGACCTTCGACTTGTTCGTCCATCTCGGTGCGACAGACGAGCAGCTCGATTTCCCCATCGTCTACACCGCCGCAATCAAGGGCACCGCGACCAACGACCTCTCGAAGCCTGGCACGGACATTACGCCGCTTCTCGACACCGTCCTGGAAAAGATTCCCGCACCGGCTATCAACGCCGAGGCGCCGCTCCAGATCCTCGTCCTCTCCCTGATTCAGGACCTCTACAAAGGCAAAATGGGAGTGGGAAAGATTCAATCCGGGTCGATCGCCCGCAGACAGAATGTGGTCGTACTCGGAAAGGATGGCGCCAAGTTCCCAGGAAAAGTGTCCGACCTCGCAGTCTACTCCGGCCTTGAACGGACGGATGTGGAGCGGGCGGAGGCAGGAGAAATCGTCGCGGTAGCAGGCCTGGACGAGGTGAGCATCGGCGATACCATTGCCGATGCGGAAAATCCGGTCGCCCTGACCCGTGTCACGGTCGACGAGCCGACCGTCCAAATGACCTTCTCCGTGAACAACAGCCCGTTCGCCGGACGGGAAGGTAAGTACCTGACCTCCCGGCATTTACGTGATCGACTCTTCAGGGAACTCGAAACCAACGTGTCGTTGCGCGTACAGGAAACGGATAGTGCGGATAAGTTCCTCGTGGCAGGCCGCGGCGAACTGCATCTCGGCGTCCTGATAGAAGCGATGCGCCGTGAAGGATACGAACTGCAAGTCTCGCAACCGGAAGTGATCGTCCACCGGGACGGGGACAAAGTCCTCGAGCCCTACGAGGAATTGACCATCCAAGTGCCGGAAACCTATCAGGGCGCCGTGATTGAAGAGCTGGGTAAACGCCGTGGCGAGTTGCGCCATATGCGGCTCATCCATTCCGACGCCGGGCCAAGCGAAATGCACCTGGAGTACCATATCCCCACCCGCGGCATCATGGGACTCAAGAATCTTTTAGTCGCCAAGACGCGCGGCACCATCATCATGCACCATGTCTTTGCCGCCTACGAACCGCTGGAGCAGCGCGACCTCTCGGTGGCGACACACGGGTCGCTCGTCGCGTGCGAAGACGGAACCAGCTCCGGCTATGCCATCTTCATGACCCAGGATCGAGGAACCATGTTCATCGGCCCTGTCGTGGATGTTTATCGCGGAATGGTCGTCGGCGAGAACAGCCGTGACGAAGACATGGACGTGAACGTCTGCAAGGAGAAGCAGCTGTCCAACATGCGGGCCTCTGGCACCGATGAAGCCCTGGTCCTCACGCCTCCACGGGAAATGGGCTTGGAGTTCGCGCTCGAATATATCGGCCCGGATGAACTGATCGAAGTGACGCCGAAGAGTCTGCGTATTCGCAAAAAGATCCTCAACTCGGACGAGCGCCGCAGGGCCAAGAAGGCCAGCAAATAGCCGCCGCGCGCAGAAACACGCGATGAGGATTCGCAAGAAGGCACCCAAACCGTCAGCCCGCCGGCCTCCCCTCTATTTCATCGGCTATCGCGGCTCTTCCCCGACCATCGACGAGATGACGGTCTGGTACGAACGCGAGTATGGAGGCCCGCTGACGCTTCGCCCTGAAGTGGACGCGCCGGAAGCCTGGCATGCCTGCCACGGTCCCTGGTCCGCGCACGTGGTGATGCCCCTCCCCCCCAGCCATGCCGCCGACATTATGAAACACTTGGCTTGGGAACACGACCTCATGGGCGCAGTGGCCCCCTCCATTGCCTCGCCAAAAGACATGCCGGATACGATCCTCTTCGCCGCAAGATTGGCGCGAGGCCTGACCTTGCTGACCCAGGGGACCGCCTATGACGTGACAATCCAGACCTATCTCAATCCATCGGACTGGCACAACCGCCAGCTCACGGCCTTTCGCTCGGA
>JBEGVJ010000072.1:0-5643 GCA_041178465.1 Nitrospirota bacterium
TTTGCCAATGGACGATCAAGCGCACGGGCCATCCGGAGCCGTTAGTCCGGGAGATCCTTGGCTACGCGAGCCGCTGGCTGGATGAAGTGTACGAGGAAATCGCCAAACGCCAGCCGGAAGCCCTCGGGCTGATATCCGACAATGATGATGACGATGATGACGAAAGGGCGGAGCCGGTGTAGCAGTTGTGAGGCGTGAAGCGCAAGACATGCGAGAAAGGCGCGACTGGAAGTTTGGCATTCAGGAGACCTCGAACCTCTGTCCGTCTCGCTCGTCCCGCCTGTCGAGCCTGTCTCGCTTGGCGACTAGGCGGTTTCGGGATAGATCGTCATGAACAGTGCGGGCTAGCAGGATATTGATGAGTAGAGAGTCAACTCTCAGACGGGTAGCGAGCCTTTGAGCAGTTCGAGATTCTTGGTTACCATTGCGTCGCCGTTTTTCGTGGAGACGTCGATGCCGGTGGCGCAGACAGTTCGGCATTCGTCGATTCGACCCAGCTTGTGCAGCGATTGGGCCAGGGCATAGTAGGCGGCTGAGTAGGTAGGTTTGACCGCGACGCATTGCTGCAGGGCCTTCGCCGCTTCTTCGAAGTTCGCATCTTCCATGTAGGCCTTCCCCAGACCAAACCAGGCGACCTCGTCGGTCGGATCGATCTCCAGGACTTTCTTGAGCGGTTCGATGCGGCGATTCTGCATGTCTTCCTCCAATTTGATAGACGATAGCAGCGGCACGCGCTCGTTGTCTACGCTCTCGGCTGCGTGCTACGATTCGCGCATGTGATGAGTGATGCGTGAAGGGTGATGAGTAGGGATGTTCCCGATTCTCACCTGTCACTGATCACCCATCACGCATCACCGATCACTGGACTTTGCCATGGGCAACACCGGACTTGTCTACGATCCACGTTATCTTGGCCATGACATGGGGGCCGGGCATCCTGAGTCGCCTAATCGGCTGCGTGCCATCATGCAGCAGTTGGAGCAGAGCGGGACGGCGGCCCGGCTGACCAGGATTGAACCGCGAGAGGCGGAAGACGAATGGATTACGCAGATCCACGAGCCTTCCTATCTTGAGATGCTGAAGACTCATGCCCCGACGAGTGGGCGAGTTTCGCTCGATCCCGACACCTCCATGTCCCCCGGCTCCTTGACCGCCGCTTATCTGGCAGCCGGGGGGGCCTTGGCCGCGGTCGATGCGATCATGTCCCAAGAGGTCGATCACGTGTTCTGCGCGGTGAGGCCGCCGGGGCACCATGCCGAGGCGGGGCATGCGATGGGTTTTTGCCTCTTTAATAATGTGGCGATTGCCACGCGCTATGTGCAGAAACGCTATGGGCTCACCCGAGTCTTGATCGTCGATTGGGACGTGCATCACGGGAACGGTACGCAGCACAGTTTTGAGGACGATCCGTCGGTCTTGTTTTTTAGCACGCACCAGTATCCCCACTATCCCGGCTCGGGTCGCGCGACGGAGCGAGGCCGAGGGGCAGGAGAAGGGTTCACGATCAACGTGCCGATGGAAGCGGGGGAGGGCGATGAGGAGTATCGCGCCGTCTTCCTGAAAACGCTGGTGCCGGCGGCCGATTCGTTCAAGCCTGAATTCGTGATCATCTCAGCCGGTTTCGATGCGCATCGGGACGATCCTCTTGCGAGCATGGGGTTGACGGAAGAGGGCTACGAGGATCTCACCGGCATCGTGGCAGGCATCGCCACACGCCATGCAAGCGGGCGCATTCTCTCATCGCTCGAAGGCGGCTATCATCTGACATCCTTGGCTGCGTCGGTGGATCGTCACATCCAGGCTCTATTGGCCGCATGAAGACCCCTGTCAAAATCCTGCTCGGTTCTGCCATGGCTGGCCTGCTTGTGTATCTCTATTACACCGAAGTCAAACCGGTCGTGATTTTCGGGTTGCGCGACGATTACGCCCATGCGATTCCGTTTCAAAAGATCCCGGAAGGTCTGGCGAGCTTGAAGGCCGAGTCCTGTGGCCAATGCCATCGTGAGATCTACGACGAATGGAAGACGAGCATCCATGCCCATGCCTATGAGGATCCGTTCTTTCAGGCCTATTGGAAAAAAGATAAGAACATTTGGGTCTGCTTGAATTGCCATACCCCGCTGGAAAACCAGCAGCCGACCTTGGTGAAAGAGATTCCGCGCGGGCGCGTCGAGAAGGCGGTGCAAGAACCCAATCCCCATTACGACCCCGAGTATCAGAAAGAATCGGTGACCTGCGCGGCCTGCCATGTGCGGGACGGAGTCGTCTATGGACCGTTCGAGGATTCCGCCGCGCCGCATCCGACCAAGTTCGACCCGAATTTCAGGACGGCACAGGTCTGCCAGCGTTGTCACAATGTGGTGTCAGGCCCGGCGCAGTTCTACAATGTCGGCCCTTGCGGAACCTACGCGGAATACGAAGGCAAGTTCTTCATGCAGGAGCGGGGCTTCATTTGCCAGAGTTGCCATATGCCTGAAATCGATCGGCCGGTGGCGACGGATAGTCCGATCAGGCGGGGCCGCCAGCATCTCTGGCGCGGCGGGCACGACCCCGATATGGTGAAACGGGCGGTGGGGGTGCAGGTCAAGACCGACAAGGCTTCGCCCAAGCCGGGCGATCGAGTCGAATTTACGCTGACCCTGATCAATGCAGGGGCCGGCCATAAAATTCCGACTGGCGATCCCGACCGGTACTTCACGGTGGAGTTTTCCGTGGAGGATCGGCAGGGGAAGGTGCTCGATCATCAAACCTCCACGATGGGCCGCTGGATCATGTGGCAGCCGGCCATCGTGGAGTTGTATGATAACCGTCTCTTGCCCATGGCCAGCCGGGAATACCAGTTTGTGTATCAACTCCCGGCTCAGGCAGAGGGCTTGAAAGTGAAGACCCTGGTGCAGTACCACATTCTGACCGATACACAGCATGAGATGTTACAGACGCAATATGGGCTGACGGGGAGCGATCCCTATCGGTTTGTCATTTACGAGCGGGAGTTTCCGCTGTCCGGCGATCTTGCGGCGGCGCTAAGTGAGAGCAATCAGCCGTCCGCTCTCAGCCGTCAGCCGGAACAAACAAGCTGTCCGCTGAAAGCTGATGGCTGATTGCTTAAGAGAAGGAACAACATGACACACCCGTTGCTGATCGATACAGAAACCCTCCAGCAGAGCTTGGGCCAGCCGGGCCTGGTGATTCTCGATGTACGCGGGCGGGCGGCCTACGAGTTCGGCGGCCATATTCCTGGGGCGGTGCATTCGACCTGGCATGAGTACAGCGACCCGAAGGCCGTGCCGAAGGGCTTGCTCGATCCGGATCGCGGACGGATGGAACACAAGATCCGCGCCTTGGGCATCAGTCAGGACAGCGATGTGGTCATCTATTCCAATCCCTTCGACAACTGGGGTGACGAGGGCCGTATGTTCTGGATGTTGGAATATCTCGGGCATACGCGGTTGCGTATTCTCGACGGAGGGTGGGTCAAATGGGTGCAGGAAAAGCGGCCGTTCGAGCATGGGTGCGTGACGCCCAAGCCAGGGACCTTTACCGTGAAGCCGGTGGCGTCCGTGATGGCAGTCAAAGATGAACTCAAGCAACTGGTGAAGCAGCCGCATCCTGGCACCGTGATTCTCGATGCGCGCAGTCTTGAAGAATATCTGGGGAAAGAGGTGTCGGGGATCCCACGGCCCGGCCACATTCCCTCCGCGATTCATCTGGCTTGGACGGGATTTCTTCAACCGAACGCGACGCTGAAAGATCTGGAGGCGATCACGGAGAGTCTCGCCGACAAAGGGCTCACACCGGATCAAGATGTTATTTGTTACTGCACCGGAGGGGTCCGTTCCGCCTGGCTCTATTTCGTTCTCAGACTCGCCGGCTATCGGAAGGTCCGCAACTACCCTGGGTCCTGGTGGGAGTGGAGCCGGGATTTCGCCTGTCCGGTGGAAAAAGACGCCAAGGGATTGCAGCACATTCTGAATGTTGACCCACAGATACGGCCTTCTTGACAGTCAAAAAACAGCTGTGTAAGGTGAACGAGCTTGGAGTACTACGGATACCGCTTATTCCCTAGAGCAAAGTTTAACCATTGAGGAGGAGGCCATGAAAATGAGAATCCATCGTGGAGCACTGGTTGTAGCGGCGGTTGCGGCGCTTGTTGGTTTCCCGTTGCTCAGCGGGCTTGCCCTTGCTGACAACAAGCATGTGAGCGAAGCGGTCGAGCATGCCAAGGAAGCTGTGGCTCATGGCAAGCAAGGCCATGCCGATGCCCTGGT
Organism: Nitrospirota bacterium; assembly: GCA_041178465.1. Classification (GTDB taxonomy): domain Bacteria; phylum Nitrospirota; class Nitrospiria; order Nitrospirales; family Nitrospiraceae; genus Palsa-1315. Next base: position 4,269 of record JBEGVJ010000072.1, read on the forward strand.
GCAGCATGCTGAGGGGGCCCTCAAACATGCCGAGGCGGCCGGTGTGAAAAATCCGCACCTGGACGAAGGGATCAAGCATCTCAAGGAAGCCGTTGCTCATGGCAAGGCTGGTCACGCAGATGTGGCTACCCAACATGCCGAAGGCGCAGTCACCCATTTGTCCGAAGTAAAGTAACTGCATAGGCTATGGGCAAGAGGCGAGGGGCGAGCGGATGTTTAGCCCCTTGTCTCTTGTCTTTTGCTTTCCTCCCTTGGCCTCTCGTCTCAGGCCGCTAGCCCGATAATCTATGCGAGTTGGATATTTTCAGTTTGCTCCGGTTTTCGGCGAGGTGTCGCACAATCTCGACAAGGTTGTGGAGACGCTTGACCGGGTGGATGCCGATCTGATCGTGTTGCCCGAGTTGTGTGCGTCCGGGTATCAGTTCCTATCGCAGCAAGAAACGCTCACATTGTCGGAATCGGTGCCTGATGGCCCAACCACACAGCGGCTGATCGATCTCGCGAAGCGGCGCAAGATGGTAATTGTCGCCGGTCTCCCGGAACGGGCTGGGGCTGTCTGCTACAACTCCGCCGTGGTCGTCGGTCCATCCGGCTTCATGGGCTGTTATCGCAAGACCCACCTCTTCTTCGAAGAAACGCTGTTCTTTGCCCCCGGCGATACGGGATTTCAGGTGTGGGATATCGGACCGGCCAAGATCGGCGTGATGATTTGCTTCGATTGGTACTATCCGGAGGCGGCTCGCACATTGGCGCTCAAGGGGGCGGAGATCATCTGTCATCCCTCGAATTTGGTATTGCCGGATTGCCCGGACTCCATGCCGGTTCGGTGTCGGGAGAACCGCGTGTTCGCGATCACGAGTAACCGCACGGGGAGCGAGGCGCGCGGCGGCAAAGATCAACTGACGTTTATCGGGAACAGCGAAGTCGTCGCTCCATTGGGGACGATTCTGCATCGCGCGCCGCGGGACCTGGAAGAGCTCCGTATTGTCGAGATCGATCCTGCCGACGCACGGAACAAGGCCATCACGCCCTACAACGATCTGCTGCGCGACCGCCGCGAATCCCTCTACCTCTAGCAGGATGCTGAAACAGGCCGTCAGCTTCGTTCTCGGCTCATCGAAATCCTCAACGTACCCGAGAGGGTACGCCTCCGGTTTCGACTTGCCTGCGGCCTTGCTGGACGGCCTGTTTGAGCATCCTGCTTTGTTCATCGTTCTGCGCGTGCCTCTTTGAGCCGCTTGCACCCCATCGGTGCGCACGGTAGGATTATGACCATGAAAGCTCCACTCGGAAAAGGCATCTTCCTCATCGCGGCGCCGTCCTTGCGCGATCCGAACTTTCGGCAGACCGTCGTGTTGCTCTGCGAGCATGGGAC
>JBEGVJ010000073.1:0-50097 GCA_041178465.1 Nitrospirota bacterium
CAGTCCAAGAAGCACGGCTATCTCTTGTCGCTCTTGGGCGTGCGCCAGTTCGCCGTCGTTGTAAACAAGATGGATCTGGTCGGCTACCGGCAGGATGTGTTCGACGGGATCGAAAAGGAATATCGGGAGTTCCTCGGACAGTTCAAGGCGGTTCCCCAGCAGATCATTCCGGTCAGTGCCAAGCTCGGGGATAATATCGCCAACCGGAGCGAGCAGATGCCCTGGTACAAGGGGCCGACCGTGCTGGATGCGCTCAGCGCCTTCCGGAAGGAGCCGAGTCGATCCGAGCAGCCGCTTCGCATGCCGGTTCAGGACGTGTACAAGTTTGACGCCCGCCGGATCATCGCCGGCCGCGTGACGGCGGGCCGCGTGAAGGTTGGCGATTCCTTGGTGTTCTCGCCGTCGAACAAACGAGCAACGGTTAAGTCTATTGAGGCGTTCAATGTCGATCCCTTGCCAGCCGAAGGGCGTGCAGGCCAATCAGTCGGTATCACGCTGGATGAGCAGATCTTTGTTGAGCGGGGAGAGGTCGCCTCACATCAAGAGACGCTCCCGCTAGTGTCGACAGCCTTTCGGGCCAATGTGTTTTGGCTGGGTCGAAAACCGCTGGAACGGGGGCGGCGCTATCAACTGAGAGTGGCGACGAAGGAAGTCGACTGTGAAGTCGCCGCGATTCACCGGATCATCGACACGATGGATCTGTCCCAGCAGCAGGGCAGCAACGTGGTGAATAAGAATCAGGTCGCTGAATTGACGATTCGGGCCAAAGTGCCGGTTGCCTTCGACCTTTCATCCTCGTTTGAAGCAACAGGCCGGTTCGTGCTCGTAGATGAGTACGACATCGCCGGTGGCGGTATCGTGACGGAGCTGGTCCATGACGATCAGGAGTTTCTCCGCGAAGAAGCGCGGCAGCGCGATTTTGCCTGGGTGAAGGGTGAGGTCGGCGTCGAGGACCGTGCGCAGCAATATGGTCACCGGGCCGCCATTGTGTTGGTGACGGGGGGGCGGCATACAGGGAAGTCCTTCCTTGCCAAGACGATCGAGGCTCGGCTGGTGGCGGACGGTCGGCATGCCTACCTACTCGACGGAGAGAACCTTCGCCGCGGACTGGATGCAGACCTTTCCGAGGGGGAGCGGGGCCAGGCGACAGAGATGGCTCGCCGTTATGGCGAGGTGGCGAGGCTGTTGGTCGATACGGGGTTGATCGTGGTCTCCACGACGAATCCATTCGGCATGGCCTATGTCGAAGCGGCACAGGCGATCAGGACGCTCGTCCACCCGGTCCCGGTCATCGCCGTTCATATGAGCAAGGCGCCGGAAGAAGCTCCGCCCAATACGGATATCGTGCTGTCAGGCCCGACAGACTTCGATGCGGCCACTCGCCGGATTCTTGAGGAGTTGAAGCGCCGTGGAGTCCTGGCTCAGGCGATCGGGGCGAAGCCGACCTTTCAGTATTCGATCTAGCAGGCTGTTGATAAAGTCCGCCAGCGTCGTTCTCGGCTCATCGAAATCCTCAACGTACCCCTGAGGGTACGCCTCCGGTTTCAATTTGCCTGCGACCTCGCTGGACGGCCTTTCTGAACAGCCTGCGAGGATTTATGAAGAGGACTCCCCTCGTTGGACGCGCGCAGTTGGGATCATCCCACCCGCCCTTTGTAAAGTGACAGCTCGTTGCGGCCTTGCGGGACGGTCTTTTTGAGCATCCTACTTGTCCCCTGCGCAGGTCGCAAAGCAGCTAGGAACATGATTTTTCGGCGTTCTCCCGCCTGATATGCAACCGGCTTTCGCGCGTTTGACTCTCCAGAAACCCCTATGGTACCGTTTCAACCTCTGTATTCGCACAGTTAACGAGGGGTGTTCGTTATGGCGGTCGAGAAAGATTTGAAGGCCATTCTTGGCAAATTAAAGTACTCCGATGACGCCAAAGTCGTCCAGCAAATTACCGAGCAAATGCGGCAGGTGCAGGCTCGCATGGCTGGGATCAAGCATAAGCTGGTTGTCATGAGCGGAAAAGGCGGCGTTGGCAAAAGCATGACGACCGTCAACCTGGCGTTGGCGTTTGCGCGGCAGGGAGCGAAGGTCGGACTCTTAGACGTGGACTTGAACGGTCCTTGCGTGCCTCGCATGTTGGGTATGCATGGACAGTCGTTGACGATGAGGCCTGAAGGCGCGACTCCTCCGGTCGGGCCGCTCGGGGTCAAAGTCGCGTCGATGGATTTCTTCCTGGACGACGCCTCGCCGGTTCGCTGGAAGGGGCCGATGGATGTCAGCCCGGTCTGGTTGGGGCTGATGGAAATGAATGTCATCCGAGAGTTCTTGGCCGATGTCGTCTGGGGCGAGCTCGACTATCTCTTGGTTGACTTGCCTCCTGGGGCTGCCGCCGACAAACCGCCAGTCATCGCCGGATATATTCCGGATCTGGCGGGAGCGATCGTCGTCACGACGCCATCGGAAGTGGCATCGGACGTGGTACAGAAGTCGGTCACATATGCCCGCGATATGGGGATCAAGGTCATGGGCATGGTCGAGAATATGAGCGAGTATCGCTGTCCTTCCTGTGGCGAAGTGAACGAGTTGTTCGAGGGCAACACCGAGGCCATGTGCGAGGCGCTGGACCTGCCGTTGCTCGGACGGATTCCTTTCGACCGAAAACTCGCGCGCACCTTTGACAAGGGAGAGCCACTGCTCGACGAAACGTATCCGACGATTCAGCGCTACCAGGAAATTGCCGGGCGCATCAGGACATTGCTCGATTACAAGAAGGTGCTCGCCGATAAACTGTGATGTGACGCACCTAAGAGGAGACGCCATGAAATTCGTGTGCCTCAACTGTGAAACCTACATGAACTTCGAGAAGGTAGAGAAGCCTGGAGAGGGCACACTCGGTGTGTTCTTCGGCTGTCCGTCCTGCAGCGCCAAGTTCTCCATGGTGACGAATCCTGGCGAAACCCAGATGGTCAGTTCTCTCGGGGTGAAGTTGGGTGGACGTACTGCTGAGGCCGAGCCATTTGAAATGACGCGGGGCACGCTGAAAGACGAAGCCACTGCAGGCTCTGGGCAAATGGCGGCTTATTTGAACGAGAAAATTCAAGGCGGCCAGCCGGCTGCAGCAGCGGCCACTGCCGCTCCAACAACGGGCAAACCGGGAGAGAAGCCCAGCGGCGGCTGCCCCTTCTCTGCGATGGTGGCGGAAATGGGGCTCACCTCGGGCGGTAAGCCCGGCAGTGGTGGAGCGGTCACCTCGGAGTTCACCTGGTCAGCCGATGCGAAGGAGAAGCTCGATCGTCTTCCCTCGTTTGTGAAGCCGATGGTGCAAAGCAGCGTGGAGGCGTTTGCGCGCAAGCAGGGGTATCAGACGATCACCTTGCAAGTCATGGACGATTCCAAGAGCGATTCGAGCAACGGGATGACGTGGACGCCTGAGGCTGAGAAGCGGCTTGAAAATATTCCGGACTTCATCCGTCCCATGGCTCGCAAAGAGGTTGAGCGGGTGGCGAAGGAGCGGGGGCTGGCGACCATTACGGCTCAAGTGATGGATGATGCGAAAGATAAGTTTATGAAGTTCATGTGAGCAGGTAACGCGAAAAACATGAAAACGACGGTACAAGGGCCCGTCCGGCTGACCGGATGGGCCCTTCCTTTATCCAGCAGGTATGACGGCGGTGTTCCGCACAGACTGTCCCGCGGTTGCGCGCTGGGATTCGTCGTTCTGCTCGGCCTGTTCTTGTCAGCCTTGCCGTTATGGGCGCAGCATGATGAGCATGCTCAGACATCGGTGCAGGAAGCGGCTCCTACCGGCCACGAACACCATGAAGCCGCGGGGCATCAGGCGGGGTGGGAAGGGTCTGTGGCAGGCATTGCCTACTCCGAGTTCAATCATCATCTTACCGGCATATTGGTGCTCATCATCGGGCTCAGCGAGCTGCGCCAGGCGCTGGCGATATCATTTTTGGCCTGGACCAGGTTTCTTTTGCCGGGAGCCTTGCTTGCGGCAGGCGCCTTTCTTCTTATCTGGAGCGATCATGATGCCTGGCCGGTCGGTTCACTCAACTTCGCGCAGACATTCTTCGGCAGTGACTCGGAAATCGTTCAGCATAAGAGCTATGCGCTCTTGTCATTGACGGTCGGAACGATCGAGCTGCTTCGCCGACTTGGACGGATTGGTCATGCGGCTTGGGCTACGCCGTTACCGCTGTTTGCGATCATCGGGGGGCTGATGTTGTTCGGTCATTCGCACGGTCTCCATCCCTCAGCCCACAAGATCGCGCTGGGCCATGCGTTCATGGGCACCATGGCAGTGACAGCCGGCTCGTCGAAGCTACTGTCAGATTGGCTTCGCCCCTCATCGCAGGTACAGGCCTCTAAGAGGGAATTGCTTTGGGCCGGACTGATTCTGCTCATCGGGATACAGCTGCTGTTCTACTCGGAGTAATCGGTCCTGTTTCGGTGTCTCGCGGCGTAATTGACACCTTTCTGAGCCCTATGCTACGAGTACCAGCGCTGGTCGATTGATATCATGTTCTTGCGTGGTCGGCCGTACAGGCTCGGCTGCAAGGGAGTGAGCATGGGTGGACATAGCCATTGGGCGACGGTTAAACGACACAAAGGGGCCATGGATGTCAAGCGCGGGAAGATCTTCACGCGAATCATCCGTGAGGTGACGATTGCGGCCCGTTCAGGTTCCGATCCGGACGGTAATCCGCGGCTTCGGCTCGCTATCTTGAAGGCAAAAGAGGCCAACATGCCCGGCGACACGCTGAAAAAAGCCATTCAGCGCGGCACGGGAGAGTTGCCAGGCGTGATCTACGAAGAGTTCAACTTGGAAGCGTATGGGCCCGGGGGAACCGGCGTATTGATGGAAATTACGAGCGATAACCGTAATCGCACTGTCGCCGAGCTGCGAAATCTCCTCACGAAAAATCATGGCAACATGGCGGAAGCCGGCGCCGTTTCCTGGCAGTTTCACAAGAAGGGACTGCTCACGATTGAGAAGAGCAAAGTCGATGAAGATACGCTGCTGTCCCTTGCGCTCGATGCGGGGGCGGAGGACGTGAAGGTGGGCGAGAAGCTTTTCGAGGTCGTCACGGACCCGCACCATTTTGAAGCCGTGAAGAAGGCCCTCGCCGATGCGAAGATCGAACCCTCGCTTGCGGAAGTCACCTTTGTTCCTCAGAACACGGTCAAGCTGGAGGAAAAGGCCGCCGAACAAATGCTCAAGTTGATGGAAGTGCTGGATGAGCATGATGATGTGCAGAAGGTGCATGCGAATTTTGATATTTCCGACGAGGTGATGGAGAAGGTGGCCGCTGCTGGATGAACAACAACGGTAACAATTCAGGTATCCAGGCTGAAGGTGTTCAGGCTGAAGGTTGGAGTTCCGAACACTTCAGTCTTCAGCCTGAACACCTTCAGCCTATGTTGCCTCATAGAGCATGATCGCCTCACTGACAGGCCGATTGGCCTTCAAGGCGCCGACCTATCTGATCCTCGACGTACAGGGGGTCGGCTACGAAGTGTTTATTCCCCTCAGCACCTATTATGGGTTGCCCAATCTCAGCGACAGTATCTCGCTGAGCGTTCACACCCATGTCCGCGAAGACGCGATTCAGCTTTTCGGTTTTCTGACGTCGCAGGAAAAAGACACGTTCGTGTTGCTGACCAGCGTATCCGGTGTCGGACCCAAGCTGGCGCTCAGCGTATTGTCGGCTCTTCCTGTATCCGACCTGGTCTCAGCGATTCAGTCTGAAAATGTCGAGAAGTTGACGACGGTTCCAGGGATCGGAAACAAATCGGCCAGCCGTCTCGTGTTGGAGCTCAAGGATAAAGTCGGCAAGCTCTATGCTGGCCCCGCCTCTGCCAGCGATTCGCCCAGGCAGGGACAGGATGCGACCTTCGACGACGCGCTGTCGGCGCTCGTGAACTTGGGGTATCGTCCACAAGATGCCAGAGAGGCGCTGAAACTGGTGAGAAAATCCCACCCTGAGCCTATCGTGCTCAAAGACATGATTCGTGAATCGTTGAAGGAACTCGCAAGGGGGTAAGGATGATGCGATTGAGTCAACGAACAGTCCGGAGTCAATGGTCCATCGGACTGGTCCTGCTTCTGTTGGGGCTGGGAGCCATGCCAGTGCAAGCTGAAGAGTCCAGCGAACCGAAAAGCATTCGCAAGACCTGCGGCAAATGTCCTGAAGGTTATGCGACTACGGGCGTGACCGAGTCCAAAGAGATTTGCAAGGATGGCGATCCCATCCTTGTTCAGTGTGTCCCTCTGGGGGCGAATCTGTTGTCCGTCTGCGGATCCTGCCCCGATGGCTATCGAGAAATCGGCGGCTCGTCTGTGCCGGCGCGTTGCGGAAGTCAAGATGGAGGGCGACTCACGCAATGTCAGCTGGAGAAGATGGAGCTGAACCTTCCGGATCCGACCCAAGGCGGTAAGACGTGCCCGCCGGATTGCGGGAGTATTGCAACGCCGGGGCAGGGGGCCTTGCCGCCTCCACCCAAGTACCTTCCAGCGCCTGAGAAAAAATAAGATCGTAGCGAGAGAGGTTCCCTCACGATGGCCGAGCGAGTTGTCGGTACGCAGATCACGGACGAAGAGCGAAGCATCGAGAATGTGCTGCGTCCGCAGACCTTGGATGAGTATGTCGGCCAGGAGCGGATGAAAGAATCCCTCCGGATCTGCATCGAAGCGGCCAAGCAGCGAAACGAAGCACTCGACCACACGATTTTCTACGGGCCTCCAGGGCTAGGGAAAACCACCATCGCTCACATTATTGCCCGTGAGATGGGGGGTGTGCTCCGTTCGACCTCCGGTCTCGTCTTGGCCCATGCAGGCGATTTGGCCGCGATTCTGACGAACCTCCAAGAGCACGACGTCCTGTTCATCGACGAGATTCACCGGCTCCCCGCCTCGGTCGAGGAGGCGCTCTATCCGGCCATGGAGGATTATCAGCTCGATCTCGTGATCGGGCAGGGGCCTTCAGCCAGAACGGTGAAGTTGGATCTCCCCCGGTTTACGCTGGTCGGGGCCACGACCAGGGCCGGCGCCCTGACCTCTCCGCTCCGGGACCGATTCGGGCTCGTCCACCGGCTGGAGTTCTATTCGCCAGCGGAGCTTCAGACCATCGTGACCCGCTCGGCGGGGGTGCTTGGAATTCCGATCGATTCCGAGGGAGCGAGGGAAATTGCCTGTCGCGCCCGCGGGACCCCCCGTATCGTCAATCGACTGATCAAGCGGGTGCGCGATTATGCCCAGGTTAAGGCGGAGGGCCGGATTACCCAAATTGTTGCCCATGAGGCGCTCGCCTGGTTGGGCGTCGATACGGCGGGGTTCGATGAGATGGATCGCCAGATCCTTTTGACCATTATCGACAAGTTTGCAGGAGGACCGGTCGGGGTTGAATCCCTGGCAGCTGCGGTCCAGGAAGATAAGGGCACCCTCGAAGATGTCTATGAGCCCTATCTGATTCAGGCCGGTTTTCTCGAGCGAACCGGACGTGGCCGCCAAGCCACGAAACTGGCCTTCGATCATTTCAAACGGCCAAGTTCCCTCCTCTTTCCATGACGGGCCAGACCCCTCAGCGGTCCTCCTGACGGCAGTTCGTTCGGATGAGGACTTCCGCGCAAGCCTCTGAAAGGTCGAGGGTCTCCTTGCATTGGTGGGAATGGTTCCTGTATCATTTCTCACTTGGCCTGTGCCATTCCAGCCGACGGACGGGTGACCGCCTCACTGGGCTGGAAAGAGGGGGTTCGCTATGTCCGGAGACCTTTCCGACTACCGGAAAGAAATCGATCGTATCGATGACGAGATTTTGCGTCTGCTGAATGAGCGGTCCAAAAGCGTCATTGAGATCGGCAGGCTCAAAAGACAGCAGGATTCCGAGGCCAATCTTCATACTCCCGCGCGCGAGGCGGCTATCATCGAGCGCCTCGTCCAGCAAAACACCGGGCCCTTTCCCTCCGAAGCGATTCGTCCTGTCTATCGAGAAATCATGTCCGCATCCCTCTCGCTTGAGGGGCCGCAGAAGGTGGCGTACCTCGGTCCCAGAGCGACGTTTACGCACATGGCCTGCATGCAGAATTTCGGGTCGTCCGCCCAATATATTCCAGTCAACAGCATCAAAGACGTGTTCAGCGAAGTCGAGCGGGGGCGAGCCAACTTTGGCGTGGTCCCGATTGAGAACACAACCGAAGGTGTGGTCAATCACACGCTCGATATGTTTATCGATTCGAATCTCCTGATCTATGGGGAGGTGCTGCAGGAAGTGTCTCACCATCTCTTGTCAAAATCCGGCGCGATAGAAGAGGTGAAGCAGGTTTACTCGCATCCCCATGCGATCGCGCAATGCCGCAATTGGCTGGAAACCAACCTGCCGAATGTGCCCGTGTCGGAGGTGGCGAGCACCGCCCGCGCTGCGGAGATGTGCGTGGAGAATCCATCGGTCGCCGCCATTGCCTCGGAGTTGGCGGCTCAGCTGTACGGCTTGAAGGTTATCAAGGCCCGCATCGAAGACAATATGAACAACATGACCCGTTTTCTCATTTTGTCGCAGAAGCCGCCCCAGCGTACGGGAAAAGATAAGACGTCCTTGATGCTCTCGGTGAAAGACAAGGTTGGCGCCCTGTACGATCTGCTCCGGCCCTTTGCCTCTCACGGATTGAGCATGACTAAGATCGAATCGCGTCCTTCCAGACGGAAAGCCTGGGAGTACATTTTTTTCGTCGATATCGAAGGTCACATTGAGGAAGAGCGGGTCAAGAAAGCCATTGAAGAAGTCACCGGCCGCTGCCTGTTCATGAAAGTGCTGGGCTCCTACCCGGCCCACAGTTGATGCCATGCCATTGAAGGTCCATCCAGATATCGCCTCGCTGAGTCCCTATGTCCCCGGGAAGCCGATTGAAGAACTCCAACGGGAACTAGGCCTCGCACGCGTCATTAAGCTGGCGTCCAACGAGAATCCGTTGGGTCCCTCTCCGGAGGCGCTCGCTGCCTTGAGCGAGGGGAATGCGACGTTGCATCGCTATCCCGACGGCGGCGCGTTTCGGTTGCGTGAGGCTTTGGCGGATCGTTGGAAGGTGACGTCCGATCAGGTCATTCTCGGAAATGGATCGGATGAAATCCTGGGCCTGCTCGCCCGCACCTTTTTGGCTCCGGGCGACGAGGCGGTCATGGCCGATCAGACGTTCGTCATTTATAAGATGGAAGTCACGGCCGCGCATGGAACGCCTGTCATCGTTCCGTTGAAACAGTGGCGGCACGATCTTCCGGCGATGGCTGACGCCATCACTGATCGGACGAGACTCCTATTCGTTTGCAATCCAAATAATCCAACCGGAACGATGGTGTCGGCCGAGGAAGTCGAACGTCTGCTTTCGCGCGTGCCGGCTCATGTCGTTGTGGTATTTGATGAGGCCTATTTCGAGTATGTTCGGAGTCCGCAGTTTCCGGACTCCATGGCTTATGTGAAGCAGGGGCGGAATGTGATCGTGCTGCGGACCTTTTCGAAAATCTACGGTCTCGCGGGATTGCGAATCGGGTACGGCGTGGCGACGGCGGAGATCGTCAATTTCTTGAACCGCCTCCGTCCCCCTTTCAACGCCAACAGTCTGGCGCAGCGAGCCGCCTTCGCCGCCCTTGGCGACGACGAGCATGTGGCGCGGAGCCGGGCGGTGAATGCAGCCGGGATGGAGCAGGTGGTTAAGGGACTGACTGCGCTCGGGTTTGCGCCGATTCCGAGCGAGGCGAATTTCGTGTATGTCGATGTCGGGCGAGATGGCCGAATGGTGTTTGAGGCCATGCTGAGGGAGGGCATTATCATTCGTCATATCGAGGGGCCTATGGTTCGAGTGACTATCGGCCTGGAAGAGGAAAACAAGGAATTTTTGGCGGCGTTCAAGCGGGTGCTCCATTCGCGTTGAGTGCAGGGTGAGGGCAACATGATCATCGTATTGAAACCAGAAGCGAGCGAACGGGAAGTCGACCACATCATCGATCGGCTTCGCGAGTTGGGCCTGAAGTCGCAATTATCGACCGGTCAGGAGCGGACGATCATCGGAGTCATCGGGGACGATCGGATCCTGCATAACCAGCCGCTCACGGCGTTGCCGGGTGTGGAAAGTGTGTTGCCGATTCTCGCGCCCTGGAAACTGGTCAGCCGTGAGTTTAAGCGTGAAGGCACGATCATCGATGTGGGCGGCGTCAAGATCGGCGGCAACAAGCTGGTCATTATGGCGGGGCCCTGCGCGGTGGAGCGGCTTGAGTTGACGGTCGGTATCGCTCACGAGGTTAAGGCGGCCGGCGCGAGTATTTTGCGCGGCGGCGCCTACAAGCCCCGCACCTCTCCGTATTCCTTTCAGGGATTAGGGCGCGAAGGATTGGACTACCTGGTTGAGGCGAAGAAGCAAACCGGATTACCGGTGGTCAGTGAGATTCTGGATACCCGCGATATCGAGTTGTTCCTCGAAAAAGCCGATATCATCCAGATCGGCGCCCGCAACATGCAGAACTTCGAACTCCTCAAGGAGGTCGGGGCCTACGACAAGCCGGTGTTGTTGAAGCGGGGGCTTTCGGCGACGATCAAGGAATTCCTCCTGTCGGCGGAATACATCATGTCCCGTGGAAACCAGAACGTCATGTTATGCGAGCGGGGGATCAGGACCTTCGAAACGCAATATCGCAACACGCTCGATCTCGCAGCGGTGCCGACGTTAAAAGAACTGTCGCATTTGCCTGTCATCGTCGATCCGAGCCATGCCACCGGCAAGTGGAACTTGGTGGCGCCGATGTCGAAAGCCGCAGTTGCCGCCGGGGCAGATGGCATTCTCATCGAAGTCCATTCGAACCCGGAATGTGCGCTGTGCGACGGGGAAGAATCCATCAAGCCGAGCAAGTTCAAAGAGCTGATGCAGGACATGCGAAAAATCGCGGTAGCGGTCGGTCGGGAACTGTAATCTGAAGGACTCAGGATCGAGGGTATCCCTCACTCCAGCTTGAAGCATGGCGCTACATTTTACACAGGTCACGATAATCGGAGTCGGGTTGATCGGCGGATCGCTCGGCATGATCCTGCGCCGGAAGGGCTTGGCGACGAAGGTTGTCGGGGTCGGGCGGCGCATCGAAAACTTGAAGACCGCAGTTGAGGTGGGCGCGATCGACCGCTACGTTGTCGATCCCAAAGAGGGAGTGAGGGATGCCGACTTAGTCGTGTTGGCGACGCCGGTCGATACCTACGATCGGCATTTAACGGAGTGGGCCTCCTGTTTGAAGCCAGGCGCGATCGTGACCGATGTCGGAAGCGTGAAGGGGCTCTTAGTGGAACAGGCTGAGCGGGCCATGCCGGCCGGCGTCCATTTTGTCGGAGCCCATCCCATTGCCGGCAAGGAAAAGACGGGCGTCGCGGCCGGATCTGATCAGCTCTTTATGGGGGCGCGCTGTATCATCACGCCGACGAAAACGACGGATCCTCAGGCGCTCGAGCAGGTCCGAACAATGTGGGAGGAAACCGGCTCGGTGGTGCTCACGATGGACGCCCATCTGCACGACAAGATTCTTGGCGCGGTGAGCCATTTGCCCCATGTCGCGGCCTTTGCCTTGATCAATGCCCTGGCTGAAATTCGCGATCAACAGATTCCCTCTCTCGATTTGGCGAGCCACTCAGGCGGCGGGTTGCGGGATACGACCAGGATTGCCGCCAGTTCGCCTGAAATGTGGCGCGATATTTTCCTGTGGAACCGCGACAATGTGGTCACGTTCATTGAGGCCTACGAACGATCGCTGGGCCAGTTGAAGCAGCTTATTCGCACAGGCGATGCAGCAGGTATCGAGAAAGAGGTTGAACGAGCCAAGCAGGAACGAGAGAAGCTTTCCGCGAGACCGGTTGTGTCCGCATAGTACGTATGACGTCTATCACTATCACGCCAGGCAGACCGTTACAGGGAACGATTTCCGTTCCAGGTGATAAGTCGATCACCCATCGTGCCATCATCCTGACAGCCTTGGCTGACGGGGTCAGCAGGGTTGCGCGTTATTGCCGGGGCGAAGATTGTCTCAATACGATGCGTGCGTTGCAGGCTCTCGGCGTACGGATCGATGAATCGGTCGATGAGCTATGTGTGCATGGAAAAGGGCTCTGGGGCTTGACCGAGCCGAGCGGGCCGATCGATTGCGGTAATTCCGGAACGGGCATTCGTCTCCTGACTGGCCTGTTGGCGGGGCAAGACTTTTTTGCGGTGCTGACCGGCGACGAATCGATTCGGCGTCGTCCAATGGGGCGGATCGTCAAGCCCTTGCGGGAAATGGGTGCAACGATCGCCGGACGCAAGGGCGGTGAACTTGCGCCCTTAGCCGTGACGGGGAGCCGCCTTCGCGCGATTGCCTACGCGTCGCCTGTGGCCAGCGCGCAAATTAAATCTGCCCTGTTGCTTGCAGCCTTGTTCGCCGAAGGGACGACCAGCTTCACAGAACCTCGCCTTTCGCGGGATCATACGGAACGGATGTTCCAGTTTTTCGGTATCGGGCTGCGGCGGGAGGGGACCACTCTGTTGGTCGAGGGGCGGCCTTCGGTTGGGTGGAATGCGGTATCTCAACTCGTCGTGCCTGGAGACTTCTCCGCCGCCGCCTTCTTCATCGTGGGCGCCACGATTGTTCCAGGCTCGGATGTGACGATTCATCACGTGGGGATCAACCCGACAAGAACAGGACTGTTGGACGTGATGACGAGCATGGGCGCGGATATTCAATTGCTCAATCGGCGGGAAGAGGCGGGGGAGCCTGTCGCCGATATTCGGGTGAAGTCGGCCAGGCTGCATGGGGTGGCGGTCGGGCCCGATTTAATTCCGCAAACGATCGATGAATTTCCCATCCTGTGTGTCGCGGCTGCGGTTGCAGAGGGGGAAACGATCATCTCCGGGGCTGAAGAGTTGCGGGTGAAAGAGAGCGATCGGATTGCGACGGTGTCGGCGGAGTTGCGCGCGATGGGAGCCCAGATTACGGAAAAGCCAGACGGAATGGTGGTGCGAGGGCTTGGGACGATCGAGATGAATGGCCGCTTGCAGGCTGCGCGTGGTCGCAGTCATGGAGACCACCGGGTGGCGATGTCCTTGGCCATCGCAGGCTTGACCGCTTCGGCGCCGACCGTGATTGACGAGACGGCTTGTATCGAGACGTCGTTCCCTGCGTTTCATCGCACCCTCCTGGAATTATTGACTGAACGCAAGTGACGGCTATTATAATACGGGACTACGGCGTGGGAGCTGCGGCAGAACAAAAACATGCGAACCGGCTGATTGTCGTGATCGACGGTCCGGCTGGTGTCGGCAAGAGCACCGCGGCGAAGTCGTTGGCTTCTCGGTTAGGCTATCTGTACCTTGATACAGGGGCGCTCTATCGGGCGACGGCCTGGGCCGTGATTGAGTCCGGTCTGGATCCGGCTGACGCGGTGGCAGTTGCCGCTCTGCTGCCCAGCCTGTCGCTTCAGATGCCGCTGCATCAGGGAACCGCCATGGTGTTGGTCAATGGCAGGGATGTGACGGGCGAACTCCGAACGCCTGCGGTATCGTCTGCGGCATCGGTGGTTTCCGCCATTCCAGCGGTTCGGGCCTGGCTGTTGCCTATCCAGCGGCAGATCGGCGCGGGCGGGGCGGTGGTGGCTGAAGGACGGGATATGGGCACGAAGGTGTTTCCTGGCGCAGATGTGAAATTTTTTCTCGAAGCGGATCCGAATGTCCGGGCACAGCGACGGCACCGTGAGCTCGTAACGGCAGGACATTCCGGGGCGCTTGAGGACACGAGCGCCGAGATGGTGACCCGCGATGCGAGGGATCGGTCCCGCGCGGTCGCTCCGCTGGTTCCTGCCGAGGATGCCCGGCATATCGACACCTCGAACTTGTCCGCGAGCGAGGTGGTGGATCAGATGATGGCCGTGATCGCGGCGAAGCTGTGAGTTCGGTTATCTACGGGATCCTGTGGATCCTCTTTCGGGCCATTGGGTGGCTTTGTTTTCGCTATCGAGTTGTTGGGGCGGTTCCCAGGACCGGCGGGTTCATCGTCGCGGCAAACCATGCCAGTTATCTGGATATCCCGTTTCTGGGTTGCGGGATCAGGCGGCGGGCGTGGTATTTAGGGCGCAGCGATCTCTTTCCGGTTCCAGGCTTCAAGGCGGTCTGCCAATGGTTGGGATGGATTCCCTTGCGGACAGGCCGGCTGGATCGTGACGCATTTGGCAAGGCAGTCAGTCTGATCAAGGAAGGAAAGGTCGTGGTGATCTTTCCTGAAGGCAGTCGCAGCCTGGACGGACGGCTACAATCTCCCAAGCCAGGGATTGGTGTGGTTGTGGCGCAAACGGGCTGTCCTGTGGTGCCGGCCTATCTCAAGGGCACCTACGATGTGCTGCCGATGGGAACGATGTGGCCGCGCTTTCGTCCAGTGACCGTGTTGTATGGGGAACCCATCACGTTTTCCCGGAACGGGGAGAACGGAGAAGGTAAGCAGTTTTATCAGGAGGTGAGTCGCACCGTGATGGACCGCATTGCCTCCTTAGGTGCCATTGAGTCTCCGGTTCAGCAGTCCAGTGCCGGCATTCGCAACGCTGAGTGAATACCGGTGTATAACCATCAGCACCCGACTCCTGTCGGAAGAGTAGGATTCACACCATGAGTACGGCTTCGCCATCGAGTGAGCAGCAATTAGACCGAGCGGCCTTAGCGGCCCTGTACGAGGAGACCTTCAAGAACCTCGAAGAGGGTACGATTACGGAGGGCCGCGTCGTCGCTGTGACCAAAGACAAGGTGGTCGTCGATATCGGATACAAGTCCGAAGGCATGATCCCGAACGATCAGTTCTCCACCGAGGAGCTTCAGGCCATCAAGGTGGGCGATCGGCTTCAAGTGTATATCGAAGAGTGCGAAGACGCAGACGGCAACCTGGTTCTTTCCAAGGAAAAAGCCGACAAGATGAAGATCTGGGAGGAGCTGGAGAAGCTCTTCAACGAAGAAAAGAGCATCGACGGCAAAATTGTGGCGAGGATCAAGGGCGGCATGATGGTGGATATCGGCGTGAAGGCGTTTCTGCCTGGCTCGCAAATCGACCTCCATCCGGTGCGGGATTTGGACGGGTTGGTCGGACGCACTTTCCCCCTGAAGATCATCAAGATCAATCATCGCCGCGGTAATGTCGTCGTCTCCCGGCGCGTGCTTCTGGAAGAGACCAGGGACTCGAAGCGGAAGAATACCCTCTCCACGTTGAAGGAAGGGCAGTTGATTCAAGGCGTGGTGAAAAACATCACGGATTACGGAGCGTTCATCGACCTCGGCGGCATCGACGGGCTGCTCCACATTACGGACATGTCCTGGGGTCGCGTCGGCCATCCGTCGGAAATGTTCAATATCGGTGACAAGGTGGAAGTCAGCGTGCTCAAGTACGATCGCGAGACCGGGCGCATTTCGCTCGGCTTGAAGCAGAAGAGCGCCGATCCTTGGACCGGCGTGGCAGGCAAGTATCCGACGGGGACACGCGTCAAGGGCCGCGTCGTAAGCCTGACGGACTATGGGGCGTTCATTGAGCTTGAGCCCGGCGTCGAGGGGCTGGTGCATGTCTCTGAGATGTCATGGACGCACGAGGTGCGCCATCCGTCACGTGTCGTGTCCATCGGGGATCAAGTTGAAGCGGCGGTGCTGAACGTGGATCCTGGCAGCAGGAAGATCTCACTCGGCATGAAGCAGACCGCGCCGAACCCGTGGGATATGGTGGAAGGGAAGTATGCGATCGGCACGCGCATCGAAGGGAAAGTGAAGAGCCTTACAGACTTCGGCGCATTTGTCGGACTGGAAGAGGGCATCGACGGGTTGATCCATATTTCCGACATGTCGTGGACAAAGCATATCAAGCATCCCTCTGAGCTCTTCAAGAAGGGGCAGAAGGTCGAAGCCGTGGTCTTGCGGATCGACAAGGAAAAAGAGCGTCTGTCGCTCGGCTATAAGCAGCTCGGGAGCGATCCATGGGATGCCGAGATCCCGAGTCGGTATGGCGTCGGGGATGTGGCGGTCGGGAAGGTCAGCAAGATCGCCGATTTCGGCATCTTCGTCGAATTGGACGGAGGAGTCGAAGGGCTGATTCACATCAGCGAGGCTGGCCTTGACCAGCAGGCCAAGCTTGAAGAGAAATTCAAGCTTGGGGATGAAGTGACGGCCAAGATCATCAAGGTCGATCGTGAAGAGCGGAAGATCGCACTCAGCTTGCGCGACCACCAGTCGGATAGCGATCGCCGGCAGGTGGATGAATATCATTCGACGCAGGGCACGTTGGATCAAAGCTTGGGTCGTGCGGCGAAGCAGAGTCGGAAGCGGAGCCAAGCCGAGGACGAAAAATAGGTCCGGTTCACCGGGTCTCAGTGTACGCCGGGGGCGCATATGCGCCCCCGGCACTGTGAGCGAATAGAAGAGTTATGGCGACTGAAACAGTAGAAAAACCGGCCAAGCGTGGCATCGTGCGCAGGATGCTTTGGGTGCTCGGCGTCGGGCTGGGCATACTCGTTCTGATGAACCTGTTCTTCCCTGACCTTGACCTTTCGATGGAGGACCGGGTTGGATTGATCCGTATCGAAGGGGTCATTTTGGATGCGCAATCGACGATCGGCGAGTTGAAGCGGTTTGCCGACAACCCTTCCGTGAAAGCGATTGTCTTGCGAATCGACAGTCCGGGTGGAGGGGTGGTGCCGTCGCAAGAAATTCATGATGCGGTTCAGCGGGTTCGTAGCAAGAGCAATAAGGCAGTGATTACCTCAATGGGCACGGTGGCGGCGTCAGGGGGATATTATATTGCAGTGGCAACTGATCGGATCATGGCCAATTCAGGGACACTGACGGGGAGTATCGGCGTCATCATGGAGATGGCTAACGTCGAAGGGCTGCTCAAAAAGATCGGCGTCGAAGGGATCGTGATCAAAAGTGGGCGATTCAAAGATGTGGGGTCGCCACTCCGGAAAATGAGCGATGAAGAGCACGCGCTGCTCCAATCCGTCATGGACGACGTGCATCAGCAGTTCATTGAGGCCGTAGCGGAAGGGCGAGGGCTCGACGTGGCGGATGTCCAGGCCTTGGCGGACGGCAGAATTTTCACGGGCCGCCAGGCCAAAGCGTCGAAGCTAGTGGACGAGCTTGGCGATCTTGACGATGCCATTCAGCTTGCGGCGGATGTGGCTGGCATCGAGGGCGAACCGAAAGTTATTGAGCCGCGCAGGCGATTTTCGATCAGAGAGTTGATCGAGTCACGATTATCGGTGCTCCTTCCAAAATTAGACTTGTACTCAGGGGTCGGCCTCAAGTATCTCATGGCGTTCTAGCGCGGTCGGATCGACGCACCGGTCGATTCATTACCACGAAAGGGGAGTCCATTATGACGAAGGCCCAAATCATCGAGCGCGTATCCGAACAGGTCACGACCTTGACGAAGCGGCAGGCGGAAGTCGTCGTCAATACGATTTTCGACTGTGTGCGCGATTCGTTGAAGAACGGCGACAAGACGGAGATTCGAGGATTCGGCAGTTTTCGGCTGCGAGCTCGCCGGATGAAAGAGGGGCGGAATCCCAAGACGGGTGCGACCGTGGCGGTTCCCGCCAAGAAAGTGCCGTTTTTCAAGGCCGGCAAGGAATTGAAGGAACTCCTGAACCAGTCCTAATAGGAAGCTTGTCATGAACTCACCAGATTCCCACGATACGGTCGGGGTAGATGTCCGCTGGACGGACGAGGCGTCCAAACGTCTTGAGCGGGCACCGCTGTTCTTGCGTGGCATGGTTCGCCGTCTGGCCGAAAAGAAAGCCAGAGAGTTTGGTTATGCGGAGATTACAGGGGAGATTCTCGATCAGTTCAAGAATCAAATGATGGGCGGAATGGGCGGCGAAGCCGGCATGGCGGACGCGGCGGAGCAAATGGCGCAAGGCCACCTCCCCTGGACTGCCGCCGCCAAGGAACGGCTCAAAACGGTTCCGGAATTCATGCGCGGCATGACCAAGCAAATTGCCGAAGAGATTGCCAAGGAGCGGGGGCATCTTGAGGTGAACGTCGAGCTTTTCGAAAAGGTGGAAGCGCTCGGTGATCTCCGTGAGGCCTCGGCTGCTCCATTGGAGTGGAGCGAAGGGGCATTGGCTCAGCTTCACGAGAAATTGAAACAGTCACCGCCAATCGCCGTCGAATTCGTCACGGACATGCTAAGGCGGGATACGGAAGATCTGGCGAGAGAGAAAGGCGTGACGAAGATCGACGAGTCGATCTTACTTCAGCTGTGGGGCGCTCCTCAGGAGCGAGTGGCGTGGACCGATGAGGCATGGAAGCGATTGCAGACGTCTCCGGATTTCGTGCGGAGCGGAATCCGTAAGGCTGCGGAGCGGCGGGCGCGGAAGCTGGGGCTTAAAGAGATCGATTCGGAGCATCTGACGGGCTTTCGTAATCAGGCCATGATGAAAGCCGTCAAACGGATTCGCTCATTCGGATACAACGAGCTGACGTTTGAAGCATTCGATACGGCACTGGAAAAGACCAAGCGGTTACAGGGGAATGAGCAGGCGGAAAAGCGCCTTCAGGAAATTCGCGGACACTTTGCCGACCCTGATGTAAAGAAGCCGGAAGGTGGGACCCTCGGTGCCGACTTGATGGGCCGCTTTCGCCGGTATCTCAAGGGAGAAGGGACGCTCTAGCGGCAGGATGCTGAAAAAATCCAGCCAGACCGTTCTGCCCGCAAGTTCGCATCAAAACACAACAGATCATTCGCGCGGCTCTCGGCCCCGTCTTGGACGCGCAGGCTGGGCGAATCGCTATGGGGTAGCAGCAGGGGCCGTCGTAGGACGGCCCCTGCTGTCTCAGTGGGCAGCCGCCTGTTGCGGCCAGAACTTGTGACGGATTTGGGGGAGAGGCTCGCTGTCGAAATTGGGGATATCGTAGAGACAGCGATCGATCGTCGCCACCTCCTCTTCGGTTAAGTCCAGGGTAACCCTCTTCTTCCAGAACTGATCGAGGGTAAAATAATCCCCCGACTGCGGCTTCTCAGCCAAGAGCTCCTTCATCTTATCGAAGCCTGCCGTATCCACTCCGGGGACGCGTCCTTTATTGCGGTCGTGACACCAATGCAATATTTCGGCGATCCCGTACATCGACAACTCAATTTTCATCATCTTGCTCATGGGTCCTCCTTGCCAGAGGGTTATTCTATCCCAAACTCTGCGCTATTTTCAAAGTGTTGTTGAGCGCGCCAGGAATGGGAAGCCCAAACTTGCGCAGGATCGTTGCACACTGGACTGATTGCGAGGGGAAAGCAACGGTCTGTATACTGGCGCAACTTGCTTCGGCTGGAAGGCTTGGTCATAGGGCACATTTATGCGGATACATCTTCAGGGTGCCAGCTTCTGGCTCAGGGAGCTGGCGTGATCAGAAGAACTGAGAGCCATAGCAGATGCTGGCCAGGGAATCTGGTGGCCGCAGTTACCAGCCTTTTCCTGCTTGTGGCGAGTGGCTGCTCCAAGCAAGATCCGTACAGCCCGCCGGATCTCTTCTACTACTTCGCGAGTTACAAGGTCGGTAAGAGTCCGACAACCGTCACCCCCACCGATGTCAATCAAGACGGCTTAACCGATTTACTGACGACCAACATCGGCAGTAATACGCTTTCGATTCTCCTGGGTAACGGTGACGGTACCTTTCGAGATCAAGTCCAGCTGAATGTCTGCAAGGAACCTCGCTCGCTCGCCCTCGGACTGTTCAACCGCGATTCATATCCCGATGTGGTCTTGGCCTGTTCCGGCGGCGATGAAGTGGCTGTCCTGCTCGGTCGAGAGGATGGGAAATTTGAAGAGGGCCCTCGCTATCCGGTCCATCGGACTCCCATTGCCATTGCCAGCGACGATCTCAACGGTGATCATGTGCCGGATCTTGTGGTCGCATTGCGAAACGACAAGATCAAAATCTTCCTGGGGACCGGTACCGGTGAATTCACTCACGGGGCGCAGTACGAATATGGAGATACGCCCACATCTGTTGCGTTGGCCGATTTGAATGGTGACGGGAAGATCGATGTGGCCGTGACAAACGGGGGGCCGATGTCGAACGCGGTCTCCATCTGGAATGGGAATGGCGACGGCACGTTTCGTCTTCCCACCGATTATCGGACGGGCAAACGTCCGCTGGGAGTCAGTTTCGCCGACTTCAACAATGACCGGATCCGTGACCTGCTTGTGATCAATGGCGAGCGGGATAGCTTTACGACCTTCCTCGGTAACGGCAATGGAACGTTCCAGTCAGGGCATGACTCCGGCGCCGATGCAGGGCCGAACTTCGGGCTTGCCCGGGATTTCAATGGCGATCGGCGCACCGACGTCGCCATCGTCAATCTTCAGTCGAGCGACCTCTCTATCCTATTCGGCCGTGGCGATGGGACGTTTGAATACCCGCCGAAAAACTATGGGACAAAGCCGGGCCCCTTTGCCCTTGCGACGTTCCGAGTCACGACGAAGGAAGCCGAAGAGCCTGGGCTTGTGACGGCGGACAACGGCAATGGAAGCGTCTCCATCTTTTTGCATCGAGGATTGAAAACGGCGATCGCTCCACGCGTGAGTACACCCTGAGGCTCGCACGATGTCTGTCGAGAGGTGGAGCGATCGTCCGGCTCCGTCTGCTTGACAGCGTATCGGCCCTCGGCTAGAGTGCCCGGCAGTGCATTTTGAGCCCTGTTGGCGCTCTGTTTCGAGGACACCAGTGAGATCATTTGGGTGGTGGTTTGCTATCGGCGCGCTGCTCACCCTGGCTGTACTGATGGTACAGGGGGGAGTGCGAGACCTGCTCGACGGATCTTCGCCTGGCAGCGGGGCTAGCCCGTACCTCTCGTTTGGCACGACGATTTTCGGCGGAGGATTGCTGGCCGGTTGCTTGGCATTGGTGATGAATCGACTTCGGTAGACACCTAGACTGAAGACGGACACGGCGATGGACTGTTTGAAATGCAAGGGCTTCATGATGGTCGAACGTCACTATACGCTGGTGAATCGGCGTCTCTATGCCCGCTGTTTGAATTGCGGATTTTGGATTGATCTTGCCGATCTGCTCCGTTTCTTCCATAAAGTGATAGACAGCGGGTTTCGCGGAGGAAAGGTGCGGGAGTCATTTACCCTATGAATAGGAGTCGCGAGCTCATGATGAGAAGAGACTGTGAGCGGCCCTACGGGGAGATCGCTTTCGCCAGCGTTGCGAGGGCATTTATAGGTCTTGTGTTGAGCAGTGCTGCCATCGTCATGCCATCCATTGCTTGTGCGAAGAGTGCCGCAGCTCAACCAGCGCATGTCCGAACGGCGATTGCTGCGCACCAGTTTCCGCCGTGGCGAATCGCTCCAGCCCATGGCATTTTGCTCAAAGAACTCAAGAGCGGGCGGGTGTTGTACGAGCACGATGCCGGGAAGCGAATGTCTCCTGCGAGCCTCACGAAAATCATGTCGGCTCTGGTCATACTGGAAAGAGGTCAGCTGGATGATCTCGTCACGATCAGTCCCAACGCTGCACGGGCCCACAAGACGCACTTGCGGGTGAAGGCGGGGCAGGTCTTTAGGCTGGAGGATCTGCTGAAGGCCATGTTGATTATGTCCGCAAACGATGCCTGCCTTGCAGCAGTAGAGCATGTGGGGGGCGACGAAGCACAGTTCGTGACTCTGATGAACGCCAAGGCGGAGGCGCTCGGCCTGGCTGATACGCATTTCAGCAATGGTTGCGGGTTCGATAATCCGGACCATTATTCGACTGCCGAAGATCTTGCCAGGCTAAGTGTCACGGCTCTCGATCAACCGACTTTCCGGCAGTTGGTCCGCGAGGAACGTGCGATCATTACGCCGGTCAACGGTCACCATGCGTACATCTTGCACACCACGAACAAATTGTTGGGGCGCATTCCCGGTGTCGAAGGGATTAAGACGGGATTTACGTCCAAGGCCGGCCGGTGCCTTATCGCAAAAGTCTCTCAGAACGGGAACGACCTTCTCCTCGTGATCCTCAACTCGAAGCGCCGCTGGAATACCGCAACGAACCTCATTGCCTACGGGTTACAGGCCGCCGAAGCTCCGTACTAACTTCCCTAATTGATCAAGTCGGCGGGTGCCTAGGCTGAGGCGGGAAGGCGCAGCCTGATGGCTGTTAGCACTGTGTCGGCCCGCGCAAGCTCTTCGTGAGATGGGTGGCGGCTCATCAGACTCCGTGCGTCGTTAGCACGGCGCTGTGACGGGATGAAGATCGCGCAGGGGGCAATCGCGCCCTGCGTCAGATCTGCTACCGAGGGGCAGAAAACTCGACGTTGACGTCTTTCCCGAGATAGTTGATGACAAATCCCTGTTTGTCGTAAGCCAGTATGGCACCCATTACGTTTTCGTCTCCGTACTCTTCCTGTCCCAATAGCTTCCGCACATCATCAGGGCTTTCGCTGTTCAATACGTTGCGAAAGATGCCGCGGGTTTTATACGAGAATCGATTGTTGATGAAGATCAGATCGACCTTGCCGTCCTGAATACGCACGCCAGCCATCGGGCCGGTCGGCTTGCGTTGGTCGAGCAAGAAGATAAACGAGGCTTCCTGTTCCACTTTAACCCCAGGAATTTTTTCATTTACCAGCGAGTCCACGGTGGCGGATTCAGGGTCTCCCAGTTTGACCCCGAACAGTGAAACATCGGCACTCTTCAAGGCCTTGGGGTCCATCACGTCGTTCTTGCTCAACTCGTAGGGTTCGGCATACCCAAGGGCCGTCCACACGCTAACTCCGGCCATCACCATGCAGGTTAGCGTGACGACTCGCAGTAAATCCTTCATCGACTCCTCCTTACCCGTGGGTTCCGAGAGATATATGGCGTGTGAAATCTTTTATTGGCGAAATTGGTAGGACCATGCAGTATGCGTGCATTTTATCCAACGGCTTGTGAACTTGCAAGGAACGGCTGGTTAGCTGGAGCGATGGGTGGTGAGGAGGATGGTTCCAAGGCGCCTGAGCCGTTGAAAGTAGGGACGACAGTCTTCGTCAAGCTCGCCGGTCAGGTTATCCAGCTCTGCGACACAATCTTCGAGGATCCCGAGTCGTTGGGCATCAAGTCCCGCAGGACTATCGAGAGAATATACCACGCATCCGCTGATCACCGTATCCAGCGTCATCAGCGGCCCTTCATGCTGGCTTCCCACGTGAGGCCACGGTTCTTCCTTGTGAGCTTCCCAGATGGACAACACGGTATCTTGACCCATTCTGAGATCTCCAACGATTCCGCCTGACTCAGTTCCGACCGATCCAGCCTAGCGCATGGAGTAATAGGACCGCAAGCGCACAGAGACCAAGCCCCCAGAATCGGTAGTCGATGTCTTCTCGGCCGGCACACCAATCGATGGCCGGCTTACGCCACGAGGGAGGTCCGATCGACAGGAAGGTTCCTTTGGCGACCATGCCTCCTGCGGTCACCTGCCAGAGCCATTGGTAGGGCAGATCCTGCGCGGCAAAGAACAAGAAGACGCCTGCGATGATCGCAAGAAATTCCCAGCGCCCTATTGTGGGAAACTGCCGTAGCAACTCGCAGGCCTGCGTGATGATGTAGCGGGGAGCGACGAGGAGGGCTATGCCGTCGGTGAGCCAAATACCGGCCAGTGCGGCCAGCGCATAGTCCTTCACGCTAGAGCCCACGCTAGCACGCGAACTTCGTTCGTTCGATGAACGAAACTCACGGATAGAGGCCACGATGGAGATGAGCTTGGGCGACTTTATCGATTCCACTCATCAGGGCGGCCATACGCATGGACGTTTTTCCGGAGAGAGAGAACTGTAATGTCCGATGAAAAGCGTTGGCCAGAATGTCTTGCAAGCGTGCTTGAATATCCGGTGCCTTCCAGAAAAAACGTTGTACATCCTGTACCCATTCAAAGTAGGACACGATGACGCCGCCGGAGTTGGCTAAGATGTCAGGAATAATAAAGATCCCATTATCCTCTAGAATTCTGTCGGCTTCCAGGGTCGTTGGACCGTTCGCCCCTTCTGCAAGAATCCGGCAGCGTAGTTTTGCAGCATTGCGTTCGGTGATCTGCTCGGAAAGTGCGGCGGGAACCAGCACGGTGCAGTCGAGTTGCAGCAATTCGTCATTGGAGAGCCAGTCGCCCATCTTGGTGTCACGGAGTGATTGGCCATTGGTCTTGTAGTGGGTGAGGAGCTCCGGAATGTCCAAGCCCTTCGAATTGTGGATGCCTCCTTTCACGTCGCTCACGGCGATGACGCGGGCGCCGCATTCCTGCATGATGCGGGCAGTATGAGCCCCCACATTGCCAAATCCCTGGATGACCACGGTGCAGTTCCGCATGTCGAGCTTGAGATGACGAAGGGCTTCTATGGTGACACAGACCACTCCGCGGCCTGTGGCCTCTTCACGCCCGAGGCTGCCACCGATCGATAGGGGCTTGCCGGTGACGACTCCCGGCACCGAATATCCCACTTGCTGGCTGTAGGTGTCCATGATCCAGGCCATCACCTGGGCGTCCGTACCGACGTCTGGGGCAGGAATGTCTTGCTCCGGCCCGATCAGCGGAAAGATTTCCGCTGCATAGCGCCTAGTCAGTCGCTGTAATTCTGCGCGCGACAACTGCTTGGGATCGACGGCTATGCCACCCTTGGCTCCGCCATAGGGCAGATCGGTTAAGGCACATTTCCAGGTCATCCACATGGCGAGTGCCGCGACTTCCCCAAGATTCACGCCCGGATGGTAGCGGATGCCGCCCTTGGTGGGGCCGCGGGACGAATCGTGCTGCACACGATAGCCGGTATAGACTTCGACCCGGCCGTCATCCATGCGAACCGGCACGCTGACGATCAGCGACCGCTGCGGAAGTTTCAGCCGCTCGCGTAAATTGTGATCCAGCTCCATCGCCTCGGCTGCTTGATCGAACTGCGCCACGGCCAGTTGGAATGTGTGTGTGTCGAATTCACGCATGGGTTGTTCCTTTGGTCAGGTGTGCAGTCGGGACGCCGCTACGAGCTGGCGATCATGGTTCTCCCGCCTCAGGGGATCAGGCGGGAGATCTATCCATTTCATGTTGAATGTTCGCGCGAATTCTACTGCGACCTGTTGCGCGACGGCTAGAGAGGATAGGGCAGACTGCCGGATCTCCGCCATGGAGGTGATGGGACATTGCGCCAGGCCGCAGGGCAGGATATGGGAGAAGGGGGAGAGGTCCAGATCCACGTTGAGCGCCAATCCGTGAATCGTGACCCCATGATCGATCCGGACTCCGATCGCGGCAATTTTCGCATCGGCATGATTCCCGCGGACCCAGACGCCAGGTTTCTTGTCGAGGCGATAGCCGTCAATCCCCCATCGTGCGAGGGTATGGATCAGGACCTCTTCCAACATCCGCACATACTGTTTCGGCCCTGAGCAATAACTTGACAGTTTGAGGATGGGGTAGCCCACGACCTGCCCCGGTCCATGATAGGTGATCGAGCCGCCACGATCGACAGTCTGGAGGCTGACGCCGGTCCGGCGGAGGGCTTCTTCTCCGCAGTTCCAATGGGCTGGTTGGGTGCTACGGCCCAGGGTATAGACCGGCGCATGTTCAAGGAGCAGCAACGCATCTCCTTGCCTCTCCGCAATCCGTTCTTCCTGTCGCTGTTTCTGCATGGCCCAGGCCTCGGCATAGGGGACCGGCTCTGAAAACAGGACGAGCGTACCCATTTGCTGGGCTTGCGCGGGGAGAGGCTCCCTCCCCTCTTTCGGGAGATTGTGACTCATGGGACAGGTTTTAGCAGCGCGGGCTTCTGAATCGAGATCGTGGACTGGACGTTTTTTCTCTGAACAGTCAGTTGCAGGACAGGCTGGTCGCCAGACCGTCTGAGGGCATGCCAGAAGTCTCCGAGATTGTAAATCTGATGTTGCTCCACAGCGGTAATGATGTCTTCGTTTTGGAGGCCGCCGACGGCAGCTGGCCCTGTCGGTTTGACATTGAGAGCCAGGACCCCGCGGTCGCCTTCCAGTTCGAAGCTGGCCATGATGCTCGCCGTGATGGTGACAGGTGTAAATCCGATGTCGGGACGGAGGACCGAGCCGCGGGCGATCATCGATTGAATATGGGGGTAGATGGCCTCCATCGAAATCGCGTAGCTAATGGCTTGTGCGGACGGGGCGATGGCCACGTTGATGCCAATTACATGCCCAGCTAGATTGACGAGCGGTCCCCCGCTATTGCCCGGGTTGATGGCGGCATCGGTTTGGATCAGGTCATAGAGGGTTTCGCCGTCCGGAGTGAGTACCGAGCGATCGACCGCGCTGACGACACCGACCGTGACGGTCGAGCCTCCCTTGAGCGCGAGGGGGTTGCCGATGGCGACGACCGACTCGCCGATCTCAAGCGCCGGAGAAGGGCTCAGCATGGCAGGAATTAAATCCGTTGCTGTGATTTTGACGAGGGCCAGATCAAGCAGAAAGTCGCGGGCGACGACTCGGCCCGGGGTGAGTCGTCCGGTTGAGAGCCCTACGACCAAGCTCTTGATCCCCGCGACCAGGTGATTGTTCGTCAGTATGTACCCACTCTCGTCGATGATGACGCCGGACCCTGAGCCTGATTGGGCCTGTGAGGGAGCGGTTGGTACGCCGCGCGTGAGAATGGTAACGACTGACGGGCGGACCTTTGCCACGACCGCTGGGACCGAGAGGGATTTGTCGTGGGCGGAGCCCGCTCCCACCACCGACTCCGCGTAGTTGAGCGGCGTATCCAGTGCCAGGACGATGACGAAAAGGAATGGAATGGTCAAAGAACGAAAGAGGAAGAAACCGGTTTCCGTTGGGTACACAGTCGTCATGAAGCCTCGTTTATTCGAGTCGGCCTCATTGTCGCACAAGTGCGCGTGGGGGGAAAGCAGTAGAACTAGGAAAAGGGCGAGGATCGTCCTCGCCCTTTTCTGCCGGATAAGTCCATCGCTTATTGGATGGCGGCAAACATTTCCTTCACCTGAGGGGTCTTCAGTTTCTTGAGCGCTTTCGCTTCGATCTGACGAATCCGTTCCCTCGTCACGGAAAGGCTTTGGCCTACCTGCTCCAATGTACAGGCCTGATCGTAGCCGATTCCGAAGCGCAGCCGGATGACGGTTTGCTCTCGGGGCGTGAGCGTGTCGAGAATGCGCTCAAGCTGCTGCGACATTTCCGTCAGGTGCACATTAGCATCGGGCGGGACTGCCTGCAGGTCAGGGAGGAGTTCTCCAAGCTCTGTGCTTCCGTCGCCCACTGGCTTCTCCAAGGCGACCGGTTCTTGAAAGGCCTGCATGGTTTCATGGAGTCGCTCCGGCCTCATCTTCAGCACGTGCGCCACTTCTTCGAGCCGAGCTGGACGGCCCAACTGTTGCCCGAGTCGTTTGGTCACACGGAGGATGCGGTGCGAGGCCTCGGTCTGGTGAACGGGAATGCGAATGGTTCGCGATTGATCGGCCAGCGCACGTGTGATGCCTTGACGGATCCACCAAGTTGCATAGGTGCTGAATTTGAACCCTTTGCGGTATTGGTAGCGCTCAGCCGCCTTCATCAGTCCGAGATTGCCCTCTTGCACGAGATCGAGCAATGTCAGGCCACGGCCTGTGTAATGTTTCGCAATATCCACGACGAGTCGCAGATTGCAGCGTACCAACTCGTCTTTTGCCTGTTCGAGTACAATCCGCGCGGAGTGGAGGGTGGCCAACTCCTCCTTGAGCTGTTTGGTGATGGCAACTGGAAGCTTCTGCTGCCCAGCTCCCTCCTTGGTCATTTCGGCGAGACTCTTTTCGGCTTTATCAATTGCGGTGGCCGAGAGTCCGCTCAAACCTTTGACCATCTGGAGTGTCTGGAGTGCTTCGCGCACAGCGTCTGAACGTTTGAGCTTGGGGATAGCGCGTATGGCCTGACGCAAGGCTTTCCGAATGGTGCTCGTTCCGTAATCGATCTTTTTCGCCAGCGCGACTTCTTCTTCTCTGGTCAACAGGGCCCGTTCGCCGAAGGAGCGAAAGTAGAGTGATTCCAACATAAAGGGGCCGCTGCTCGCAGCGGTGCGAGTCACTGCCTTCGCCGGTTCCTCAGGTTGTTCCTCTTCAGACGAATCTCGGCCGATCACATCCAAGAGGTCGCTCGCCTCGGGATCGTCCGCATCAACATCCTTTGCAATCGCGACAAGCTCTTCCGGCTCAGGGGTTGGGAATAGGTTCTCTTTCATGTCGTCGCCCCTCCTCTGACTATCTGATGTTGTGTTTCGCACGGTCGTGACCTCGTCAGGCTGCGTTTCTTGTGTTCTACTTCTATGAGAGACCGTAACTCGCCAAACGATTCATCTGCAGAGCCGCTCGATGCGTTAGTACTCAGCAAATTTTGTGCTGGATAGTTCATGAGAGTGGCGGCGCATGATCTTATGGAAAAGGCAGCACTATTAGAGCGTCTTAATGAGGATCGCCGGGAGAGGTGCGAGCAACTTTGCCGCAGGTGTGGAGGTGTGGTTCTCGGCACGAGACCGAATCGCCACACGTACTTTGTTTGGCCAGCCATTCAAAGCGTGGTGAGGGGAAAGTCGTGGCGTGGTTTTCACGCTGTGATGCCGAGAAGGCCGGGCGCGTGATCAATAAATACTTCGCCGCAGTCGTTGTCTTGTTGAAAACCAGGCAACGCGCTTCTAGAATGAGCGCCTATGTCACATTTTCAATCAGGCGAACGTATCCATTTGGTCGACAAGAAGGGGCGGCAGTATGCCCTGACCTTGAAGGCTGGAGATCTCTATCAACTGAGCGGTCATAAGATTGCCCATGACGACCTTATCGGAAAGCCCGATGGTTCTTTAGTGACGCTTTCCGGTAACAAGACAATGTTGGCGCTCAAACCGACCTTTGGGGATTACGTGCTGAAGATGCCACGTGGCGCGCAGGTGCTGTACCCGAAGGATCTTGCGCTCATTCCCATGTGGGCGGATGTCTATCCTGGCGCACGGGTGTTCGAGGCAGGGACCGGATCCGGGGCTTTGACGATGGCCCTCTTGCGCGCCGTCGGGCCGCGGGGCTTGGTGGTGACCTATGAGGCCCGTGAGGATTTCGCGAAGACAGCGATGACGAATATTGAGCGGTACATGGGCCCGATGCCGAATCTCATCCCGTTTCGTCGGAATGTGTACGAAGGGATTAGCCTGCTTGATGACGGTTTGCCGTTCGATCGCCTCGTCCTCGATCTTCCTGAGCCTTGGCAGGTGGTGCCACATGCCGCACAGGTCCTTCGTTCCGGCGGCATGTACTTGAGCTTTGTGCCCACGGTCCCTCAAGTGGTGCAGACGGTTGAGGCTCTTCAGCGAGCGGCGGTCTTCGGTATGATCGAAACATTTGAAACGCTGTTGAGGACCTGGTCGGTTCAGGGACGCAGCGTAAGGCCGGATCACCGAATGGTCGCCCACTCGGGCTTTATTACGGTGGCCAGAAAAATCGAGTCCGGGTTATGGCCCGTGGCTCAAGCGGCTGAATCTGTAGACGAGGCTGTTGATGCTCGCGAAGAGCGGGAGGATGACGCGCGATGAATCGGTTGCGCGGGAAGGTCGCGGTCGTGACAGGAGGCAACGTGGGTATCGGTGAGGCGATCGCGAAAACCTTTGCGCGCGAAGGGGCAGCGGTTGTGATCACGGGGAGACGGCAAGGAGAGCTGGACCGGGTCGTGAGCGATATTGTGACGGAGCAGGGCCAGGCTTTTGCCGTTGCCGGATCAGTCACGGATGAGCTTCATGTCCAGGAGACGGTTCGTCAGACTGTGCAGCAGTTCGGGCGGCTCGATGTTCTTGTCAACAATGCCGGAGTCGGGGAATTTGGGAAGCGCCTGCATGAGGTCGATGATGCAAGCTGGGCACAGATTCTTGATGTCAACCTGACCGGGGTGTTTCGCATGACGCGGGCCGTGTTGCCGCAGATGTTGAAGCAGGGGAAGGGAGCGATCGTCAATATTTCCTCGATCGCGAGTTTAGTGGGGCTTCCTGCCTTGCCGGCTTATGCCGCCTCCAAGGGGGCGCTCGATGCCCTGACCAGAGCTCTCGCGGTCGATTACGCCAAAGAGGGTATTCGTTGTAACGTGGTGAATCCAGGTCTGATCGATACTCCCATGGCTGCTCCGCTGATGAGTAACCCCGAGCGGCTGGCCCCGATTCTCGCGCGCTATCCCATCCGCCGGGTCGGAAAACCAGAAGAGGTGGCCGATATGGTTCTCTATCTGGCTTCCGACGAAGCAGCCTGGGTCACGGGCGGGACATTTTCTATTGATGGAGGGTTGACCATCTCGTGAGCAGGTGCTCTCTGCGAATGGTGCCCGCCGGTGAGCCAGAAAACAAAACAGCGGCTGTGATTTCTTGAACCTATGGAAATTAACGCACATACTCAGTTTTGCGGCGTCATCGGCAATCCCGTTGAGCATTCGCTCTCACCGGCGATTCATAATGCTGCGTTTCAGAAGCTTGGGCTGAACTTCGTGTACCTGGCATTTCGCGTGGAGGCGATCGGCGATGCGATCAAGGGACTTCGCGCCTTAGGCAACTTCCGCGGCGCCAGCGTGACCATTCCTCACAAGGTGGCGGCCGTTCCCTTTCTTGATTCTGTCGAGCAGACGGCACGTCATATCGGCGCGATCAATACTATTGTGGCCGAGGGCGGAACGCTCACGGGCTATAACACCGATGCGACCGGCGCGTTGCGCGCGCTTCGCGAAGGGGGTGTTGCTTTGAAAGGGCAGCGGGTCGTTATGCTCGGATCCGGAGGCGCCGCGCGCGCGATTGCCTTCGCGCTCGGGGCGGAGGCCGGGATCGATCGCTTGTTTATTCTGGGAATCGATGAGCGGGAACGCAACTCCTTGACCCAAGATCTTCAGTCGAAAACAGGGTTGATCGTGGAGGACGCGCCGCTCGATGAAGGGACATTGCGAAAGGTGTTGCCGGACGCTCAGGTACTGATCCATTGCACCCCGATGGGTATGTCACCCAAGGTGGAGGGGACGGCTGTGCCGGCTCCGTTGCTTCATGCGGGGTTGACGGTCATGGACATCGTCTACAATCCTCGGGACACCAGGTTGCTGAAGGATGCGAAGGCAGCAGGCTGCCGCGTGATTCCAGGGCTGGAGATGTTTCTCCATCAAGCTGCGGCGCAATTTGAGCTCTGGACCAATCAGGCTGCCCCTACCGACGTCATGCGCGCCGTGTTGGAGTCCCGCTTCTCATGAAC
Source organism: Nitrospirota bacterium (assembly GCA_041178465.1). Taxonomy (GTDB): domain Bacteria; phylum Nitrospirota; class Nitrospiria; order Nitrospirales; family Nitrospiraceae; genus Palsa-1315. Next base: position 31,229 of record JBEGVJ010000073.1, read on the forward strand.
ATTGTGCTGATTGGCTATCGGGGGACCGGCAAGAGTACTGTGGGCAAGCTGCTGGCTGCGCGGTTGGGGCGCGAGCTTGTGTCAACCGATAAGGAGATCGTCACGCGCGCGAAGCGCACGATTCCTGAGATCGTTGCTCTGAAGGGCTGGGAGTATTTCCGCGATCTGGAGTCCGAAGTTTGCCGTGAGCTTGCCGGGCGTGACCAACTCGTGATTGATACGGGTGGCGGGGCGATATTGCGCGCGCAGAATGTCGAGGCGTTGAAGAAGAACGGCACGGTGTTTTGGCTGACGGCCTCCGTTGAGACGATCGCGAAACGAATCGGTGGCGATAATCAGCGCCCCTCGTTGACTGGGACCAAGTCGTTCGTCGACGAGGTTCAGGATGTGTTGCGGGAGCGGGCGCCGAAGTATCAAGCCGCCGCCGATCACGTCGTTGCGACGGACGATCGATCGATCGATCAACTGGTTGAGGTACTCCTCGCGCTGCTTCCCAGTTCTTGACAAGGTCTTCTTTGAAGTGGTTGAAATAGCTGAATGCGCCCGTAGCTCAATTGGATAGAGCATCGGACTTCGGATCCGGGGGTTGGGGGTTCAATTCCCTCCGGGCGCACCATCCTCTCTCCTAATCCCAAGAATCATCGGGCGTAAATCGTTGAAATTCTGTTGATTGCCACGTGGCCTTCTGCCATTTCAAACAGGCCATCTCCCGCCAACGCCGCAAAGATTGTGTTTGACCCAGCGTACTGAGAACAGTTGGCAGATCCTCACCCAAGTGGCGCTCAATGGGGCTATGCTATACTTCACGCAGGGTCTTAGTGGGACCGTTCGAGAGGGCATTCTTGGGTGTAGGTAGCGGCAGCCCGAGCAGATAAAACACAACCGCCAAGAGGAGTACATTATGCACCATGCCATGCTCCATGATGTTCGGGCAGGTTTTTTCTTGATGGTGGGTTTGACCATGTTGGCTTTCATCTGCGCGGTGGCTGCGTTGAGCGCCGTGATGCATCCGGTGCGGTGGGCTGATCGCAAGCCGCTCTAATTCCGAACAGTTTTCTCTCTGGCCCGCACTCTGGCGGTTGTCGGGAGCGGGAGCGCGCAGTGCATTGTTTATTTATTAATTGGGGTGAGTGGGCATGGCATCCATAAAGAATAAGCGGGATTCAAGTGCGAAGCAGCCGAAGCTTCGTATAATCAAAGGGGCGCTTTACGTGGAGAAACGCCAGCAGCCGCGTTTTACGGCACAATTTAGAAGTACATTCTCGGGCGGGCAGCGAGAATGCCAAGGACGGACGCTGGACCTCTCTGCGGGGGGCTGTATGATTGAAACGGATTCCCCGGTTGTCGTGGGCGCGTCTTTTGAGTGTCGCATCTATGTTCCAGGGCTCGATTGGCCCTTGCGTGTTGACGAAGCTCAAGTGCGGTGGGTGAAGGCGAAGACATTTGGGGTCCAGTTCATGAAGATCAAGCCGGGTGAGGAGGCAAAGCTCAAGCAAGCCATTGCCAGCCTCAACGATGAGTTGAAAGCGTAGCGTTTCTGATCCTTTCGCCCATCTTTCTTTGGAGCAGACCGGTAGCCCGCCTGGATCTAAACATGGGGCCATGCGCTCGTTCGCGAAATTGCTTGCAGCCGCTGCGCTATGCGATAAGGCAACGGTAGAATCTGGACGAAAGAGGATTCTTCCGCGGCTCATTTTCAGACCACGTCACCAGAGGTATCATGGGGCAAGCGGCGTCTCCATCAGAGAGCGGACTCAGTATTGCGACGTTAGCAGGTGGTTGCTTTTGGTGTCTCGAGGCGGTCTATGACCAGATGAAGGGCGTGCTGGCGGTCGAGTCCGGCTACATTGGTGGCCAGATAGAACGCCCGACGTATGAAGCCGTTTGCAGCGGCAGGACGGGTCACGCAGAGGCAGTCCGCATCACGTTCGATCCTGCCGTCGTCAGTTACCGTGAGTTGCTTGAGGTGTTTTTCGTCATCCATGACCCTACGACGCTGAACCGGCAGGGGCATGATGTCGGCACGCAATATCGCTCGGCAATTTTTTGTCATTCTCCGGAGCAAAGGCAGGTTGCGGATGCCGTCATCGCGGCAGTCACGAATGAAGCGATCTATCCCAATCCCATTGTGACGCAAGTTGAGCCGGCTGGGACCTGGTACGAGGCTGAGCCTTACCATCAAGAGTATTTCGTGCGGCATCCCTTCGAGGGGTATTGTGCTGCGGTCGTCCTGCCCAAGGTCGCCAAGTTTCGCAAGCTGTTTACCGTAAAACTCAAATCGTGACGAGCCTCGGTTTTCCGTTCCCGCCGTGCGGCCTCTGAGGGCGCTGAGCCGTGCGGAGTGGTTGGGGTGGGATTTCAGGTCAAGCGTGCTGTTCGTCCAACCAGGCATCCTCCTGTCCCTCTGCCTGGTCCGATGCGCGCAGAGCTCCGAAGTCGAATAGCCGCCGGTCCAGGAGAAACGGCAGCGCCACGTTCGACAGGGCGGCAAACATGCTGTCTGTGCAGCCAGGCGACCGCTGTTCCCATTCGCGCAAAAACCCTTTGACCGCTTTTCGTTTGAGATCCTCCTGCGAGCCGCAGAGGTTGCACGGGATAATGGGGAATGCGCGCAGTTCCCCATATCGAGCGAGGTCACTCTCCCGCACAGCGGCTAACGGGCGAATGACGAGATGCTTGCCGTCTTTGGAGCGTAATTTTGGCGGCATCGTCTTGAGTTTGCCGGTATAGAACAAGTTCAGGAACAGGGTTTCAACAATGTCATCGCGGTGGTGGCCTAGTGCGATTTTGGTTGCGCCCAATTCCGTGGCAACGTTGTAGAGGATGCCACGTCGGAGTCGGGAGCAGAGGGAGCAAGTTTTCTGTCCCTCAGGGATGAGTCGCTTGACGATTGAATAGGTGTCTTGCTCCTCGATGCGAAAGGGAACTCCTATCTTTGTGAGATAGTCGGGGAGTACATGGGCCGGAAAGCCGGGCTGTTTTTGATCCAGGTTTACCGCAATAAGGTCGAAGTGAATCTTGGCGTGCTGTTGCAAGACCAGCAATAAGTCGAGCAGCGCATAGCTATCTTTCCCGCCTGAGAGGCAGACCATGATTTTGTCGCCGTCTTCGATGAGGCCATATTCGCCGATGGTTCCTCCGACGAGACGAAGCAGTTTTGTTTGCAGCTGCTCGGTGGCGCTGTCGAGTTTCTGAAATGTGCGTGAGGGGTTCTGTGCCTGTGACATAGGCTGACATTTTACGTGGTCAGCCGCGCAGCTGTCGATCTTTGACCGGAGGTATTATGGGGAAAGGTGAAAGCCGATCAGGCGGAAAATTTCAGTCGGTTTTGTTCGTGTGCACGGGGAACATTTTTCGGAGTGTGACAGCCGAGTATGCGCTCAAAATCAGGCTTGGCGCGAACACGTCTTGTGTCGTCAGGTCGGCTGGAGTCGACGCCAAACCGCAGCCCATGCATGCCTGGGTCCAGGCCCGGATGCGCGAGAAGGGCGCTGATCCAACCACACATATCCAACGACAACTGACCAGGGAGCTGGTCGAGGCTGCCGACCTCGTCATCGCGATGGGGCGAGACCATCAGGTTTTTGTTCGGGAGCAATTTGGCCGGGACGTTCCCTTGTTTAATCAGGTCTGTCTCGGCCACGATCAGCCAATCCTGGATTTGCATGAAGTGATGCCGGAGTGGGAGGCCGATCCCGAGCGGGCTCGTGCCTATGTATGGTCTGTGATGGATGTCATTTGGGCCACGGTACCGACACTCCTTTCTCGCCTCCGTTAGCTTCGGTTGACGGCATCGATTGCCTGTGCCGGTTCCATTCTGGAGCTCAATGAACAATGAACATTGTTCCGCATCCTGCCGGTTGAAAGGGAAGGTTCCCTGAATTAGGCCAATGTTGAGACACGTGCTATAGTCTCCAGAAGAATTCTTGGCGGCGACTGCGCGGAGTATGTGTCCATGCATCGATTGCAGACGCAGGGCATCACACCACCAGACGGAGATCTGCGAGAGCCTGAATGGGTCTCGTGGTCGGACGAGAAGCTCCTGACCCTCCCCATGTGCCACCTCGGAGTTACTCTCAACGGGGCATTCCTGTCCGAGCAAATTCAACGACTCTACACCGAACTCGAAGTCCGACAGCTTACATTTCGTCCGCATTTTTGGTTGTCAAACGAATGGTTCACTCCGGATGGTGTGCCGGGGATTGCCATTCCGTTTTACCTGGCCCATCCGCGCCTTGCGAAGCTCGAAATGGGGCAGATGCTTGAGGTCGAGGGAGGGACGGCGGAATGGTGCATGCGTATTTTGCGACATGAGGCCGGCCATGCCATTGAGAATGCCTATCGCCTGCGCCGTCTCAGGAGCCGACAGCAAATATTTGGCCGTTCATCGGACCCCTACCCCAAATATTACAGCCCCAAACCATACAGTCGGAGCTTCGTGCGCCATCTCGACGTGTGGTACGCGCAAAGCCATCCAGATGAAGATTTCGCAGAAACGTTCGCGGTCTGGCTCACGCCCGATTCGACCTGGGCCGATCGCTATAAAGGATGGCCGGTCCTCAAGAAGCTTCAGTATGTGAACGGGCTCATGCAGGAGTTGGCCGGTGCTCCACCCAAGGTGGTGACGAACGAGGAAATCGATCCACTGTCCGCCCTTAAGAAGACCCTGGGCGAGCATTACGAGCGAAAACGCAAGCACTATGGGATCGAGCGATCGTCGTTTTACGATCCAGACTTGAAACGACTGTTTTCCGATGCGCCTGCCCATGCCGACAAAATGAGCGCCGCCACCTTTTTGAACCGCTTTCGAAAAGAGGTGCGCCGCAAAGTTGCCGCCTGGACCGGCGAGTACCAATATACGATCGATCAGGTCCTGGAAGACATGATTCAGCGTTGCCGCCAGCTTCGCTTACGGCTTCCGCTCGCAGAAGAACAGGCGAAGTTGGATTTCACGATTTTACTGACCGTCCACACGATGAACTACTTGCGTAGCGGTCGGCATAAGGTGGCGGTATGAGACGCCTTCGAGTCCTTGTCCTGATGCACGAAGACCTGGTTCCTCCTGATCCCCTTAACGGGCAGGCCGTGGCAGGAGCTTCGTGGAAGACGGAATACGATGTGGTCTCCACAATTCGCACGCTCGGGCATGACGTCAAGCCGCTGGGAGTCAAGAGCGACCTCGGTGTGCTTCGATCGGCCATAGAAGACTGGAAGCCCCACATCGCGTTCAATCTTCTCGAAGAGTTCGACGGGGTGGCGGTGTACGACCAGAACGTCGTGTCGTACCTTGAGCTGCTTCACGTTCCCTATACCGGCTGCAATCCGCGCGGGTTGATGCTGGCGCGCGACAAAGTTCTCGCCAAGAAGCTGTTCTCGTTCCATCGAGTTCCGTTTCCTGATTTCATGGTGGTGCCGCAAGGGCGGGGGGTAAGGCGGCCCAAGTGGCTGTCATTTCCGTTGATCGTCAAATCGGTGACTGAAGAGGCCTCGCTTGGAATCTCTCAGGCCTCCATTGTCCAGGATGACGAGAAACTCAAGGAGCGAGTCGCGTTCATCCACACGAGTATCAGAACTGGCGCCCTCATCGAGCGGTATATCGAGGGGCGAGAACTATACGTCGGGGTGATGGGGAGTGGGCACGTCCAAGTTTTGCCGGTGTGGGAGCTGATCATGGACAAATTGCCAGGTGACGCTCGGCGGATTGCGACAGAGCGAGTCAAGTGGAGTCGCACGTATCAAGATAAGTATGGGATTCGATCAGGCGAAGCCGAAAATCTTCCTGAAGGGAAAGCCGCGGAGATCCAACATCTCGCGAAGCGTGTCTATCGTGCCCTTGGGCTGAGTGGCTATGCCCGCATCGACGTAAGAATGGACGCGCAAGGGAACGTCTATGTGCTTGAAGCCAATCCAAATCCACAAATTGCGCAAGGCGAAGATTTTGCGGATTCTGCAGAGAAGGCCGGCTACACCTATAAAGACCTGCTGCAAGAGCTGATTAACATCGGTCTCCGCTGGCGGCCTGCCAAAGAGGCATAGCGGTCGCCTCACCCGCATCGCGGATGCTACATCAGCCGGTCAACACGCTGTCGCAAATTTTGAGCTGGCGGTGGAGGGCGTGAACGAAGCGAGGCGATTTTACCCGCGATCTCTTAGGGGCTGAAACGGAAGCCAAATAGCAGGGCAACGCTCGTGCGGTCTTTTTCCTGGAGAGATGGAGCGAGGTTGATATCGTGAAGATTGACGATCAGGGTTGAGGAGAGCGCGAGGTTGTTGGAGGTCTGATATTCTACCGAGAGGCCGAGGGGGATATACCAACTGGTGTCATTGCGGTCGATGCGCCCAGGGCCGGCTCCGCGGTCGAGATCCGCGTGGAGTAAACCGATTCCCGTGAAGGGCACCAGATTGACACCGTTCTTCAGGCGAAAGTGATAGCGGCCGACTCCGGCAAAAGAGATTTGGAAGAGATCGCCCGCTGGACTGATCTGCATCATCGGTCCGACGGAGAAATTTTTATCGATGTAGTAGTCACCACTAAATGCCAGGGTGAATACAGTGCCGTTGACGGTTCCCGAGGTGAGTCCCAGGTCGCTTCCGAACCCCCAGCGAGACTCTTCTGCGCGGGCGTGAGGTATCGCCATGGTGCCCGTGGCTAAAATAGCTGCCAGGCTGGCGGCCCAGGTCCAGCGTGAGACTGTGGTGGCGATCCGGCGCGTCATAGTGGCGGACTCTAGCATAGGGGGACGGATACGAACAAGTCGCTTGAGAGCACCGGTGGCGGTAGAGTACTCTCTACACCTCTGGACGATGGAAGGACTTGCGCATGTCTGCTCAGGCAATGACACCGAAACAAGCAGCAGTCGCTCTGATTGCCGCGATGCCGGTCGGCCCGTCCGTTCAGCAACTGGAAGAGTATGGGATCGAGGCGACGACGGAGCAGGCTCAGGCGATTACGCGGGAAGTGCTCTCGCTGAACCTGTTTTGGATGTGCGCTGCAATAGAAGCGCACATCCCTCGGAAATATCAAGCCGCGCTGTCGGAGCTCATCGTGGACATGGTGGGAGCAGGATGGGGAACGACCCTTCCCGTCGGTCCGGCTGCGTGGACTGCGTACCTCAACGAATGGCAAGAGCGGCGGCGGCGGTATAGTTGCTTGGTGGAAGAAGGGATGAGTCCGCTTGCTGTGAGTGCGGAGGCCGCCGAGTTGATGGAGGAGAACCAATTGGTCAAAGAGGAAGAGCGCCGCAATCTGTTGACTCTGTTGATCGACTTCGTGCCGGTGGACACCTATGGGCAGTTATTGCAAGACGTCGGATAGGCTCTCTGCCCGCCGCGACCTGTCAGAGGTAGCGGTGATTGACGACCTTTCCCGTTTTGTCGAACTCATAGAGCAACGGTGCACCAGTCGGGATATTCAACTCCAGCACTTGCTCTCGGGTGAGCTGCTCCAACTCCATGATGAGGGCCCGTAAGCTGTTTCCATGCGCCGCGATGAGGATCGTTTCCCCTTTCAAGAGATAGGGTTTGATGGTCTGTTCGTAATAGGGCAACACACGCTCCGCTGTGTCCTTGAGGCTTTCGCCCCCCGGCGGAGGCACATCGTAACTCCGCCGCCAGATCTTCACCTGTGCCTCGCCGTATTTTTTCGCGGTTTCGGCCTTGTTCAATCCCTGTAACTCGCCGTACATCCGTTCATTGAGCGCCTTGTCCTTCTCGACGGGGATGTTCGACTGACCGATCACATCGAGCGCTAGCCTGAGGGTTTCGTTGGCGCGCACGAGCACAGAGGTAAAGGCACGATCGAAGGTAAAGCCACGGAGTTTCTCTCCCGCATTCTTGGCTTCCTGCATGCCTCGTGGCGTCAGAGGGACATCGACCCATCCCGTGAAACGATTCTCTAAGTTCCATTGTGATTCACCGTGACGAAGCAAGACTAATCGAGCCATTGTGCGTGCCCCTTGAGAATGAAAGGATATAGCCACGGGCAAAGCATACTGGAACAGTTGCCTATGTCAAGCGGTTGCTTTCGCTCGGTTCCGGCAGTACCATTCGGCCTAATTCCTCCCACACAGGATCGCTGCCTGCATGATCGCCTCGCCACTTCCCGACATGAACTGGTCTTCGCTTGAAGCGTGGTGGGGGGAGATCGGTGAGCGTCTGCATGTGGCCGACCGGGCCCGCGATTTTTTTGCGGGAATTCGGGCGGGCCATGCCTTTGATCGGATTGCACAGGCCGGTGGGCAGGTCGATTATATCCTCTTTGTGCTCATGCGCTATTGGGTGCCGACGGTGCTTCCGCCGCCAGGGCGAGAGCGGCTGACGAAAAACGATCCCGATTATTGGCTCGAATCGGAACAGATTCTCAAGGCTGCCGCCGCGCGCCTTCGAGAACTCAAGCCTCTCATCGAGCTATTGACCACGCCAAATCCCCTTGCAGAGTCGGCCACAGGTGGGGGGGCTGCCTCTTCACCGGTCGCGGAAGTTGAACTGGGGAAGATGCTGGAAGGCATTGCCGAGGTAGCAGGGAGCTACGGCGGTCCGGATTATACCTCGGTTGTCAAACAATTCGATCCGGTTCCACTTCGGCAGACCCAACCCTTCAAACATAACAAGAAGCACAGCGCCGAGCTCTGGGTCGTATTTCTGCTGCGTGAACACTTTCGCAACGTCGGCCTCGGGAAAGATCGCTATTGGCCGCTGATTGCACCGGTCTGTGCAGCGGCGGGTATTCTCCAATCGAACGGCCAGACGTATGCACCGGACGAACTCAAATCCTGGTGGCAAAAGAATTGGCCGCGTACCTATACGCAAATCGAGCAGAAGCAGGAAGCTGCTGACTCAGGCGGAGCTGCCTACGAGCAAGATTTCGGCTGGTTTGAGGCGTGGATTGGGTGGCAGCGGAATCGGCAGAGTTTGCCGGGGTAAGTTGCCGTAGAAACGCCGGGAGCAGTTGGAGCTTCCGCCGCTTAGATCGTGCTCGTTGCCGCAGGTTTTGCCGGTTTGACAGGCACTCGATCCCCATCCGGAAGACCGTCCTGCAGCAGCTTCATCATCGTCATGGCAAAGAAGATGTAGAGGACGACTCCGACCCAGATGACGTAGGGTTGGACGCCACCCGCTTCCTTCAAGGCGTCGTCCTGCTTTGCCGGGTCTGTCCGCGAACTCTTCTTGATCTCGCCAATCTGCTCGCGGCAGTGCCAGTAATACAGATAATTTGCAGTAGCCCCTGCCATGATGCTCCAGACGAGCCCCACGGTGATGTCGCCGGTCAAGTAGGTTGAAATCATCGGACCGAGGGCATAGACCAGGGCATAGACGTACATTTTCCGGTAGAGAAACCAGAGGAAGGAAATATAGAGAAAGGCCGGCCAATTCCACGTCAGTGCGAATTTCGGTTCGTCCCCCAGCCCGAATTTCTTGAAATGCTCCAAGTAGCGATCAGCATGGGGGCCTATGAATTGGCGCCAGAGATCTTCGTCGCCGTGTGGCGCGATGACGGCGATGGGCGGCTCAGGCTCAGTGGCCAGAGAATTTCCGCACTGGTAGCAGAATTTAGCGTCTTCTTGATTGTGCTGCTGGCACTGCGCACAGGACTTCATCCGTCAGAGAGTATCACAATGGCAGCGTCATCTGGGTAAAGAAGCGCGAGACTCTGTTTCCTATATTCTGCCACCCCTTTCAAGTTGCTTCCATCGGCGGGCCTATGCTACCTTCCCTTACTTTACAAGGGGATACGTCTGTCATGCCGACAGAAGAACTGAAGCAGGACGCCGCACGTTATTTGATGCAGACCTATACGCGTCAACCGCTCGCGATTGCGCGGGGGCGGGGGACGAAGGTCTACGACTTTGAAGGGCGAGAGTACCTCGATTTCGTCGGCGGGATTGCGGTGAACATCCTGGGGCATGGTCACCCGGACCTGGTTCAGGCGATCCAGCGCCAAGCCGCGCAACTGATCCATACCTCGAACCTCTATTACACCGAACCTCAAGTGAAGCTGGCACAGGTGCTGGTCGATCACTCGTTCGCCGACAAGGTGTTCTTTTGCAACAGCGGGGCAGAGGCGAACGAGGCGGCGATCAAGCTGGCCCGCCGCTATTCGCATGACAAGTATGGAGCCGGGCGGTTCGAGATCGTCACGATGAAGAACTCGTTTCATGGCCGGACGATGGCGACTTTGACGGCGACCGGCCAGGCGAAAATTCAGAAGGGCTACGACCCCTTGCTCCCGGGCTTCAGCTATGTCGCCTTCAATAATCTGGAAGAGCTGGAATCGGCGGTGACCGACAAGACCGCGGCCATTATGCTCGAGCCGATCCAGGGTGAGGGGGGCGTCCACGTCGCGGGCCGGGAATATTTACAGCAGGTGCGAGACTTCTGCACGAAAAAAGACGTGTTGCTGATCTTCGATGAAGTGCAGACCGGAATGGGACGGACCGGGACTCTTTTTGCGTATGAGCAGTTAGGGGTCCAGCCTGACATCATGACCCTGGCGAAAGGGTTGGGGGGCGGCATGCCGATCGGGGCCTGCCTCGCGATCGACTTCGTGGCTCAAGCCTTCTCGCCCGGCAGTCATGCCTCGACCTTTGGCGGCAATCCGTTAGCCTGTGCCGCGGGCCTGGCGGTCTGTCGCGTCCTGCTGGAGGGCCAAGTCCTCGACCATGCGCGCCGGATGGGTGAGTATTTCGCGAAGGGGCTAGCCGATTGTAAGGAGCGCCATCGGGTGGTGCGAGAGGTGCGGGGCCTCGGGCTCTTGCAGGGGATTGAGCTCGACATGGAGGGGAAAGTCGTCGTGAGCGAATGCTTGGCCCGCGGCATTTTGATCAATGGGACCGGCGAGCATGTGCTGCGGTTCGTGCCCCCGTTGATTATCAGCCGGCCGGACATCGATCGATTGCTCGAGACGCTGGCGCAGATTTTCAGCAAGCAGGCGTCGTAAGGCGCTCCCCGCCGATTGGACAAGACGGTATGGCGAAACGAACGGTAAAAGTGCAGGCCGGCAAAAAAGATCTTCTGGATATCGCCGCCATCAGCAAGGTGGAGGTGGAGCGTCTGCTCACGTCCGCAGTCCTGCTGAAAGAGAAGCAACGACGTGGGATTCCCCATCCCCTGCTTTCCGGCAAGACGCTAGGGCTTCTCTTCCAGAAACCCTCGACGAGGACGAGAGTGTCCTTCGAAGCTGGCATGAATCAGTTGGGCGGCCATGCCCTGGTCTTGCCTATGGGCGAGATCCAGCTCTCGCGCGGAGAAAGTGTCGCCGATACGGCGCGCGTGTTGTCCTGCTATCTTGACGCAATCGTGATCCGCACCTATGACCATGCGATCGTGGAGGAATGGGCGCGGGAGGCGACGATGCCGGTCATCAATGGATTGACCGATCTAAGCCATCCCTGTCAGGCCCTCTCGGATCTTCTGACGATTCGCGAGAAAAAGGGTCGGTTGAAGGGGGTCAAGATCGCCTATATCGGCGACGGCAACAATGTGGCGAATTCACTGATCGAGGCGGCGGCGAAGATGGGGATGGTGATCGCCCTCGGTTGTCCAGCCGGGTATCAGCCGGAGCAGCATATTGTGGACCGGGCCAGAGTGGAAGCCGAAAAAACCGGCGCCGTCATCGAGATCGGCCATGACCCCTCTATCGCGGCGAAGGACGCGGATGTCATCTACACGGACGTCTGGATCAGCATGGGCCGCGAGCGTGAGCATGTGCGACGGTTGAAAGTCCTGGCGCCTTATCAAGTGAACAGCCGTCTGTTGCAGCGCGCCAAGCCTGACGCGATTGTTATGCATTGTTTGCCCGCCCACCGGGGGGAAGAAATCAGCGCCGAGGTGCTGGATGGTCCTCAGTCCGTGATCATCGACCAGGCGGAAAATCGGCTGCATATGCAGAAGGCCATCTTAACGAACCTATTAGGCAAGAGGAGTCGAACGAAACGATGAGTCGTGGCAAGAAGAAAGTCGTGTTGGCCTATTCCGGTGGGCTCGATACCTCCGTGATTTTGAAGTGGCTGCAAGAGACCCATGATTGTGAGGTCATCGCGTTTTGTGCCGACCTGGGGCAGGGCGAAGATCTGCAAGCGATCAAGGCCAAGGCGAAAAACCTGGGCGTGAAGAAAGTCTACGTCGAGGATCTGCGCGAGACCTTCGTGAAGGACTATGTCTTCCCGATGCTGCGTGGCAACGCCATGTACGAAGGCTGTTATCTGCTCGGGACCTCGATTGCGCGGCCCCTCATTGCGCGGCGGCAAGCTGAGATCGCGATCAAGGAAGGGGCCGAGGCGGTGTCGCACGGCGCCACCGGAAAGGGCAACGACCAGGTCCGGTTCGAACTGACCTACACGGCATTGGCGCCGAATCTCAAAATCATCGCGCCGTGGCGTGAATGGACGATGGGGTCGCGGCGCGAATTGATCGAGTATGCCGATCGGCACGGCATCCCCGTTACGGTGACGAAGGCCAAGCCCTACAGCATGGATTTGAATTTGTTTCATGTGAGTTATGAAGGCGGCATTTTGGAAGATCCGTGGAAGGCGCCGCCGGATGAAATTTTTCAAATGACCGTGTCGCCGGAGAAGGCGCCAAACAAGCCGCTCGAAGTCGAGATCGGTTACGAGGCGGGCAATCCTGTGTCGGTCGATGGGAAGAACATGAGCCCGGCTACGCTGCTGGCGCACCTTAATAAGCTGGGTGGCGCGCATGGCATTGGCCGCGTCGATCTGGTGGAAAATCGGTACGTCGGCATGAAGTCGCGCGGGGTCTATGAAACGCCGGGCGGGACGATCCTCCATGTGGCGCATCGCGGGATCGAGTCGTTGACGATGGACCGGGAGGTGCTGCACTTCAGGGACAGTTTGATCCCGCGTTTCGCCGATTTGATCTACAACGGCTACTGGTTCAGCCCGGAGCGGGAGATGATTCAGACGGCCATCGATGCGGCGCAGCAGGACGTGAGCGGCACGGCGCGGGTGAAGCTCTATAAGGGGAGCTGCACCTTGGCGGGGCGTAAGTCGAAGAACTCGCTCTACCGGCTCGATATCGCCACGTTTGAAGAAGATCAAGTGTATAACCAAAAAGATGCCGAGGGGTTCATCCGGTTGAACGCGTTGCGGTTGAAGATCCGAGCTCAACGAAAGAAGGCCGGTATCTAATGGCACGAGCAAAGGGCCGCAGCCAAGCCGCATCGAAGGGCGAAAAGGCCTGGGGCGGGCGGTTCACGCAACAGACGAATCGGCTGGTGGAAGCCTTCACTGTCTCGGTGGCGGTCGATCGCCGGCTCTACGCCTATGACATTCAGGGGAGCATCGCCCATTGCCAGACCTTGGGGAAGGCGCGCGTATTGACCGCCGCCGAGACCAAGGCGATCGTGAAGGGGCTGGAGTCGGTGAAGCGGGAGCTGGATCGGGGCCGCTTTCGTTTCACGCCACAAGACGAAGACATTCACATGGCGATCGAGCGACGGCTGACGGAATTGATTGGGCCCCTTGGCGGCAAGGTGCATACCGGGCGGAGTCGCAACGATCAAGTCGCGCTGGATATTCGCCTCTACTTGCGGGACCAGCTCGGCCAGCTCACGGCCTATCTGGAAAATTTCCAACGGGTTTTGGTGGCAAAGGGGAAAGCGAATCGGACCGTGGCGATGCCGGGCTACACGCATTTGCAGCGGGCGCAGCCGGTTCTGTTCGCCCATCATCTCCTGGCCTATGTGGAAATGATCGAACGGGACAAGGGGCGGGTTCGCGATGCGGTGGCGCGATTGAATGTCATGCCGCTGGGGTCCGGCGCGCTGGCGGGGACGAACTATCCGGTCGATCGATCGTTCACGGCCAAGCTGTTGGGATTTCCTTCCGTGACGCAAAACAGTCTCGATGCCGTGTCCGATCGCGACTTCATGATCGAGGTGGCCTCGGTTCTTTCGATCACGATGATGCATCTGTCCCGGCTCAGCGAAGAGCTGATTCTCTGGTCGTCGCAGGAGTTCCGGTTCGTCGATCTGCCGGATGCCTTCTGCACCGGCAGTAGCATGATGCCGCAGAAGAAGAATCCCGATGTGCCGGAATTGGTGCGGGGCAAGACGGGCCGCGTCTATGGTCATTTGGTCAATCTGCTGACCACCCTTAAGGCGTTACCGTTGAGTTATAATCGAGATCTCCAGGAGGACAAGCCGGCGCTATTTGATGCTCTCGATACCGTCGCTGCGTCGGTGGAGGTTTTGACGGAGCTGATGCGCCGGGTCACTGTGAATCGTAACGTCCTCGAACAGGCGGTGCAGGGTGGTGGGATGTTGGCCACGGAAGTGGCGGACTATCTTGTGGGCCGAGGGGTGCCGTTTCGTGAAGCGCATGCGATCACCGGCCGGTTGGTGCGAGCCGCGTTGGATCAAGGCCGGGAACTCACGGACTTCTCGCTCCAGGAGTTGCGGGAATTTTCCGCACGAATTGAAAAGGGTCTCTTCGCTCGGTTGACGGTCACGGCCGCGATCGATCAGAAGTCCCAAATAGGCGGGACGGCCAGAGTGCGGGTAGAACAACGCATCAAAGAACTCGAGCGGAAGTTCTCATGACGGCGCGGGTGTCGAGTGCGACGGCTATCGTGGTTGGCGTCACGATGGGAGCGTTGGTGGCCTGCGGGGTTCCAGGGTTGCCGGTTCCTCCTGAAAATGTCGGGGTGAATCCAACCATTCGGCAACAAAAGAAACAAGAGGCGCTGGAGTTGCAACAACGTGAGGCTGCAACAAGAGACGCGCCTGTCGAGCCATCACAAGATCCGGCGCTGCAGGGGCAGGATGTGAACCTCCCCCCGTTGCGACCGGTGGGAACTCGTTAGTCATGATGGAGCCGTCATCTGCCGTACCTGTATAGCCGGATAACCGGATAAAGGTGAGGAGGATCGCCCATGGAACTTATTCAGCCCACGTGGCAGGGGCAGTCAGCTGAGCAGGCATCAACGGCCAAGCGGGCGCCAGGTAAACGGCTGTTGCTGGTCGATCCCTATCCTCGCGACAACCCCTACCGGTTGACCGCGTCGGAGCGGCGGGCCGTCTGGTTTCCCAAGTTGAGCTTGCCGACGATCGCCGCCTATACGCCGGAGCATTGGGATGTAGCGCTGGTCGATGAAGCGGTTCAAGATATCGATTTCGACTATCCCTGCGACATGGTCGGGCTCTCTATCATGACCTGCTATGCCCCCCGCGCCTATGAGATCGCCACGGAGTTCCGCAAGCGGGGCAGAACGATCGTGATGGGGGGCGTCCATCCCACCTACTGTCCCGAGGAAGCGCTCCGGTATGCCGACGCGATTGTCTGTGGGGAAGCCGAAGATCTCTGGCCGCAGTTGGTCGCGGATTATGAAGCGGGGACGATGCAGCGGCTGTATCGGATGACCTCGTTTCCGTCGCTGGAGCAGTACAAGAGCCCCCGTGTTGAATTGTTGAGCCCCGACTCGTACATGACGAGACAATGTAGCTTTACGACCAGAGGCTGCCATTTCGATTGCGAGTTCTGCAGCGTGTCCCCCTTTAACGGAAAGACGACGAGACGTCGTCCGGTGGAGGAAGTGGTCACAGAGCTTCGGAACGTCCAGCGATGGATCCGCAGCGAGCTGGTCGAGCGATTACGCGACGAGCCGCTGTGGAGCGCCTTCGTCACCGCGCTGCGGATCAGGGTGGGTATCGAGGACGGCAGCATCATCGCGTTCGTCGATGACTTGCACAACAGCAATCGCGCCTATTGCCGCGAGCTCTGGGCCGCGCTGAAGCCGCTCAAGATTAAGTGGGGTTGCCAGTCCACCCTCTTTCTGGCTGACGACGAGGAGATGGTCAAGCTCGCGGCCGAGAGCGGCTGTGTGTCAGTCTTCGTCGGGATGGAATCGCTGGATGAAGATTCCCTGGAAGAAACGAATAAGCCGTTCAACCGGGTGCAGAAGTTCTCCCAGGAGATCAAGATGTTTCACGATTACGGGATCATGGTGAATCCCGGGATCGTGTTCGGATTCGACAGCGACGACGAGTCCGTGTTCGAGCGGGCCGTGGACTTCTTAACAAAGAACCAGGTGGAGCTGGCGTATTTCAACGTGCTGACGCCCCTTCCCGGCACAGCCTTGTTCGACCGCTACGACAAGGCCGGCCGCATTTTCGATAAGGATTGGGCGAAGTACGATGGCAAACATGTGGTGTATCAGCCGAGCCGGATGACGCCCGAGCAGCTGCAAGAGGGCTTTCACTGGGCCAACCACCAGTTCTATTCGCTCCCCTCGATCTGGAAACGACTGTCCGGCACGAGCCAGCGACTGATTCCGCGATGGGAGATGAATCGGGAATTCCGGAAACTGGTCAAGCGGTCCTGCCCCAAGGGGACCCTGTCGCCGCTCGCGGGGGTGTTGAAGAATCTCCAGGCGAAGCTTCCGGTCTTGGACAAGGAGCGATTGATTCCCAGTGCGCTGTACGCGCTGAAGCAGCGGTTCGACCCGGCAGCGCTGTCGGCCCAAAACCTGGTGCTGAACATCAAGGCTAAACGGCACGATAAGTTCGCGGCATTGTTCGTGGACCTTGAGGGCACCCTCGATCAGTTGAATGCGCAGGAGCTGATCAGGCGGATCAAGGATGCGGCCGATCAGGCTCGGATGGACATCATCGTCAACTTCGAGCATCTCAAGTTGACGACGCCCGAGGCCCTCAAATCGTTGTTGGATTCCGATGCGATGAAGGTTGCGATTCCGCACGTGAAGGTTCGTTATCGCAAGTTTAAGGACGCGTTCGAGGCGTCGTTGGAGGGCTTTTCGCTCGCCGGCCTCGAACTTCTCAATGAGGATTTGCAGGATGCATAATTTCGAGTATCGACAGGGCGAGTTGTATTGCGAGCAGGTGCCGGTCAGCCGGATCGTGAAAGAGGTCGGCACGCCCTGCTACATCTATAGCTATACGACCCTCGTGCGCCATTTTCGGGCCTACGATGGGGCGTTCAAGAGTCTGCCCCATGTGATTGCCTTCGCCATGAAGTCGAATTCCAATATCGCGATCCTTCGTCTGATGGCGAAGGAGGGGAGCGGAGTGGATATTGTGTCAGGCGGCGAACTGTTTCGGGCGCTCAAAGCCGGCGTGCCGCCCTCGAAGATCGTGTTCGCGGGGGTCGGCAAGAACCATGAGGAGATCCGCGAGGCCTTGAAGGCCGACATCCTCATGTTCAACGTCGAATCGCCGGCAGAATTGCAGGCGATCAATGAGGTGGCGGCGTCCGTCGGGGTCAAAGCACGGGTCGCTCTGCGCATCAATCCCGACATCGATCCGAAAACGCACCCCTACATTTCGACCGGCCTGAAGAAGAGCAAGTTCGGGATTGCCGCCGACCGGGCGCTCGAAGAGTTCACGCTGGCCTCTTCGCTCGCCAACATCGACGTGGTCGGGGTGCATAAACATATCGGGTCGCAGTTGACCGAAGTCACGCCGTTCGTCGAGGCCGTGAAGAAGGTGGTGACGTTGGTCGCCGCCTTGAAGGCCCAGGGCATCAACATCCGGTACGTGAATATCGGTGGCGGGCTGGGCATCACCTACTCGGACGAAACGCCGCCGCTGCCGCAGGATCTCGCGGATGCCGTGTTGCCGCTGTTGAAGGATTTGAATGTCACCCTCATCATGGAGCCTGGCCGTGTCATTGTCGGCAACGCCGGCATTCTCGTGACGAAGGTGTTGTATCGGAAGGACGGCGAAGCGAAACGATTTATTATCGTCGATGCGGCGATGAATGACCTGATCAGGCCGAGCCTCTACGGGGCCTATCACGAGATTCGTCCCGTCTCAGAGGCGGTGCTCAAGCGGCCCAAGCATAATGTGGATGTCGTCGGTCCAGTTTGTGAGTCGGGCGACTTTCTGGCGAAGGACCGGTCGCTGCCGGAGGTCAACCCCGGTGACCTGTTGGCAGTGATGAGCGCCGGAGCCTATGGATTCGTGATGGCCTCCAATTACAATTCGCGGCCGAGGGTACCGGAAGTCTTGATCAAAGACGGGGAAATCCACGTCATCAAGGCCAGGGAGACCTACGAAGACCTGGTGAAGGGCGAAACCATTCCGGCATTTCTTGATTGAGCAGTGAGCGCGGCAGACGCGTCTTTGGTGAAGGAGTCAGCATGTTTACAGGTGCATTGATTGCCATCGTGACCCCGTTCAGGAATGGCAAGGTCGATGAACGGGCCTTCGGCGATCTCATCGAATGGCAAATTGCCAATGGAACGAGTGGGATTGTGCCCTGCGGCACCACCGGCGAGTCCGCCACCCTTTCGCACCAGGAACACCACCGCGTGGTCGAATTGACCGTCGAGGTGGTCAATCGGCGTGTCCCCGTGATTGCCGGAACCGGCTCCAACAGCACGGCAGAAGCGGTATCCCTTACGAAGCATGCCAAGGAGGCGGGGGCCGACGGGGCGCTGATCATCACGCCTTATTACAACAAGCCGATGCAAGAGGGGCTCTACCGACATTACAAATTGATCGCGGAGTCCGTAGATCTGCCCCAGATTTTGTATAACATTCCAGGCCGAACCGGCGTGAACATGCTGCCTTCCACTGTGGCCAGGCTTTCTGGATTACAGAACATTGTCGGGATCAAGGAGGGAAGCGGGTCAGTCCAGCAGGCCTCCGAGATCGCGAATATGTGCGGCGACCGGATGACGGTGCTGGCCGGCGACGATGCCCTGACTTTGCCCATGATGGCAGTCGGAGGAAAGGGCGTTATCAGTGTGACCTCGAACATCGTCCCACTCCAGATGGCGCAACTGGTCAAGGCCTTTTTGAGCGGACAGGTTGAAGAGGCGCGGCGGATTCACTTCGAATTATCGCCGCTCTTCAATGCGCTCTTCTATGAGACCAATCCGATTCCAGTGAA
>JBEGVJ010000074.1:0-42788 GCA_041178465.1 Nitrospirota bacterium
CGCACGGTAGGATTATGACCATGAAAGCTCCACTCGGAAAAGGCATCTTCCTCATCGCGGCGCCGTCCTTGCGCGATCCGAACTTTCGGCAGACCGTCGTGTTGCTCTGCGAGCATGGGACCGAAGGCGCGCTGGGTGTTGTCGTGAATCGCCCGACGGCGATGTCGGTCTCGGAGGCGTTGCCGCAAGTGCCGATCCTCGAAGGCCAACGGCACGTCCTTTTTTCCGGAGGGCCGGTGCAAACGAATCAGGTCATGATGCTGTATCGCTTGGATCAACTGCCTGAGAACTCCCATCATGTGTTCGATGGGATCTGCCTCGGCGGGGATACAGACCTCGTCGATCGCATTTTGACTACCAGTGAAGGGCGGGAGGCGTTTCGCGCCTACCTGGGCTATTCCGGCTGGGGCCCAGGGCAGTTGGAATCAGAAATGCAGACCGGTTCCTGGTTTACTATTCCGGCAGATCCCAATGTTGTCTTCGACAAGGACCCCACGCGTGTCTGGCCTGACATCGTGAGTGCGCTCGGTGACGACTACCGCCATTACGCAGAGATGCCCTTCGACCCCTCGCTTAACTAGCCAGGCTAGGGGCGAGAGGCACGAGGCGATAGGTTGAGAGAATTTCTTTTTCTTCTCTTGCCGCGTGCCCAGCGCCCCGTGCCATGATCTCCCGATCATTCCATTGCAGCCCTCTTGTGCCGGTGTTACCCTGCCTCATCGTGCGGTCGGCCTCCCTGGAGTTGCACTACGATGATGAGACGGATTGGCTGTTGGCTGGGGCTGGCCCTCCTCGCCTATGTCTGCTCCGGATGCGGCGTGCTCTATACCGTGGTGAAGTCGGAATCTAAGCTGGACCGGCTGGCCGTGCCGATGACGAAGGCCGAGGTCATCGAGCAGGTTGGTCGGCCGGACCGTGTGTTGCGCGACGATGGCCGTTTGCTGGTCTGGGAATATTCCCTCACAGCCCGCAAACAATGGCTCTATGAGCTGGCCTTCTGTCCGGTCTCGATCTGGATCGGCGGGTGCATTTTCTATCCCTTCACCAACATCGCCTCGGAACATCAACGCGAATATCCCTACCATGTCGTGCTGGTGAACGATGAACTCTGTGCCTGGGGTACACCGTCAGCGATTTTGCAGCGGCGCCGCGCGTGCGCCTCGTCCGGCACTGGTGCCCTAGGATCCGGTGGGATGCTCGGACGTCCTGAGCCGGT
This sequence comes from Nitrospirota bacterium, assembly GCA_041178465.1. Taxonomy (GTDB): domain Bacteria; phylum Nitrospirota; class Nitrospiria; order Nitrospirales; family Nitrospiraceae; genus Palsa-1315. The sequence continues at coordinate 1,217 of JBEGVJ010000074.1, forward strand.
TGTAACCGGCGTCGGCCCGATCAATCGAGAGACGATCGATCGCTATCGGACGATGGCCGTGATGCCGTTTGTCGATGCGGCAGCCGTCCAAGGATCCGGTTCGCGTGTCGCCGGGATTGTGACGACCTTGTTGCTGGACTTAGATGTCAGCATGGTTGAGCGAGCCAAGCTTGACGAAGTCTTCAAGGAACAGGTCGTTCAACTGAAGCATGGCGACGATGCCGAGGTGCTCAAAGTCGGGAAACTCGTCGGTGCGCACGCTATCGTGGTGGGCGAAGTGCAGCAATGGGAGCGAACCGAGGGAGACCAGGTCAGCCACGTGTCGCTGGCCTTTCGGATGATCGACGTCGAAAGCGGCCTGGTGTTATTCAACGGGGAAGGGCAGGGTTCGGATGCCACGGCCGATGATCCAGAGGGCTTGGCCCGTGTCATCGCCCATCGCATCCTTGCCCGGTTCGGTTCACAAACCGGGCTGCTCGGGTCCGGACGAATCGGCGTCAATTGGGATTTGCAGGAATCAGGGGGCGCTCGCTACTATCTCGTGCGGGAACTTCGCGCCGGCCTGCCTGCCGAGAAAGCGGGCCTCAAGGTCGGCGATCGAGTTATCGCCTGTAACGGCACGGTATTATCGAGCGTGTCCTCCGAGCGGGAAGCGAAACGGCTCTGTCAGGTTCAAGGCGGGCAGACTATTCGGTTAGATGTGCGTCGAGCAGGCCAGCCCATAGAGATGCTTCTGATAGCCGAGAAGCGACCGGGGCTATAGGCGTTCACGGGTAAACAGAGGGGCGAGAAATCGTCCAGTATGAGAGGCTGCCACTTTCGCCACTTGTTCTGGTCGCCCTTCCGCCACAATCTGCCCGCCAGCCGAGCCGCCTTCCGGCCCTAGGTCGATGATCCAATCTGCGCTCTTGATCACATCCAGGTTATGTTCCACCACCACCACGGTATTGCCGCTGTCCACCAGTTTCTGCAGCATCGCGAGGAGCTTCTTAATATCTTCGACGTGCAGTCCCGTGGTTGGCTCGTCCATGATGTAGAGCCCATTCTTTGCAGAGGAGCCTTTGAGTTCTGCGGCGATCTTCAGCCGCTGGGCCTCGCCGCCTGAGAGGGTCGTGGCAGATTGGCCGAGCCGGAGATAGCCGAGCCCGATGGAGGAGAGCAGGTGGAGCTTTTCCGTGAGCTTGGGCGAACCGCTGAAAAATCCCAGCGCTTCTTCAGCCGTCATCTGCAACACGTCATGGATCGTTTTCCCGCGATAGCGAATGGAAAGGACGTTTGGTTTAAATCGCTTTCCGTCGCAGGCTTCGCAGGTGGCGTAGATATCTTGAAAGAAATACATCTCCAGCTTTTCGAGGCCGCTTCCTTCGCATTTGTCGCACCGGCCTCCGGCCGTATTGAAGGAGAAATGGCCTGGCGTGAGCCCGTTTCTGAGCGCCTCGCGTTCGGAGGCGAAGAGGGAACGCACTTCATCGAAGGCTTTCAGGTAGGTGATGGGATTTGAGCGCGGCGTTCGGCCGATCGGTTCCTGATCGATGAGCTTGATGCCGGTCAGATGCTCGATCCCCTTAATCGCGCGGAACTTGCCCATGGGCAGTGACTCGATGCGAAAGGCACGGGCGACGGCTCGGTAGAGCGTGTCTTCGACCAACGTACTCTTGCCCGACCCTGAAACGCCGGTGACGCAGACCAACATGCCGAGCGGAATGCGGACGAACAGATCCTTGAGGTTATGCTCGCAAGCTCCTGCTATAACAAGGACTTTTCCGTTTCCTTTTCGGCGCGACTGCGGAGTTGTAATCTCGTCTTCGCCACGCAGGTAGCGCGCCGTGATCGAGCGGTGGTCTGCTATGAATTCCTGCCGTGGCGCTGCGCAGATCACCTCGCCGCCCTTCTCACCGGACAAGGGGCCCAGTTCGACGAGATAGTCGGATGCCAGCATCATCTGGCGATCGTGTTCGACGACGACTACGGTGTTGCCCTGTGCTGCCAGTTCTCGCAGGATGCCGGCGAGCGTCGCGGTGTCGCGCGGGTGGAGACCGATGGTCGGTTCGTCGAGGACGTAGAGCGTGCCGACCAGGCGGGCACCGAGTTGGTGGGCCAGGGCCGCTCGTTGGGCTTCTCCTCCTGAAAGGGTGCGGGTCTGGCGGGAGAGCGTGAGGTAGCTGAGGCCTACGCGGAGGAGAAAGCCGAGTTTGGCTGTCAGTTGTCGGAGGATGTCGCGGGCGACCTGTTCTTCGTAGGGAGAGAGGGGAAGGGATGAGATCCAGGCGGCAGCCTCTTCGATCGTGAGGGACGAAAGCTCGTGAATGTCCCGCCCCGCGATCTTCACGTAGCGCGCGTCGGGCTTGAGACGAGATCCGGCGCAGGTCGGGCAGGGGACCGGCGTCCGGTAGCGGCTGAGCATCACGCGCACATGCAGTTTGTAACGCTTCCCTTCCAAGTATTCGAAGAATTGTTGTATCCCCTCCAGCTTGCCCTCTCCCTTCCATAGTATCTGCTGAATATTCGGTGGCAGATCCTTGTAGGGGAGGGCGAGGTCAACTCCGCGCCGCTTCATGGAGAGCAACATTTGCTTCTGCCACCAATCGCCGCTGGGCTTGCTCCAGGGTTCGATGGCGCCATGGGCCAGCGACTTGCTGTGGTCGGGGATGACGAGGTCGGGATCGTACCGGAGAATATTGCCGAACCCTTTGCATTCGGGACAGGCGCCGAGTGGATGGTTGAAGGAAAAGAGGACTGGACGAATCGGTTCGAAGGTTCTGCCACATTGCTGGCAGCGAAAGTCCGTGCTGTAAGTTCGGGGTCTCTGGTCGATGACCTCCACACGGCAGAGGCCCTCGCCTTCGCGAAACGCGGTTTCGATCGCTTCGACGAGGCGGGATCGGTTGTCTTCCCGGATCACCAGCCGATCGAGGACCACATAGAGATGGTCCGGCCTGGTGTTGGGCAGGCTGTGGATCTCGTGGAGGTCGAGGATCTCCTTGTCGCACTGTATTCTGGTGAAGCCTCGTAGGAGCAGCGATTGGAGAAAGGCCTGGTCTTGTTTCAGCGCCGGGGCTTTGACAGGGAACAGGATCATCGCCCGTGCATCTGGGCAATGGCTCAAGAGGTCGTCGGCGACGCTGCCAGGATGAAAGCTGCGTGCATCGATGGCGCAATCCGGGCAGACCGGATGGCCTACTTTAGCGAAGAGGAGCCGCAGCAAGTCGGCAATTTCGGTCGTGGTTCCGACCGTCGAGCGGGCGGTGCGGATCGGGTTCTTTTGCTCGATCGCAATGGCAGGTCGGACGTTGATGATTCGGTCGACATCGGGTCGATTGACCTTATCGAGAAACATCCTGGCATAGATGGAGAGCGATTCCACATAGCGCCATTGGCCTTCGGCAAACAGCGTGTCGAACGCGAGAGAGGATTTCCCCGATCCTGATACCCCCGTGATGGCCGTGACCTGATTATGGGGGATGCGGAGCGAGATGTTCTTGAGATTGTTTTGCCGTGCTCCCTCGACGATCAGGTCGCCGGAAGGAACGGGAGGCTGTCTAGCGCTTGCCATAGATTGTTGCGGGCTCACGAAAATCTGCGCATCGTAACAATCCGGCTGCGGGGGTTCAAGGACGGATCGAGCGAGCAGCTGCGCAGTCGCATCAGAGGGAGAGCGTGTGGAGGGCGAGATGGTCTTGTGTTCGGGAACGTCGGCGTGCAGGCGTAGCGGGAAATTATCGGATCGCAAGCTTGACGAGCCCGACACAGCCGAAATACAGCGTCATGGACAGGGCCATGGCAGGCCAGAACCCGATCCGCGGAACGCTCTGAATCATGGCAATGACGTAGACGATCCAGGGCGGTACAAACCACAAGAGGTTCTTCGCGTATCCCACCAGCGACTCGCTGCCACCGTTCAAGTAAATCAGCACGAATGTTGCTCCTGTGATGGCAGGAAATGTGCTGGCAAAGGCGGCGAGAAACGAACGGCCTTGAGACCCAAGGTACGTGGAGACACTGACGATGGTGCCGCCCAACAGAAAATACACCGCATACTTTACAAAGTCATTCACGCTGCCTCCTCATCAGGTCCCGTGAAACGCGTCCATCGCCTCGCGCTGTAAGGCCTCGCCCTGTCCGGTATAACGTGGCGAGAAGTGAAACACAACCAGGGCGTGCACCTGAGCGTTGCGTGCCATGAGGCCGGCCTGTTTGGCTGTCAGGTGATACCGGGCGCGAGCCTTTTCGGCATCCACGTCCAGGTAGGGCGATTCGCAGTAGAGTATGTCTGCGCCTCGAGCGAGGGCGATGATTTTCGCTTCATTCTCTTCGTCGAATCTGGTATCGACGACATAAGCGATTTTTTGTCCGCGCGAGATGGTGCAGAATCGTTCTTTGATCTCGCCCAAAATCAGCTCACGCTCCTCGCGACGGTGCTTGTCGTAGAGGGTGGCCGTGAAGCGGAACTCGTCCGGTTGGCCCTGCCAGATGTACTGCTTCACATCCTTGAGCCAGGAACCGACCGGCAGATCTGCTTCGTGGAGCTTCTGTTTGTTTACATTGATGTGGAACGGTTCCTCCAGGGAATAGGCAAGCGAGGGAATACGATGGTTCAAGGAGACCGCGTTCACGGTGAACATAGGATCGGTGAGGACCGTGAATTGGCCTGTGGCCGGCTCCGGCGCGAGAGGCTGCGTCGGCTGTTCAGCGGGGCGGAACCAATCGGTTGCACGAAACAGTGTCCGCCGGATTTCTTGAGGGTGAAACTCCTGGACGTCGAGGGTCAGGGGATAGCCATCAACCAGATTCCATGTGTAGCCCTGCAACTTCCCCTGCACATTATGGATGAGTCCGGGAGGGCCGAATAGTCGGACGGTCTTGCCTCGTCCCAGCGCTACTCGCAGGACTGTATCGAAGCCGATGAAGTGGTCTACGTGTGTATGGGAAATGAAGATGTCGGTGGCACGCAGGAGCCTCGTCGCTCCCAGCCCGTCATTGTGGCCCAGATCGAACAGCAGAGCCCGCTTTGACCAGCGGACGTCCACATAGACGCCGGGGTCCCCGAAAACGTCATTCACCAGAAAGCTTGAGAACGAAGGGTTCATGGGGTGCTCACGGCATCAGGGTGACACGGAGGGCGCCATACATCACCAATACTTCCACTGCGTGGGCGATGATCGTGGCATAGAGGTTTTTGGTGTGCAGCCGGATGATGCCCCAGATGAGACCGTCCCATAGCGCGATCCAATGAAGGTGCTGGAAAGTATTCACCATGAAGGGGTCGAATGCAAATAGCAGGGCGCTGGTGAAGAGAGCGAGCGGCGAGAGGCGTCTGGCCACAGGGGAGCTCCAGAGATTCGATTCAAGCGAGACGAGCCGTCCCAAGACAAAGCCACGAAAATTTATTTCCACGAAAATGGCAATGCCACAGATGAACCAGGGGGCCATGACCAAGAGGGGGAGGTGGGCATGCGGAGTTGTCGTGAGGAAACTGATGTCATAGCCCAGATGCGGATAGACCGAGAGAATCACGAACGTGTTCAGGCAGCCGAGCAGCAGGCCGGTTGGCAGCCCCCAGCGGAGGCCCTGTCGCACTTTCCATTTTTCAAGCCCGAACCGAGACAGGATGTCACGGTTATGTGTGGCCCAGAGGCCGAACGCAAAATAGGCGAGGATCTGTGGCGTGAATTGGACGAGTGTCTGTTCTTGGAGCGAGGCGGGAAGGGTGTAGAAGTCGAGCGTCGCAGCGATGGGGAACAGCGCGAGGGCTGCTCCCCGTTCTGCTGCCTGAGTCGCTGCCGCGTGCGAACCAGACTCAGGCTCCATCATGGGGGTCGTCAGTTCAGCTGGAGATTATAGCGGTCGAGCGTCGTGGCTTTGTGCCGCGCGAGGTTGGAGAGGGATTTGTTGTAGTCAACTGTGGCGCGCAGCTCGTTCCCTTGGGCCGTCGCAAGATCGCGTTGGAAGTCGAGGACAAAGCGGGTCGTGCTCAGTCCCACCTTCAATCGCTCTTGTTCCGCCTGCAACTGCTTCTCGGCCATGATTCTGGCCGATCTGGTGGTTTCGATCCGTTTGAAATCCGTTTGGACGCGTCGGACCGCTTCGCGGACTCCCACGATAATCTGCTGCCGCACGCTCACGAGTGACGCTTCGGCGTTCTTTGCCTCCAGCTGCCGTTTGTTGTAGGTGCTCCAGGCGGAGCGGTTGCCAAGCGGGTAGCTTAAGACGAGGCCCGCGCCATAATTATAGTAATCGCCGCTGAGGTTCCGGTTCACCGAATCGCTGTAGTCTTTCCCGAGCCCTGCCATTCCCATCGTGCCTTGGAACGAGAGGGTCGGAAGAATCTGGTTTTTGGCAAACTTGGTATTGAGATCGCTCGTCTCCATATTCTTCTTCGCTTGGACGATTTCCGGACGCTGCTCGATGGCCGTGTCGATGGCTTCCTGCAGGCTGATGGGTTCGAGGGTCACAGCCGGTTGGTCGAGCGGGGTCAAGCGCACATCGTGACGCAGATCTTCTTCCGCCGGATTGAGTAGCCGGCGCAACTGATCTTCCTGGTCTCGAATCGTTTTATCCGCGACCAGTACTTGTTCCACCCGCGATGCGACGGCCGCTTCTGCTTGCAAGACATCGACGATCGACATGATGCCGGCCTTTGCTTTCGCGCGGTTGCTGGCCAGGAGTTCCTGTGCCGCTTTCAGGGCGGCTTCTGCCACTTTTAGATTCTCATTGGCGAAGACGACTTCCCAATAGGTTTGTTCCACCGTGGCCAGGACGGTGAGGACACGATCGCGAAAGACATGTTCCTCGACGGTGGCATTGTTCTGCGCGACGCGGATGAAGGTTTTGGTGACGTCGAAGCCGGCGTTGCGGAGCAAAGGTTGCGTGAGCGTCAGTGCGAGGCCTCCTGTATAAGCGGGGTTGAACAGGAAACCACCGGCCACATTCTGGTTTACGCTCGACCGACCGGGGCTATAGTTCAGGTCGACATTGCCGCCGGTGAGCAAGTTCGTTGTCGCATCGAGCGTGACGGAGTGGTTCCGTTGATCGAAGGTCGTAATTTCTCCCAAGGCACCGGGGGTTCCGCCGAATACCGGCCGGTTGAGGGGGTTCACCGTTCGATTGTATTGTCCGTTCACGCTCAGAGTCGGGTCGAACTTGGCTTGTTCGACGGTTATGTCGGCTTGGCGGCTGTCTTTCGTCTGGCGGCTGATATTGATGTCCAGGTTATGCCTCAGCGCTTGAAGCGCCGCGTCGGCGAGGGAGATGGGCTCCCGTCGTTCCGCGGGCTGAGCCTTGCCGACCTCCAGACCCCAGCTGTGCCCAGGTAACAGGATCATCCCGATGCCCATGGCATAGCCACATGCGCGCCACCATCCATTTGTTCCGGTGCGGTGCCCCATAACGCCCCCTTTGATCGACAAGGAATATTTATCCATACTATAATGACAACACGCAAGCCTGTCATGGACTAAATGCAATGGGACTTCAGGGCCATCAGATCGGGGACATCAATCGTCGGGTTGGGGTGATTGCTGCGCTGGCCCTGCTCCTGTTCTCGTTCCTGCCGTTGGACTCGCGAGTGTGGGGGCAATCGATCTCCAGCGTTCGTTCATTCGATGGGGGGGTCGCGCCACTGTTCAATCTGACCGGCCCAGGAAATCTCTATCTCGACAATCAGGGCACGCAGGGATTTCTCTATAACCCTGGGAACAATTTCCAATCGTTCAGCTTTCGGAATCCCACGACCGGCCAAGCGTGGAGCGGGGCTGTAACCACGCTCGGGCCACAACTCTCGATCGGATTGATCCAAGGTGCCAACCAGGTTGGTTCGCCGCTTGTCCTTCCCGGTCCTCCCCGCCAGACTGCGCCGCTGCTACCGATTCAATCCAATATTCTCGACGAGATCCCATAGCAAGGTGCTGAAAAAGTCCGTCAGCATCGTTCTCGCCTCGAAAGCATCCTCAACGTAGCCCAGGGGCTACGCCTCCGGTGCTTTCATCGGCTGCGGCCTTGCTGAGCGGCCTTTTTGAGCATCCTGCGCAGCATTCACGCATCCTGCTAAGGAATATTCGCCAGTTGCCAGGCGAGGGTGAGGACGTATCTGGCTACGTTGTGCAGAATCTCAGGATTGATGGTGTCGGCGCGATCGCCGGGTTTGTGAAAGTGAGGGTGGATGCCGCCGCTGACGATGGTGACGGTCGGGATACCAGCCTCTTTGAATGGGACGTGATCGCCGCCGGGAAAGAATCCGAAGAGATCCAGCTTCTCCGCAAGCCCAACTGTCTGTCCCGCTTCAAGCGCCACGTTCTTCTCGAAGCCTGTCACTCCGATCGTTAGTCTGCCATTCCCGATTCCCGCATGGTCGATGTTGATCATGGCTCTGGTCATGCCGATGGGCGAGACCGCCCGTTCGAGATAGAGCCGGGAGCCGACGAGTCCCTGTTCTTCTCCGCTAAACGAGACGAACAAGATGGTCCGTTTGGCCTTTGCTCCTGCCTGGGCCATGGCGCGGGCGACTTCCAGCATTACCGCGGTGCCGGAGGCGTTGTCGTCGGCACCGGGAAAGAGCAGGCCTGCCTGCCGTCCAAAGTGGTCACGATGCGCCCCGATCACGATGATCTCCTGTGTCTTCTGCGGATCGTTCCCGGGCAAGAAGGCGAGTACATTCATGAGGAGGCCGTCTTCTGTGCGAGTCTGCCAATCGAGCGAGCCATAACGGCCGGTATTGATCGATTGGAAGGCAGGGGAGTGATTCAGTTTTTCTTGTAGTGCACGCAGTGGGCTTGGTTCCGCAGGATTGATCGTAGCGAGGATCTGCTCAGCCAGAGCGGTACTGACCCAGGCTCCCGGGAGCGTGTCGGATTGGGAGGAGAGTCCGTAAAAGGCGCCCGGCTCTCCCGTGACGCCGCGGCGCGTCTCATAGGAGCTGAGCACCGGCCCCGTGGCTGTGAGGTAGCCGATTGCACCTTTCTGTCGTGCGAAACGCACCTTGTCTGCGTGGCTGACGCTTCCCTTGTAGTGCGTGGGTGTGCCGCGGAGGAACAGGATAATAGCGTTGGTGGTATCGACTCCGGCGTAGTCGTCGATGCTCTGCGTTGCATCGATGATTCCATAGCCGACAAACACGATCGGCCCGCGAGCTTCGGCTGAGGGCGAATCGAGGATGGGGAGATAGTCTGTCCCGAGCTGTGTAGTGAGCAAGCCGTCGCTTGTCGAGATGCGAAGCAAGGGGGCCGGGGCAATTGTTAGAGCCGTGACCACTTTGGCCATGATTCCATTCGCATGACTCAGTCCCGTCCCTGGATGAATGAGGGGATTCACGCCGGTATTTGCCGGTGAGAGGCCGGAGGCCAGAAATTGCTCGGCGACCCATCTGGCTGACCCTATATCGTCTGCTGTGCCTGTTTGACGGCCGTTGAATGAAGGGCCGCTGAGCGTCGCAACGTCGGCGAGCATGCGCTCAATCGAGAGGCTGTCGAGTGCGCGACTGAAGGCCTGCTGGTCTTCTTCTGCTTGCGCGAAGCCTTGAGCGCCTAGGGGAAGGAGAATGAAGGTGACTCCCAGGAGTGTGACTGCGAAAAGGGAGGGGGAGCGTCTGCGCGTTGAGCCGTTCATGCGGTAAGCCTTTCGAAGTGCCGCAGAACTATAGCATAGCCTGACAGGTCCGTTGCAGAGCGGCTTCGGGCCAATGTACTATGTCGCGTGCAGGGCTAGGGGAGATGATCCGGTTTAATTTATGGTAGGGAGGGTGCCGTGGCCGCAGGCGACTCGGGCAAAGGTTTATACGATCATCTCTATCGCCGATTCTTCGAGAATCGTGAGTCGCGACAGGGCTATGAGTTTCAGCATGCGCCAGGTGGAAGTGCGCTACCTCCGGTCGTCACATTTCGGGATTGCCTTCGGTGGTGGACGTGGGATCGGTGGCAACGGCGGAAGGCTATCATGGCGGCGCGTGACCGATCCCAGCAGGACATTCTCGATATCAAGACACGGTCATCGAAGTAAGAAGAGGATCGAGTAAATGGACATGAGAAGATGTGGCCTCAGTCGTATCGGCCTGATTTCGTTGTCCCTTGTAGTCGCCGTGATCGTCGGTGAGTGGAGCCTCTGTGGTGAAGGGGCTCAGGCTGTTCAGTTGGAGAGCCGAGCGGAAAAAGAAACTAACTTGAAAGATCAGGCCCGCGAGGGACTGTTCAATCGCTGGACCTTCGACTTGCAGAAGCCAGGCGAGGCTCCTGCTGGGTTCTCAGTGTTAGGGTTTGGCGAGGGGCCTGCTGCGGACTGGACGATCAAGGCAGATACCGATGCCCCCTCGGCGTCCAACATTTTGGTCGTGAGTTCGTCGTGCCAGGCCGTGACCTGCTACCGGCTAATCGTCGCCAACGGGTTTCAGTATGAATATCCGGATGTGTCGGTTAGGGTGCGATTTCCCCTCGACGCTGCGGCGGGAGTGGGTGGAGTGGTGTTCGGGGTGAAGGATGCTACGCACTTCTATGCGGCGGTGGTCGATTTTGCGGCGAAAACGCTGGACGTGATTCGGGTGGTGGATGGCAAGGAACTGAGGCTCGGGCGGTCGTCGATTGTGCCCAAGGCGGTCCCCTGGCATACGTTGCGGATTCAGCGAAATACGATCATCAGCAAGGACTTTATCGAAACCTTCTTCGACGGGCAGCTCGTCGTGACGGTTGAAGACCAGTCGTTGGCAATCGGTCAAGTCGGGCTCCTGATTCGTGGAGAAACCTCGTTAGATTTTGACAGCTTGCACGCCATCCCGCTGTTTTCTCAGCGTCCACTCTCTGCCCCCGCTGCCTATTAGATGGATGCCTCGCATCGTGCGCGATCATGTCATCGCTTGCATTTGAAGGGGTTGAGGAGTAGAGTGCTGTTCATGTGTCATCGCGAAAGGCCTGGTGGTGATACCGCAGAGAGTGACAAGGCCTAAGACAGATGTTGTTTTGGTTTTGTGTGGGAATTTGATCGGAAGCCAGCCTTGAGTCGCCATGGTCTTTGCGTCTTCGGCCCATTCCTTCCTCACTTTGATCTCAAGTCCAAGACAACACATATTCTCAAAGGAGGAGCCCAATGGGTTCTAAGATTTACGTCGGTGGTTTGCCTTATTCCACAACTGAGCAACAGCTGAGCGATTTGTTCGCTGTTCACGGAGCGGTGACCTCATCCAGAATCATTACTGATAAGTTTACCGGCCAGTCCCGCGGGTTTGGATTCGTGGAAATGTCCTCGGATTCGGAAGCGCAATCGGCGATTGCCGCGCTGAACGGCACGGAGTTGGGCGGTCGCACGTTGACCGTCAACGAAGCGCGTCCCCAGGAGCCCCGCACCGGTGGCGGTGGTGGTGGCCGTGGCGGCGACCGGTACTAATACCTAGCGAGTGTTTCTCACGTCGGGGCTGCCTATCAGGCAGCCCCGCTATTTCCTTCCTAGAATTGCCCATCACTTAGATGCGTTTCTCGGCCCTCTGACCAGGCCGGACCGTGCAGTCCCAGGAAGTTTGCCCCGTACAAGGAGTTCTATGTCTACGTTTGCTGATATGAATCTACAGCCCTCCCTTGCCCAACGCCTGATACAGGCTGGCCTGACGACACCGACACCGGTGCAGCAGGCTGCCATTCCCGTGGCGTTGGAAGGGCGGGATATTATGGCGCAGGCCAAAACAGGGAGCGGCAAAACCCTGGCGTTTTTGCTGCCGATTATCGAACAGGTGATGCGACGGGAGGCTGCTGCGCCCGCGCCTGGCCCCTATGCCAAGTCAGGTGGACCGAGCCATTCTTCCGGACCGAAGTTTTTGGTGCTGGCGCCTACGCGTGAGCTGGCGCTCCAGATCGAAATGGAACTACGCAAGTATGCTCCGGCGTCCGTGACGTCCCTGTCGGTCTACGGCGGAACGCCGATCGAGCGTCAGTACCGTGCCTTGCAGCGGCCACCTTTGGTGGTGGTGGGGACACCGGGCCGGCTGCTCGACTTGGCCGGTTCCGGTCACTTGAAGTTGGGTGGCGTGACGTTTCTCGTGATGGATGAGGCCGATCAGATGTTGGACCGCGGGTTTCTGCGGGACATTCAACGGATTATTCGTCTCCTTCCGGCTGAGCGCCAGACGCTGTTGTTCTCCGCGACCTTTTCGGGGGACATTCAGGCGCTTGCCCAGAGCATGCAGCGCGATCCCGCGCGCATCTCTGTCGATCCGGGCATCAACAGCCCGACGACGATCGTACATGCCTACTATGTCGTGCCTGGAGACCAGGTGCGCACACAGCTCGTGCATACCCTGCTCCAGACCATGAAGGGTGGGGAGCGGTCGATGGTGTTCTGTGATCAAAAGTATAAGGTGCGCCGCTTGGCGGCGCATTTGGGCGGAGAGCCGGCTTCGGTTGGTTCGTTGACCGGCAACCATAGCCAGGCACAGCGGGAACGGACGCTCGGCGCCTTTCGGGCCGGCAAGATTCGCTCGCTCGTGGCCACTGACGTGGCAGCCAGAGGCCTCGATATTCAGGATGTGGTCCAGGTGATTCACTATGAGTTGCCGACCAATCCGAACTCGTATGTCCACCGGACCGGTCGGACCGGTCGTGCAGAGAAGGAAGGGTCGACCTTCCTGATTCTGTCTCAGTCCGAAGAGCGAGAGTATCTTCGCATGGTGAGACAGCTGAAAATCGAGACGACGAAGCTTGCACTTCCGGTGTTTGCCGCTCTTCCGACGCCGGCTCCGATGCCGGTCAGCGATTTTCAGGATCCTCGTTCACGGCCTCGCCGAGGCGCGGAACCAGCTGGTCGACGGTTCCAAGGTGAGAATCGGGGATCCGCTCATAGAGCGGGCGCCTCGATCGGTGGACCTTCCAGGCATTCACGCTACTAAGACACCCGATGCCATCGGCCCCGCAAGGGGCCGGTGGCATCTCGTTCTTCCGCCACTGTCGGCCCTGTGTGCAACGCTGCTCCGATGGTAAGATAATGGCCGAAAGGTCGTGCCATGCCGCCGTTTCAACTCGAAGCTCCATTCAAGCCCTGCGGAGATCAAGGTCAGGCCATCGACAAGTTGGTGGCTGGGATCGCGGCTGGCCGAAAGCATCAAACGTTGCTGGGGGTCACCGGGTCCGGCAAGACCTTTACCATGGCCAATGTGGTCGCGCAGGTGCAGAAGCCCACCTTGGTGCTGGTCCATAACAAGACGCTGGCCGGTCAGCTCTACCAAGAGTTTAAGCAGTTCTTCCCCCACAACGCGGTGGAGTATTTCGTCAGCTACTACGATTACTACCAGCCGGAAGCCTATATCCCGCAAAGCAACACGTATATCGCCAAGGATGCCTCCGTCAACGATGCGATCGATCAGATGCGGCATGCGGCGACGTCCGCACTGCTTCAACGAAACGATGTGCTGATCGTCTCATCGGTCTCCTGCATCTATGGCCTGGGGTCGCCGGAGGTCTATCACGAGATGGTGATTTTCCTCGAAGAGGGCATGGAGATCAGACGGGAGAAAATCCTGGCGAAGCTGGTCGAGATCCAATATGCCCGCAGCGATATGGATTTTCACCGCGGCACCTTCCGGGCCCGCGGCGACGTCATCGAGATTTTTCCGGCGTCGAATGACGCCGTGTCCGTCCGGATCGAGCTGTTCGGCGACGTGGTCGATGCGATTCATGAAATCGACCCGCTCACGGGGAAGTCGATCAGGAAGCTGCCGAAAGTCGCGATTTATCCGAATACCCACTACCTCATTGCGCCGGATCGATACGAGCGGGCGATTACCGGCATCGAAGAAGAACTGGATGAACGTGTCGCCTATTTCAAGAAACAGAATCAGCTTGTGGAGGCTCAGCGGATCGCGCAGCGCACCAAGTTTGATTTGGAAATGATCAGAGCGATGGGGTATTGCCATGGCATCGAGAATTACTCGCGGCATCTCAGCGGTCGCGCGCCCGGCGAGCAGCCTCCGACGCTCCTCGACTATTTCCCCAAAGACTTTCTGCTGATCGTCGATGAGTCCCATGCGACAATTCCCCAAGTCGGCGGGATGTACGAGGGGGACTATTCGCGGAAGCGCACCTTGGTCGAGTACGGATTCCGGTTGCCGTCGGCGGTCGATAACCGGCCGCTCAAGTTCGCCGAGTTTGAGCGTTGTCTTGCGCAAACGGTGTACGTCTCTGCGACGCCAGGCCCCTATGAGCTGGGTCATGTGGCAGGGGGAGAGCTTGTCGAGCAGATCATTCGCCCGACCGGTCTGATGGATCCGGTTATCGAGGTGCGACCGGCCAAAGGGCAAGTGGACCATCTCCTTGGCGAAGTGCGAACGGAAGTCGCGCAGGGCGGGCGTGTGTTGATCACCACATTGACTAAACGTATGGCGGAGGACTTGAGCGAGTATTATCACGATCTTGGCATCAAGGTCCGGTATCTGCATTCCGACATTAAGACGCTGGAGCGAGCTGAGATTCTTCGTGATCTGCGGCGCGGAGTGTTCGACGTGCTGGTGGGGATCAATCTGTTGCGCGAAGGGCTGGACCTTCCCGAGGTCACCCTGGTGGCGATTCTCGATGCGGACAAGGAGGGATATCTTCGGTCCTATCGGTCGTTGATTCAGACGTCCGGCCGGGCAGCCAGAAACGTACGAGGGCACGTGATTTTGTACGGCGATGTCATCACCGATTCGATGCACATGGCGATCAGCGAGACCGGGCGCCGGCGCACGATCCAAGCCGGCTATAATGCCAAACACGGCATCGTGCCGACGAGCATCAAGAAGGATGTCTTGTCCCTCGAATATGCCACGGCGGAAATGGATTATGTGCAACTGGATTTAGTCGCGGAGTCGCCGGCTCTCTATGGAACAGAGGACACGACGGAACAGATCATCAAGCGGCTGGAGGCGGACATGAAGGCCGCCGCCAAGCAGTTGGAGTTTGAGCGGGCTGCGGCCCTTCGAAACCAGATTCGCGCGTTGAAGCTGAGGGAGCTAGAGTTAAAGCCTGAGGTCTAATATCCCTAGACGTTCTTGTATAGATAGATGCCAAGAAACATCCCGAGCAGGCTAAGGAGGTTGATTTTCAGGACCAAGCCAAGGGTGAGCTTGATGAGGATCAGATCGATAGTCAGCGGTGGGCTGATGCCGGGGGTGAAACTGGTCGCAAAAACCGCCTGAATAGTGCCCTGTGGAGCCATGACCCGGAGGATTTCGCCAAGTACGCCGCCTAAGAGTCCACCGATGAGCACGAAAATGAGCAGAACCCAGGGTGATTTTCTCACGCAACCGCCTCACAGCTCTCTGCATAGTCTCACGAAGGTGACGGTGGACCATAGCGAAAGGCCCAGGCCATGTCAATGACACCGCTTTCAAAGTGCCCCGCTTGTCGTGGCTTGACATTGAGGCGCTCACTCCCTTGACTTCATCCCGCTTCGTCCTTTAGACTCCCCGATGCTCTTTTGCTAGAATTTTCGAGGTGATCGGAGATCTTGGGCTAAGGCTTCTATTGTCTGTTTCTTTGTGGCGGCATGCTGGATTCTCTTAGCGAAAAGTTCGAGAAGATTTTTAAAAAGTTGCGCGGTTCTGGTGTCCTCACGGAACAGAACATCGCGGAAGCCTTGAAAGAAGTTCGTCTTGCGCTGCTCGAAGCCGACGTGAACTTCAAGATCGTCAAGGACTTCATCGAGCGGGTTCGTGTCAAGGCAGTCGGGCAGGAAGTTCTCCAGAGTTTGACTCCCGGCCATCAGGTCGTCAAGGTTGTGTGGGACGAACTGCGGGAGATGATGGGCCGCGAGCGAGCCGGTTTGGCTCTGGCCGCGAATCCCCCTACCGTCGTGATGATGGTTGGGCTCCAAGGGGCGGGAAAGACCACGACCTGCGGCAAGCTCGGACGGTACTTTAAGGCGCAAGGGAAGCGGGTGCTTCTGGTTGCGGCAGATCCTCGCCGTCCGGCAGCCGGCGATCAGTTGGCGAGTCTGGGGCGCGATCTCGAGATCGACGTGCATCGAGTCGATCCGGCCCAGGCTTCCCATGCGGATGTCGTCCGCATTTGCCAGGCAGGTGTAGAGCGGGGGCGGGAGCAGGGGTACGATCTCGTTGTTCTGGATACCGGTGGGCGTCTTCACATCGACGATGAGTTGATGGGGGAGTTGGTGGCGGTGAGAGCGTCCGTGCAGCCGCACGAGGTGCTCTTGGTGGCCGATGCCATGACGGGCCAGGACGCAGTCACGATGGCCAGCCAGTTCGACCAACGGATTGGACTGACTGGCATTATTCTGACCAAGGTCGAAGGCGATGCCCGTGGCGGGGCGGTGCTGTCTATCCGGGCGGTGACCGGCAAGCCGATCAAGTTTTTGGGCGTGGGCGAGAAGCTGGACGCGCTGGAGTTGTTTCATCCCGATCGGATGGCTTCGCGCATCCTCGGCATGGGCGACGTGCTCTCGCTGATCGAAAAGGCGCAAGAGAGTTTTACGCTCGAGCAGGCGGAGGATGCGCAGAAGCGGCTGACCAGCAATACGTTCACGCTGGAAGATTTCCGCGCTCAGCTGGGTCAGGTCAGTCGCCTGGGATCGCTGGACCAGATTTTAGGAATGCTGCCGGGCGGCCAGAAGCTCAAGGGGGCGATGGACGGGCAAGCGCCGGAGCGAGAGATGAAACGAGTCACGGCGATGATCGACTCGATGACTCTTCGCGAGCGGCGCGATCATACGTTGATCAATGGCAGCAGGAAAAAGCGGATTGCCCGCGGAAGCGGGACGAAGGTGGAAGAGGTGAATCGGTTAATTAAGCAGTTTCTCTCGGCGAGGAAAATCGCCAAGGTTATGGCAGGGTCGGGAGGGCGCCGGCAGCTGGCGCAACTTCTGCGCTCTATGTAAGGGTCGATCACAATCATCACGGTGTGTTGTACAGAAGGAGGAATCTAGTGGCTGTTCATTTGAGATTGACGAGGACCGGACGACATAAGCGACCGCTCTACCGCGTTGTCGCAGCGGATTCGCGGAAGCCGCGCGATGGGCGGTTCCTGGAAATTCTTGGGATCTTCGATCCCTTGAAGGAAGCGGGTCTGCCGGAGTTGAAGCAAGAGCGGGTGTTGAGCTGGTTGCGCCAGGGAGCCCAGCCGACCGTGACGGTCAAGACGTTGCTCCGTCGCTGTGGTGTTTGGAAGACGTTTGAAGCGGAGAAAGCGGCAAAGAAGAAGGGCGCCTAGGACGTGACCACTGCTCAGGCAGAGCTGGTGACGATCGGCAGGATCGAACGCCATTTTGGCGTGCGAGGCGAGTTCAAGGTGCGATCGTTGAGCGATGTGCCTGGTCGGTTGGAGCATCTGAAGCAGGTTCATGTCTTAGAGCCGACGGGGCAGAGGGTCGAGAAGACGGTGGCGCATGTTCGGCGCGCCGGCTCGACCTACATCATGGGTCTTATTGGTGTGACGACCCCGGAGGAAGCCGTGGCGTTGCGCGGGGGATTGATCCAAGTGCCGCGTGCACCGGCTGCGACGTTGGCAGCGGACGTGTATTTTGAGTGCGACCTCATCGGGATGACGGTCGAGAACGAGCGGGGCGACGAGGTCGGCGTGGTGGAGACCATTTTGGAGATACCGGATAATCACGTCTTTGTCGTTCGCAAGGGGACGGAGGAAGTCCTCATTCCGGCCGCGAAGAGTTTTGTGACGTCGGTGGATCTCGTGCGCAGACGGATGTTGGTTCGCGGGATCGACGATTTGGTTGAGGATCGCCATGCGCTGTGACATTCTGACCTTGTTTCCCGACATGGTGGCGCCGGTGCTCGCCCAGAGCATTCTGAAGCGGGCACAGGAAAAAGGTCTACTGCACGTACAGGTGCGCAATCTGCGCGACTATACGCTCGACCGCCACAGAGTGGCGGACGACGTGCCCTATGGCGGAGGGGCCGGGATGGTGATGAAGGCGGAGCCTATCTTGTGCGCGGTGGAACAGATTCAGGCCGAGTATGCAGAGGCCGGTGAACAGATTCGGTTGCTGTTTCCATCCCCGCACGGCCGCCCGTTCACGCAGGCCTATGCGAAAAATCTGGCGGCTGACACACGCCGGCTCGTCATTCTCTGCGGCCACTACGAAGGGGTCGATGAGCGGGTGCGGCTGGCCTTGCAGCCGGAGGAAATTTCCGTCGGGGATTACGTGCTGACCGGAGGCGAGTTGCCGGCGCTGGTGCTCATTGATGCCGCAGCCCGTTTGGTTCCCGGCGTGTTGGGCGATCCGGAGTCGATTGAAGAAGAGTCGTTCACGGATTCGTTACTCGAATATCCGCACTATACGAGGCCGGCGGAGGTTCGAGGGATGTCTGTGCCAGAAGTGTTGCTTTCAGGACATCACGAGGTCATTCGTCTATGGCGTCGGAAGGAGTCCCTGCGAAGTACGTATCAGAGACGGCCGGATCTTTTGCGGGATCGGGTCTTGAGTCTCGAAGATCAACAATTGCTAGACGAACTTACTCGTGAGGGCGTGGCTGGCACGCCTGTTCGATGTGGGGAGGAGGGGTAGTTTCATGAATCGGTTAGAACGGATACAACAATCTTTCACGAAGCCGTCGGCGCCTAGTTTCGAAATCGGCGATACTGTTCGTGTACACGTGAAAGTGGTCGAGGGGGAAAAGGAGCGCATTCAGGTATTCGAAGGTGCAGTGATCGCCCGTAAAGGGTTGCTGAACACCGAGACCTTCACGGTGCGCAAAGTTTCCTACGGCGTCGGTGTGGAACGGATTTTCCCGATCCATTCGCCGATCGTCACGCGTGTCGAGGTGATGCGCCAGGGTAAGGTGCGTCGGGCCAAGCTGTATTACCTCCGCGGGAAGAAGGGCAAGTTTGCCAAGGTTGAAGATCGGGAGTTCGTCGCGACCTCGAAGGTGAGGCCTGGGGTCGCTCGTAAGGTCGAAGAGTCGGCCGCAGCCGCTGCGGCTCCGAAGGCCTAGTCTTACTCCCTGGTTCCGTCGACCACGAGTGTCGGGTGCCCTTTCAATGGACGCATCGCGGAGCCACATCGTGGGACCTACCGACGAATTTGAATTGGAGGCCAGGCGGCGCGGCTGTCGCCGCATCGCCGGCCTGGATGAAGCCGGACGGGGCCCTCTTGCGGGCCCTGTCGTTGCGGCGGCGGTGATGCTGCCCTCTCGTTGCCGCTTAGTCGGCGTTAACGACTCCAAACAAGTCTCCGAGCCTGAGCGAGCGCGGCTCTACGAGATCATTGTCGCGCGGGCTCGTGGTATTGGTGTGGGGATTGCCACGGAGCAGGAGATCGATCGCTTCAATATTTTAGAAGCGACTCGTCTGGCCATGCGTCGCGCACTGGCATCGCTGAACCCTCCGGCGGATTGCCTCTTGATCGATGCCGTCACCTTGTCGAATCTTCCCATTCCCTCACGCTCGATCATTAAGGGCGATACGCTGTCGGTGTCGATTGCCGCCGCGTCAATCGTGGCTAAAGTGACGCGCGATCGCCTGATGGCGGCCTATCATCGGACCTATCCCCTGTATAACTTTCTTGCCCACAAGGGCTATGGGACGGAAGAGCATTTACGGCGGCTCGCGCAGCATGGCCCCTGCGCGATTCATCGGCGCACCTTTGCTCCGGTCGCACAGCTCGTGAGTAGTGTGGGGGGCACGGTGCCCCTCGCGCGGACCGGCCAGGGCGAACTTCCACGGACGATTCCGTGACCATCCTTGATCCCCGGAAGATTTTCGGGCGTGAAGGGGAGTCGGCGGCAGAACAGTATTTGCGCCGCAAGGGGTATCGGATTGTTGGGCGTAATCTGCGTTCGTCAGTGGGAGAGTTGGACTTGGTGGCTGAAGACGGTCAGGTCCTGGTCTTTGTCGAGGTCAAGGCGCGTCGCACCGATGCGTTCGGCGGGGCCATCCATGCCGTTCACCAGCGGAAGCAGGAGAAGTTGATCCGGCTGGCAGCCCAGTATTTGTCCCGGCACCATCTCAAGGATCGCCCATGCCGATTCGATGTCGTCCTGCTGCAAGGCATGGACGCTGCAGCCCCGCAGATTGAGCATATTCAGAATGCCTTCGACGTTCCCGGTGACGATCTCCGCTGGTAGGAGGACGATGATTCAATTAATCCACGTGTCGAAACGGTATGATCAGCGGTCGGCGCTCTCAGACGTCACCCTTGAGATCGGGAAAGGGGAATTTGTTCTGCTCATGGGGCCCAGCGGCGCGGGCAAGTCGACGTTGTTGCGGCTGCTTATCGGGGCTGAACGGCCCGATGAGGGACAGGTCTTCGTTCACCAGAAAAACGTGACGACGCTGAAGCAGTCGGACATTCCCTATTTGCGCCGGAAGGTGGGAACGGTATTTCAAGATTTTCGGCTGTTGCCGAAGAAGTCCGTCTTCGACAATGTGGCACTGCCCTTGCTGGTGCAAGGGGTTTCCTCTGACGACATCAGCCGGAAAGTGACGGAAGCGTTACGGGCGGTCGGTGTCGAGCACAAGCGAGATCAGCTTCCTGCCGGTCTCTCGACGGGGGAGCAGCAACGGGTCTGCATCGCGCGCGCGATTGTGAACAGTCCAGTCCTGTTGTTGGCCGATGAACCGACCGGGAACTTAGACCCGGCCCTGACGTCCGAGATTATCGAACTATTTAAAACTATTAACGCGCGCGGTACGACGGTCGTCGTGGCGACGCACGATCCTCTCGTCATGGCGCAGGCGAACCGGCGGGTGCTTACCCTGTCACAGGGCCGGTTGGTGCCGGAACAAGGGGTATCGGTGTGAGGACGCTGTCCTATCTCCTCAGGGAATCCTGGGTCAATATGCGGACCAACCGGATGACGACGATCGTTGCTATCTTGACCACGGCGTTTACGCTGGCCTGTGTCGGTGTTTTCTTACTCCTCTATGTCAATTTGCGGGCGGCGGCCGGATGGCTCCAGGACGATATTAAGATCATGGTGTATCTCGATGATCGGCTTGCCTCCGATTCGGTTGCTAACGTGGAGCAGCAGTTGCGGGGTGATCGTGCCGTCGCATCACTGCTATTTATCTCGAAAGAGCAGGCGCTGGTAGAGTTTAAGGCGCAATTTCCATCGGAGTCTCACTTGCTCGATGGGCTGGGCCAGAATCCCTTACCCTCTTCCTTTGTGGTGGCACTTGGTCCGGCGTTCCGTTCGCCGGATGCAGTCAAGCGATGGGCGGAACGGGTGGGGCAAGTCGTTGGCGTCGCCAAAGTCGACTATAATCAAGATTGGATCGACGCCCTCGCGACGGTGATTCGTTCCATCGAGCTGGTTGCCGTCGGCATCGGCGTCATTCTCTCGGCGGCGGCGGTGACCATTATTGCCAATACCATTCGCCTCACATTGTTCGCAAGACGGGATGAGATTGCCATTTTGCGTCTTATCGGGGCCACGACCAGCTTCATTCGCATTCCCTATTTGGTGGAGGGGGCTGTGCTCGGCGCCTTGGGCAGCGCGCTTTCGCTGGTGATGCTCGAGTTCATGTACGAATTATTTCGGCAGCAAATGCGTACGATGGGACGATTTTCCGGGCTCGACAACCTCGTCACCTTCTTTCCTGCGTCAGTCTGTTTTGCCTTGATCGCGGTGGGGATGGGGCTCGGGTTTGCGGGCAGTTTTGTCTCCATACGGCGTTTTGGCGAGGCTAAGGCGTGAGCTGTTGGGCGGGGCTCAGGATCGGCGTCATGCTCTGTGGGATCCTGATTCTTTTCAGGCCAACGGTTGCGGTCGCCGATTCGATCACTGATAAGATTGAAAAGGAACGCAAGACCCTCGAACAACTCAAAAATCAGATCGAAGAGAAGCGCAAGCAGGCCGATGAAGCAGGTCAAAAACGAGAGTCGCTGTTGCAGGGGATTCAGACGCTCGACGAGCGGTTGCTGCATTACCGGCAGGCGCACCAAGAGATTAGTCGGAAGTTGCGGAAGAAAGACCAGGAGATTGAGGCTATCAATGAGCAGTTAACCGGTTTGCGCGCCAGTGTGCGAGAACGGCAGGATGCGATTTTGGCGCGATTGCGGGTCCAGTATATGGAGGGACGTTTCGGGTATTGGAAAACCTTGCTTGCCGCGGACTCGTATGGAAATTTTCAACGGCGACTCCAGTATCTCTCGTCCGTGTCGGAACGTGATTATGCCCTCATGGGCACGTTCAAGGCCGATATGACCCGCATGGAGCAGGCGGAGCGGCAGCGGGAGGACGCGCGGGCTGGGATGCTGCTGTACAAGCAAAGCACCGAAAAACATCTTGGTGAAATCAAATCGGTTAAGAAGGAAAAACACGTCTACCTTACCAAGATTACCCAGCAAAAAGAGTCGTACGAGCATGCACTCCAAGAGTTAGAACGGTCCGCGTCTCGTATCGACAGCCTGTTGCACGAGTTGGAGACTCGCCGTCGAGCAGCTGCGGTTCGCCCTCCCATCGGAGGGATCGTTCCACGGGGTGCAAAGGGCGCATTGCCCTGGCCGGTTGATGGGAGCGTCATCTCTTTTTTCGGCCGGCAAAAACATCCGACCTTTAACACCTATGTGCAGCGCAGAGGCATCGAGATTAAGGCGGTCGAGGGGAGCGCGATTCACGCGGTGATGCCAGGGGCCGTTGTTTATGCGGACTGGCTGAAAGGCTATGGGCTCGTTATAATTCTTGATCACGCGAACGGCTTCTTTTCGCTGTATGCCCATGCGTCGAAAATTCTTGTGCCTGTGGGGGCGCAGGTGAGAGTCGGACAAGCGATCGGTGAAACAGGCGATACGGGCATGACGGGTGAAAATACTCTATACTTTGAGCTGCGCAACGGCGCGGAACCATTGGATCCCCTCCAGTGGCTCGCGAGGCGATAGGGAATGGGAAGAGGAAAGGACGTTATATGATGGAACAGTATCCCCGACGACGATTCTGGATGGTAGGCCCGACAGTGGTGGTGGCGCTGGTCTTGGGCGTGGTGCTTGGCAAAGGCTGGGAGCGGACCGGGCATGCCACGGAAACTTACGAAGAACTGAAAACGTTTTCCGAAGTGTTGACCCAAGTCCAGAAGAATTATGTCGATGAAACGAAGGTGAAGGATCTCGTCCAGGGGGCCATCCGCGGGATGCTCTCCACTCTCGATCCTCATTCGGCGTACATGACGCCGGATATGTACAAGGAAATGCAGGTTGAAACGAAGGGTGAGTTTGGAGGCGTGGGCATCCAGATCGGTGTGAAGGAGAACCGTCTGGCGGTGATCGCACCCATCGAGGGGACGCCGGCGTACCGGGCCGGGATCAAGGCGGGCGATTACATTACCAAGGTGAACGACGAGACGACCAAAGACCTTACGCTGATGGATGCGGTCCAGAAGATGCGCGGCCCCAAGGGTTCGAAGGTCAATTTAACGATTCAACGGGATGGGACTCCTGATCCGCTCCAATATACGCTGGTTCGCGATACCATCAAGATTGAGAGTGTGAAGTCGAAGGTGTTGGACAATATCGGCTACGTTCGGCTGACGCAATTTCAAGAAGCGACCGGGCGGGATTTGGGTAAGGTGCTCAAGCAGTTCAAAGAGCAGAAGCTCCAGGCGACGATCCTGGACCTTCGCAATAATCCAGGAGGACTGCTGACGGCGGCCGTTGAGGTGTCCGAGCAGTTTCTCCCCGGCGGCAAGTTGGTGGTCTATACGAAAGGCCGCGAAAGCAAGAAGGACGAGTGGATTGCCAAGGGGAAAGATCAGATGGACGATTCGCCCATGATCATTCTGGTCAATGAAGGATCGGCGAGTGCGTCTGAGATTGTGGCCGGTGCATTACAAGACTATGGGCGGGCGGTGATTGTGGGTACTACTTCGTTCGGCAAGGGATCGGTGCAAACGATTCTTCCCCTGGGGGACGGGTCTGGGCTTCGCCTGACGACGGCGAAGTACTACACGCCGAAAGGGCGTTCGATCCAATCGACCGGCATTACGCCCGATATCGTCGTGAAAGCCCAATTGCCGATCACAGTCGCCAAGGCAGGCGAGATGAAGCCTGGTGAAAAGGAAGGGGAGCCGAAGCAGGCTAAGCCTGCGGTTGTGCCAGGGAAAGATCTGCCGGCGCAGAATGATAAAGGACAGGAAGAGGGTGCAACGAAGAGCGGGACGGTGCCTCAGCTTGCTCACAGTGATGCCTCAGGCGATCCTTCGCTGGAACAGGACGTCCAGCTGCAAAAGGCGGTGGAGATGTTGAAGACCTGGAAGATCTTTAAGGAGCTTCCTCGCGCTTCTTAAGGGGAGGCTGCTGTTGTGAGGCGGCGATTGCTTCCAGCAGTCGTTCTTCCGACCCTGAGAACCCTGGTACGGTGCGCAGTAGGTGTGACCGTACCAGCCGTTCCAGGTCTGGCAAGGTGGTGATGCCGAGCCTGCTGTAGAGGTAAGCCACGAGTGATTCTGATAGTCCCGGAAGGCATGCCCAGGCCTGCACCGCCTCCGGGAGTGGCGTTCGCAAGGCTTCATAGGCCTGGATCCTGCCGGTTTTGAGAAACTCTTCAATCTTGTCCGCCAGGTCCCGGCCGATTCCGTCAAGATCTTCCAGTGCCTGCCGTGCGGCAACGTCTGCGATGTTTTCCTCCAAGGCTTCGATCGTATCTGCTGCTTTCCGATAGGCTCTGACTCGATAGGGGTTTGCCCGTTGGGCCGCTAAGCGTTCTGCGATCGACCGGAAGATGACTGCGACCTGGTGGTTGTGTTGTGGCGTAGGCATCATAGGTTGAGACGAAGCTATTCTGACGCGATCATGGAGGCGGGAGCAAGGGGACAGGGACGATCAGGTTTGTTGACAACGAGATTTCTGGTCCCCTAGGATGAGCGACGATGGCGGAAACGATTCAGATTCAGGTGAACGGAGAAGAGCGGGGCTGTCGGCCTGATGCCACAGTCGGGGATTTGCTGCGAGAGCTTGCCATCAAGAACGAGCGAGTGGCGGTGGAGCTGAATTTAGAAATCCTAGATCGCAAGGACTTCGATCACCGAAGTCTGAAACAGGGGGATCGAGTGGAGATCTTGAGCTTCATCGGCGGCGGTGCGCCAGTGAATGTTCAGGGCAAAGGGAGGGGTTTTGTCCATGCAGAATGATCGGTTGATCATTGCCGGTCGTGAGTTTACGTCCCGGTTGTGGGTTGGGACCGGGAAGTATAAAGATTTTGCCGAAACCAAGAAGGCTATTGAGGCGTCGGGAGCCGATGTGGTGACGGTGGCGGTGCGGCGCGTCAATATTACCGACCGCTCGAAAGAAAACCTGCTCGATTATCTCGATCCGAAGCAGTACACCATCCTTCCCAACACGGCCGGCTGTTACAACGTGGAAGATGCGTTGCGCTACGCCCGCTTGGCCAGGGCTGCAGGCGTGTCCGATCTGATTAAGCTGGAAGTGCTTGGCGACGAGCGGACCCTTTTCCCCGACACGGCAGGATTGATCGAAGCGGCAAGGATTCTCGTCAAAGAAGGTTTTATCGTCCTTCCCTATACGAATGACGACCCCATTGTGGCCCAGAAACTCGTTGACGTCGGGTGTCCCGCCGTCATGCCGTTGGCGGCGCCGATCGGGTCGGGACTTGGCATCCGCAATCCGTATAATTTAAAGATCATCATGGAAATGATCAAAGTGCCGATCATCGTGGATGCCGGAGTCGGGACTGCATCCGACGCCGCGTTTGCGATGGAATTGGGGGCGGACGCTGTTCTCATGAACACGGCCATTGCCGGGGCCCGAGATCCCATTGCCATGGCCGAGGCGATGAAATATGCGGTGTATGCAGGTCGGCTGGCATATAAAGCCGGGCGCATTCCGCGAAAACTCTATGCCACAGCCAGCAGCCCGATCGAAGGCATGCTCTAGCAGGATGCTGAAAAATGGAGCGGGGTGGATGGGACGATCCCTTTGCTCGCGCAACGCGCGGTCTAAGAAGACCCTCGTTGGACGCGCGCAGTTGGGATCATCCCATCCACCCCTAAGTGAACGGTCGATCGTCGAGGCCTTGCTGGACAGCCGTTTTGAGCATCCTGCTCAGTACTCAGCACTCAGCACTTTCGACTCACTGCCTTGCCGATGCTGAAATTCCCCAGCCGTCTTCTTGTCGTCACGGATCGCCATCAGACTAAGGGGCGGCCTCTCGTTCCTCTGCTACAGCGGGTGCTCTCGGTTGCAGCCCCTGCCATCCAACTCCGTGAGCGTGATCTCTCAGCGAGGGACCTCGTGACTCTTGCGCGGGAGGTGCAGGCCGTGACGAACTCGTGTGGATCTCCGCTCCTCATCAATGATCGGATTGATGTCGCGTTGGCGCTGGACGGCGTCGGCGTCCATCTGCGCAGCAATAGTTTATCGCTTGCCGTTGCACGGCAGTTGCTGGGAGCCAATCGTCTGCTGGGTATTTCCGTGCATGGGGTTGAGGAAGCGGTGCAGGCTGAGTTGCAGGGCGCAGACTACGTTGTCCTCGGTCCGATCTATGAGACCCCCTCCAAGCAGATGTTCGGTCCGCCTCTCGGTATTCATGCTCTTGAGAAGGCTTGTCGGCTGGTCCGCATTCCGGTCATCGGAATCGGTGGAGTCACGGCGGCGCGTGCGCGTGAGATGCGGCAGGCTGGGGCATTCGGTGTGGCGGTGATTACGGCGATTCTTGGCGCGGTCGATGTGGAATCGGCGACGCAAGAGTTGCTCGATGCCGTGACGCCTTCATCGTGACGCGCATGACGCTGGGCCATCGCGCCGCAGCATGCCGCTGTCCGGTTGACCACCCATGGAACGGGTGATAGAATCCGCGCAGACAAGGACTTCTTGATTCAGCAAGGGGTTTCGCTTTCTTCACGTGGTGCCATGGCTGGCAAGAAAGACAGTCCGAGTCGATTCCGGTCTCTCCGAGATTCTGTCACGCACATCACGACGCGGTTGACTGAAGGAGAAACGGACGTGGTCCAACGTAATGACGAACACGCTCGCGAGGTGGAAAAGCTTCGCGTGCAGATCCAGTCGATGGAAGAAGAAGTTCGTCGGCTCTACCAATCCCGCTACCAGCTCGACCAAGCTACCAAACAGAACGAAACGCTCGTTGCCACGCTCCAGGAAGCGAAGGTGCAGATTGAAGCGTTGCGCGCCGAAGTTGAGAAACTGACCGCGCCTCCCTCGACCTACGCGATTTTTTCCAGCCTTAACACTGACGGAACCGGCAATGTCTATGTGTCCGGACGGAAGATGAAAGTCAGCCTGCATCCGTCCATCAATGGAAATGTGTTGCGTAAGGGGCAAGAAGTGATTCTGAACGAAGCGCTGAACGTCATCGAGATCAAGGGCTTCGATGTGCAAGGTGAGGTCGTGCGGCTCAAGGACGTGCTGGAGGGCAATCGCGCCCTGGTGACGCTGCATTTCGACGAAGAAAAAGTAGCGGAACTCGGTGACCCGCTGCTGGCCGAACGTCTGAGTGTCGGCGACCATCTTCTCTATGACCCCCGATCCGGTTATGTCATTGAAAAATTACCGAAGTCCGAGGCAGAAGAATTGGTGCTGGAAGAAGTGCCGGATGTCGACTATGAGCACATTGGCGGGCTGCAGCACGAGTTGGAGCAAGTCCGGGATGCGGTGGAGTTGCCATTTCTTCATCCGGCTTTGTTCTCAGAGTACAAGTTGAGTGCGCCCAAGGGGGTTTTGCTCTATGGACCGCCTGGCTGCGGGAAAACCTTGATCGCCAAGGCCGTGGCGAATTCGATCGCGAAGAAGCTCGGACATCTCACCGGCAAAGAAGTGCGGAGCTACTTCTTGCACGTAAAGGGCCCGGAGTTGCTCAATAAATATGTCGGGGAGTCCGAGCGCCAGGTCCGCGAAGTCTTTAAGAAGGCGAAAGAGCGGGCGGCGGACGGTAACCCCGTCATCGTATTCTTCGACGAAATGGATGCGCTCTTCAGGACGCGCGGGACCGGAATCTCCTCCGATATCGAATCGACAATCGTTCCGCAGTTTCTCTCGGAAATCGACGGTGTGGAACGACTTCGCAATGTAATTGTGATCGGAGCCAGCAATCGCCAGGATCTCATCGATCCGGCCGTTCTCCGTGCCGGCCGGTTGGATGTGAAGGTGAAGGTGGGGCGTCCCGATGCGGTGGCAGCTAAGGATATTTTCTCGAAGTATCTGAGCATCGACCTGCCGTTTGCCGAGGAAGACCTGACGCGCCATGGTGGAGATACCAAGGCCTTAGTCAAACAGATGGCCGATCTCACGGTCGAGGCGATGTACGCCTCCTCGGATGAGAACAAGTTTATCGAGGTCACCTACGCGAACGGTGAGAAGGAAGTGCTCTACTTCAAGGATTTTGCGAGCGGTGCGCTGATCGAAGGTATCGTGTCGCGCGCGAAGAAGTTTGCCGTTAAGCGGGCGATCGCGAAGGAAGGCCGTGGCCTCCGGTCCGAGGACTTGATCCGCGCGATTCGGGAGGAGTTCAAGGAACACGAAGATCTGCCCAATACAACCAATCCGGACGATTGGGCGAAGGTCTCCGGGAAAAAAGGCGAGAAGATCGTGCATCTCAGGACGATCAGCGGGAGCCTGGGCGAGTCGCGTCAGATCGAAACCGTCACGACCGGGCACTATCTCTAAGCCGTCATATCTATGCAGGAACCTACTTCGCTGACGACTCCTCGCGTACTGGGAACAGAAACAGAATTCGGCATTGCGTCACGCGATGCTGCCGCGGCTGATCCCGTCTCCAACTCTATCGCCGTCATCGGGCATTATCCAGGCTTGCCGGCTCCTCTGGCCGTCTGGGACTATGAAAATGAGAACCCGCTGCTCGACGCGCGCGGATTTGAGGTCGAGGGGGAGCGGGAGCGGCCCAATCCAGATTACAATCGTCAGCTGAATAAGGTGTTGGCCAACGGGGGCCGCCTGTACGTCGACGGAGCCCACCCTGAATACTCCACGCCTGAGTGCACCAACCCGCGGGAAATCGTGGCGTTCGAACGAGCCGGCGAGCGCATCCTGGCTCAGTGTCTTGAACAAATGGCGCGTGCCACCGGGCGGGATCATTGTGTGCTGTACAAGAACAACTCGGACGGCAAGGGGAATAGCTACGGCTATCACGAAAGCTATCTCATGTCTCGTGCGGTTCCCTTCGACCGCATCGTGAAGGTTTTGGCGCCATTCTTAGTGACGAGGCCCATTTTCGCAGGAGCGGGAAAGGTTGGCGCAGAGAATCAGTCCAGCCAGGCTGATTATCAGATCTCGCAGCGCGCGGACTTCTTCGAGTGCCTCGTCGATCTCAATACGATGGTCCGTCGCCCCATCGTCAATTCACGCGATGAACCTCATGCAGAGTATGGCAAGTATCGTCGGCTGCACGTGATTGCCGGGGATGCCAACATGGCGGAACTGTCAACCTATCTTAAGGTCGGCACGTTGGCCATTGTGCTGGAACTGCTGGATGCAGGCGTCGATCTGCCGCAGATCGAGTTGGAGGATCCGGTTCAGGGCATCAAGCAAGTGTCGCGTGATCTGGAGATGAAGGAGCCGCTCAAGCTGTCGGGGGGGCGCGCGACGACGGCGGTGGCCATTCAGCGAGCCTACTTGAAGGCCGCCATGGGATACTATGCTTGTCAGGATCTCTCCCAAATCACGAAAGACATTCTCGTTCGCTGGGAAGAGGTCTTGGATAAGTTGGAGCAGGATCCCAGGCTTCTGGTGCGCGAGTTGGATTGGGTGGCCAAGCGTCAGATGATGGAGTCCTACATGGAGCGGAAGGGCTGCGGGTGGGACGATCCTCGCGTCCGGCTGATGGATTTGCAGTATCACGATGTCCGTCCTGGCAAGGGGCTGTACTTTACGCTCGAACGCAGCCATTTGATCGAGCGAATCGTGCAGGAGGCCGAGATCGCGCGGGCGGAGTTCACTCCCCCTCCCGGGACGCGCGCCTATTTCCGCGGGCGATGTGTCAGTAAGTTTGCGCAGTCGCTCTACGGGGTCAGTTGGACCTCAGTGCTCTTCGACGTCGGCAACAATCAGATCAAGCGGGTGCCGTTGATGGACCCGCTCAGGGGGACGGCTTCGCTGACGAGCGACCTCCTGGACCAGGTCGAGACCGCCGACGCATTGCTGGCGAAGCTCAAGGCCTGATCAATAAAGGACTCCGGCGCTGACATTATGAAATTACCATTTCTTCCCAACCACGACGATTCGAGCTTCTTCGACTTTTTGACTCAGCACCATCCGGCGCTGACTCCGACAGGCCGCAGTGGTTTTGTGCAGGCGCAGGTGTCTGGCGAGCCGATGCGCGGGGGCGGCGCGATGAACGTGCCCCATGCCACCACAGTGTTGGCGATCAAGTATCAGCAGGGGGTGGTGATCGCCGGAGATCGCCGGGCCACGGAAGGATTCCAAATTGCCGAGCGCCGGATCGAGAAAGTGTTCAAGATCGACGACTATTCTGCGATAGCGATTGCCGGCGCAGCCGGTCCCTGCATCGAAATGGCCAAGCTGTTTCAAGTCGAGCTGGAGCATTACGAAAAATTAGAAGGCGTGCAACTCTCCTGCGAGGGAAAGGCCAACAAGCTCGGACAGATGGTAAAGGCCAACCTGCCCATGGTCTTCCAAGGGCTAGTCGTTATGCCGCTCTATGTCGGCTATGATGTGAAACGGACAGAAGGCCGCATTTTCAAGTACGATCTCGCTGGTGGCCGGTACGAAGAGTCTGACTATCATGCCATTGGGTCGGGCGGGAAAGATGCGCGCAATACGATGCGAGAGCATTTCCTGAAAGGTTTGGCCGAGCCGGAGGCCCTGAAGTTGGCCCTGCTGGCTTTGTACAATGCGGCAGACGACGATGTCGGAACCGGTGGGCCGGATCTTGTGCGGGGCATTTACCCTACCGCGAAGATTGTGAACGAGCGCGGCATTACCGACGTGTCCGAGCAGCAGATTCGTAGCATCTATGACGGGTTGATCGCGACTCGCCGTTCCAAGGAGACCTAAATATGCCGATGCCCTATTACGTCTCGCCCGAGCAGATGATGCAGGACAAGGCGGAGTATGCCAAGAAAGGCATCGCCAAAGGCCGCTCCATCATTGCCATCGAATACGTGAACGGGATTCTCTTCGTTGCGGAGAACCCCAGCGCGTCGTTGTATAAAATCTCCGAGATCTACGACAGCATCGCCTTTGCGGGGGCCGGCAAATATAGCGAGTTTGAAAATCTCCGGAAGGCTGGCATCAGGCATGCGGATCTCAAAGGGTTCATGTACAGCCGGGAAGATGTGACGGCGCGCTCTTTGGCGAACGGCTACTCGCAAAGTCTTGGCACCATTTTCAGTCAGGAGCAGAAGCCGCTGGAGGTGGAAATCCTGGTGGTGCAAGTCGGCCACAACGGCCACGCGAACGAGATCTATCGCATTTCTTTCGACGGGAGCATCATCGACGAGCGCACCTTCGCCGTTATTGGAGGTAAGGCCGAGGCCATCCAGGCCTTGTTAAAAGAGAAGGGTTTAACGCAGCCTCCCGACCTGCGAGATGCCCTTGCGTTGTGTATCGCCGCACTTGAACAAATCGGGAGCCAAAAGCTCTCACTGGAGAGCCTGGAGGTCGCGGTGCTGGATCGCACCCGCGACGGACGGCGGTTCCGCCGTTTGTCGTCCGCCGACACCAAGTCTCTTCTCGCGACATAACTTGTCCTTGCGGTCTATTCGGTCTACAGAGATCGCGGGACTGGCGGGAAGGGCGGGACATGTGGAGAGGGGATGAGTTGGCTGACTTGAAAGGCTATCAGCGAAACCTCTGTAATCAGAAAAGCTGGGTGGCTTAGCGTCTCGTCTCGCGCGGTCTCTAGCAATGAGACTACAGACTGACCGTTTCTTGATGCCTTGCTAGTCCCGCCCATCTCGCGTGCCGCGCAGTTTCTGTAGCCCAGATAGACCTCATTGTCGGATACGATCCGTCAGTTGAAGAAGGCAGGGGCGGCTGGTATTCTGTGTCCACACACATGCTACAAGCCGGCTCCCTGAAACAGCGGATCTTTGGTTTGGAGAATGAGTACGGGCTCATCTTTTCTCCGAATGGGCGGGTGTACCTCCCGATGGAGAAGGTGTTGGGTTATATTTTCGAAGGGCTCATTCCCAACAGCTGGCCCTCCAATGCCTTTCTGGCGAACGGCGCGCGCTTCTATCAAGACACCGGCTGCCACCCCGAGTACTCCACTCCCGAGTGCGACAACATTCTCGACCTCGTCATCCATGACAAAGCCGGTGAGCGCCTCCTTGAGGCTTGCCTGCCTGCCGCGGAAGAACGGTTGCGGGAAGAAGGTCTGTCCGGGGAAATTTACATTTTTAAGAACAATACGGACTCGCTCGGCAATACGTACGGCTGCCATGAAAACTTCTTGATGCGCCGCGACGTCGATTTCTGGAAAGTGACGGAGCAACTTATTCCCTTCTTCGTCACGCGTCAGATCTACAGCGGAGCGGGGAAGGTTCTCAAAGTATCTGGCAAACCGCAGTACTTCATCTCGCAACGGGCGCAACACATTCACGAAAAGACCTCCTCCTCGACCACCTCCTCGCGCAGCATCATCAATACCAGGGACGAGCCGCATGCCGATGCGGAACGCTATCGACGGCTCCATATCATCGTCGGGGACTCCAACATGTCGGAGTTCGCGACCTATTTGAAGGTCGGCACGGCGACGTTGGTGTTGTCCATGATTGAGGAAGGGTACACAGTCGAAGGGGTGGAGTTCGAGGATCCGGTGAAAGCCATTCGGGAGATTTCTCGCGATCCCGCATTGAAGCGAAAGATCAAGCTGGACGATGGCCGCCAGATGACGGCGGTGGAGGTCCAGCGTCTCTACCTGGACCGAGCACAGGAGTATTTAGCCAAACAGGCGCACGATCCAATCCTCGATGACGTGTGGCAGCGATGGGCCCTGGTGCTGGATAAACTCGAAGAGGACCCGATGCAGCTTGTGCGCGAAATCGACTGGGTAACCAAACGCCATCTCATTCAGTCCTATATCGACAAAAAGGGTTGCGGCTGGGACGATCCACGGATTTTTCTGCTGGATCTCCAATATCACGATGTCAAACGGACGCGCGGGTTGTATTATCTGATGGAGTCCCGTGGGCTGATCGAACGGGTCGTGGCGGAGGAAGCGGTGCAACGGGCCATGTCAACTCCGCCGCAGACCACGAGGGCGAAGGTGCGCGGCGATTTCATCCGGTTCGCCCGCGCAAAAAATCGTTCCTATACGGTGGATTGGACCTATCTGAAGCTTAATGGCTACTGGGAAGAAACGATTCTCTGCATGGATCCCTTCAGCGCCGTAAATCGGCGCGTGGACGAGTTGGTGTCCCAGGTGTCTGGCCTGAGGTTTTACCGATGATGAGGATGGCGCTTAAACAGGCGCAGCTGCGGATCTCGCGGCTGGACCGGACGATGATTATGGCCGTCGTGCTGTTGTCCAGCGTCTTCCCCGTCGCGTTGTTTCCCAATACACCTCCTGCGCCGAAGGGCCTTGACGGACAATACAGCGGCAGGCAGGGGCAGGTGTTGGTGGTCAAGGTGAAGGGTGAGGAGCAGGCGACGGAGGTAAAGGGCACATTTCTCGATCGGACGATTCCGTTTTTCCGTGAGTTCAGGCCTGGGGAGCCAGCCGGCTATGTCGGGCTGCTCGGGATCGATATGCAGGATGACCCTGGGACCCACGAACTCGCCGTGGAAGTGAAGCAAGGTGAACAGGCGAAGCAGTTGAGCTTTAATGTGCTGGTGGCCAAAGAGAAGTTTGCCATCGAACATCTGAAGTTGCCGAAAGAGCAGGTCGACCTGGACGAGAAGAGCCTGGCTCGCTGGAAAGCCGAGCAACAATTAGTACAGCAGGCACTTGCAGAGAATTCACGCCTGAAGCTCTGGCACAGCAACTTCGTGGAGCCGGTGAACGGCAAGCGCACCGGCATTTTCGGCAGCGTGCGGATCATGAACGGCAAACCGCGCAATCCGCACAATGGAGAGGATATCGGCGCGCCGATGGGGGCCGATGTTGCCGCCACCAACGACGGGATTGTCCGTATGACCGTCGATCATATTTTCTCCGGCAAGGGCGTTTTCGTGGACCACGGCTTAGGGTTCTACTCGATGTATTTCCATCTGTCGGAGATCTTGGTCAAAGACGGGGACTTGGTCACAGCGGGGCAAATCATTGGCAAGGTGGGGGCGACCGGCCGCGCCACCGGTCCGCATCTCCATTGGGGCGTTAAACTCAACGGCGCCCGAGTGAATCCCTATACGCTGCTCGATTTACCGTTCAAGAATGGGGTAGCGTCAACGGCGACAACTTCCGCTTCTGAATCCCTGCCAATCCCACAAGCGGTTCCTGTCAGAGAATAGCCACAGATGCCGGTGTGCCAGGGCTCAGCCGCTCACGCGCCTCCCAGAGCGACCCGTGTGGACGCGGGGGAGCTAGTTGCTTCCATGATCGTACGGGTGTGGGGGACGACAAGCGTTGAGATCGCTCGCGCAGGGCCGCGTTTGTTCTGTCCCTGAGCAGGCAAGTTCTACCTGGCCGCTCCCATCATTCCATTCAGTAGATTTGGCAGGTTGTCAGCGTTGGGGTGGTTCTTCATTGCCTGACCAATGTCGTCGAGCAGGGGGCCGGCTTCGGGGTTGAGGCTTCTGATCTTTTGATCAAGATTGCCCGACATCAATTCTTCATGAAGTTGTGAGTTGGTCAATGTGCCTTCTTTTAAGTCCTGTTGAAGGATCTTGCCCAGGGCTTCAACTTTCTTCATCGTGTCGGGCGGCAGCTCACCGAGCAGTTTGAGTATGTCGGCTTGGCTCTGTCCGCTTAACGGCATCTGAGCGAGAGCAAGACTGCTCAGTCCCAGACAGAGCCCGAGGGATATAACTCCGACGAATATCCGCATGATGATCCTCCGTGCAGATGGTGCTGCCATCATTGACGCAACATCAGGAGTATTACAGTGAAGTTGGAGGCTGTCAGCAAAATCTAGAAACTGTGGAAAATTTATTGTGGCATGCTGGAAGCTCGATCTGGCTTACGGCTAGGAGGATAGGTGGCCATCTCGCAGGATGCTCAAAAAGGCCGTTCCGCAAGGCCGCAGGCGGACTTTTTCAGCAGCCGACTAATAGTTCGATTCGAGGCTCGACGGGGTCTTGTTGAGCACTGTGGCTGTGGCGCGCGAGAGGGCTTCGTCGTAGGCATGGTCGAGGGTGTAGACGCGGAATTGGACCAGGCGGGTGGGCAGCAGGTCGAGGAACTCCTCTAACGGATCGGTCGAAACCCCTTTGGTGCTGGGGTCGTACACATAGAGGGGATTGCCGCGCCGGTCTTTCGGGTCTGGCCGGGGATCGAGCGGTGCCATGTCGACGCGGAACTCCACTTTTTTCAGCTTCGCCGGTAATTCTTTTTTGATCTGTTCTTCGAAGTGTGCGTGGCTGGGAAAGTCCATGCCTCGTTCCTGGCCTTTTTCTTTGAGCACGGCGCTGTAGGCCATCTTCCATTTGACGTCGCGTCCGAGAATCCTCTGCCACTCTGCACCCAGGCGCCGTTCGGTGGCATGGCGCGAGGTCTTCCATCCCCGTACCTGTTCAAGCAGGGACCAATCGGTCAGCGTCAGATACTCGTCCATTCTTTTGCGGGGATCGTGGGGGAAGAGGAGCTTCATGGTGTCGCCGAAGATATCGCGGAGGTGGATGTCGATGGCGCGCGTCGTCCGGTGATAGTAGACGTTGGAATAGAGATACATGCGGGTGTTCAGAAACATCTGCAAGGCAGGAAGGCCTGTCTTATGGATCGTCAATCCTTTGTCCGTGATGATCGTGTAGTGAATGAGCCTGGAGAGATCGACCGGCCCGACCGCGACGCCGCACATATAGGAGTCGCGCAAGACATAGTCGAGATTGTCCGCGGTATAGCTGCCGGAAATGACCGGCTGGAGCATGTTGATCCAGCGTGGAATGCGGGAGTTATCTTTGCCCTTTTCCTTGAGAATCACATGGGCGATCTGGTCAGGGTTGAGCTCCTCACCCTTGGCGAAGGGGCCGGACGGGCTGCGCCGGATCTTGCGGATGATTGGCCCCAGATGGTCACGGATGATGATCTGTCCGAGTTTTTCGTGACTGGCACCGAAGGTGTGTAAATAGTTGTCGTCGAAAAAATGGCAGAAGGGGCCGTGGCCGATGTCGTGAGCGAGGGCCGTGACGCGGAGAAATTCTTCGACGTAGTTTGCTGAGGGGATGTCCTTGAGCGTTTTTTTGAGAAACGGGTAGAGATGGCGCGCAAAGCGGCCTGCTACGTGCATGGTGCCGAGCGAGTGGACGAAGCGGGTATGTTCCGCGGAGGGGTACACCCAACGGGCGCTCTGGAGTTGATAAATGTATCGGAGGCGCTGAACCCAGGGGGAGTCGATCAGGTCCTTTTCCGTCCGTTCGTGTTGGTCCGCAGTGGAGAAGGGGACGGTGAAGGAGACGTATTGGTGAATCGGATCGGCGATCAGGGCAGACCCATCATAGGGAGCATTGGATTGATGACCGTCAGACATGGCTTCCGATCTTAGCGTACATCTTGGGGGGGCGGCAATGGCTCCGCCGGGTCCGGTGGGTGCAACTGCCGATGTTTGGCCACAAAATAGTAGGCAAGCGGGTAGGCGAGCGCGGCACCGAGGAGGCTCAAGACAAATCCGCCAAGAAAGAAAGGCACGGCGTAGGGCATGACCTGTTCATAGATCGCGCTGAAACTCAGATCCTGCCAATCAAAGGGGGGGCCGTCCGATCGGCCGAGCAAGAGCGCGCCGACCCAATAGGTGGCGCCGAGGATCGGGACCACGGTCCAGGGATTGTTGATGAAGGCGCCGACCATGAGAGCGAGAAAGTTCAGGCCCAATGCCCAGGTACAGAAGAGCACCATGGCGGTGTGGAATCCATAGGTCGGGGAAAAGGCGATGAAGACTCCGACGGCGAAGGCCAGCGCCGTTTGCTGCGGTGACTCCTTTAGATGGAGGACCCGCTTCAGCAGCGATCGGAATGTCGGAAGTGTGGCCATGGCTTTGGTGGATGGTGCTGGTTACCTGAAATGTTCATAGCTCGTGTTCGGCAACGGGTGCTTCGTGCCGCCCGGGCCGATCGCCTGGATGCCATTTCGGGCCGGGCGAATGGTGCCGATGCAGGTTATGCGAAACCGGTGAAGCTTGGCGGCCCGCTCGACCTGTGCCGTATGGCGCGGCGAGAGGGTGAAGAGCAACTCATAATCTTCGCCTCCAGTCAGTGCCAGCGCGACCTCGTCGAGTTGCCGGGACGCCGCATAGGCGCGGTAGGCCGGTGAGAGGGGGATTGCGCCAAGATTGAGGTCCGCTCCAACATGGCTCTCTTCACAGATGTGGCGGAGATCGCCGGACAGGCCGTCTGAAATATCGATGGCGGAGGTTGCGTAGCGATGGGTGCTGAGCCACTGGCCTTCCGCGAGACGCGCCGTCGGATGCAGGTGCCGTCCGATCAGAAATTGCTTATGTCTGGCTGAGAGTGCCACCGTGCGAGACCGCGGTTTCTT
Source organism: Nitrospirota bacterium (assembly GCA_041178465.1). Classification (GTDB taxonomy): domain Bacteria; phylum Nitrospirota; class Nitrospiria; order Nitrospirales; family Nitrospiraceae; genus Palsa-1315. Next base: position 38,706 of record JBEGVJ010000074.1, read on the forward strand.
GCTGGGCGGTTCGTTCAAGAGCATCAGACCGGCCAAGGCATCGCCGATTGTGCCGGTGACGTACAGCAGATCTCCGACGCGCGCCCCGCTTCGGAACAGCGCCTTGCGAGGCGGGACCATCCCGATCAGGGTCACGCTGATAAACCATCCTCCGTCGGAGGCCGAGGTGTCCCCGCCAATGAGTCGGACGTGATGCGGGCGGCAGGCGGCCATCATTCCCCGGTAGAGCTGAAGGACGTGCTGGGTAGTGCCGGTGCGGGGAATGGCCAGGGACACGAGCAGGTATTGTGGTGAGCCTCCCATCGCCGCGATGTCGCTGAGATTCGCCGCTGCGGCGCGGAAGCCGATATCCGCCATCGTGGCGGTTCGGAGATCGAAGTGGATGCCTTCTGCTAACAGATCGGTGGTCAGGAGGCTCCAGCGGTCTCTTCCTGAGGTGACGACCGCGGCATCGTCGCCGATCCCTCGAATCACCGAGGGATCGGCGCGACTGTGCCGTTGCTGGAGCGTTCGAATGAGATGGAATTCGTGAATCGCGCTACGGGACTTCGTGCGGACCATGGACGCCATATTAGTGGAGTCGGATAGGCGGCGTTGCCGTCGTCGGAGTTGCCTGCGCCGGCAGAGAGCGAGCGGCTCTCCCTGTCTTTGCGCGGGCTGCCTGTTTTTTGTGCTGTGGCTGCGGCTTGCGGGGCGTGCCTGTGGGGCGTGTTGTTTTAGCGCCCCGCCGGAGTGCCACCTTCATCACGTCGTCCATCGTGTCGGCAAAGACGAGGTGGATGCCCTTCAAGATATGTTTGGGAATCTCATCGAGATCCTTCTTGTTCCGTTTTGGGAGGATCACAGTGGTGAGTTTGGCCCGCTTAGCCGCCAGCAGTTTTTCCTTCAGTCCTCCGATGGGGAGCACGCGCCCTCGGAGCGTGATCTCGCCGGTCATCGCCAGGTCGCGGCGCACTGGAATTTGCGACAAGGTCGAGGCAATGGCGGTGGCCATGGTAATGCCTGCCGAGGGCCCGTCCTTGGGAATCGCTCCAGCCGGGACGTGGATATGGAGATCCTGCGTGGTGAAGACATCGGGATTGATGCCGAGGGTGCGCTCGCGAGACCGGACGTAGCTCAAGGCGGCTTGCGCGGATTCCTTCATGACATCGCCCAGCTGGCCGGTGAGGGTTAATTGCCCCTTGCCTTTCATCGCTGTGGCTTCGATGTAGAGCACGTCGCCGCCGGACTCCGTCCAGGCGAGTCCAGTGGCGACTCCGATTTCGTCTACTTGTAGTTCTTCTTCTGGCACGAACTTGGGGACGCCGAGATATTTGTGCAGGTTGGCCGGAGTGACGGGGAATCCGACGCCTTTGCCCTCCGCCACTTTCTTGGCTACCTTGCGCATGACGTTGGCAATTTCTCGTTCGAGGTTCCGGACGCCGGCTTCACGCGTATAGTTAGTAATGATTTGACGCACGGCCGGTTCGGCGATGCGGACATGTTTTTCGGTGATGCCGTGTTCGTTGAGTTGCCGGGGGACGAGGTATTTCTGGGCGATGCCCAACTTTTCTTCCTCGGTATAGCCGGGAATGCTGATCACTTCCATCCGGTCGCGCAAGGCCGGCAGGATGGGGTCGATCAGGTTCGCCGTGGCAATGAAGAGCACGTCGGTCAGGTCGAAGGGCACGCCAAGGTAATGGTCCGTGAACGAGTTATTCTGCTCCGGGTCGAGCACTTCGAGTAAGGCCGCGGAGGGATCGCCCCGAAAATCCATGCCGACCTTGTCGACTTCGTCCAGCATGAAAACAGGATTGTTGGTGCCGGCTTGTTTCATGCCTTGGATGATGCGGCCGGGGAGCGCGCCGACGTAGGTGCGGCGATGGCCGCGGATTTCGGCTTCGTCACGGACGCCACCGAGGCTGATGCGGACGAACTCGCGGCCGAGCGCGCGCGCGATCGATTTCCCGAGTGAGGTCTTTCCGACGCCAGGGGGTCCGACGAAGCAGAGAATCGGCCCCTTCATTTTGTCCTTGAGCTTCCGCACGGCGAGATACTCAAGGATCCGCTCCTTCACCTTCTCCAGATCGTAGTGATCCTCGTTGAGCACTTTGGAGGCAGCCTTGAGGTCGAGGTTGTCCTTCGAACGTTTGGACCAGGGCAGTTCCACGATCCACTCGATGTAGGTTCGGACGGTTGCGGACTCGGCGGTATCCGGATGCATTTTCTCAAGGCGTTTGAGCTGTTTTTCGGTTTCTTTCAGCACCTTTTCCGGCATCTTCAACTCGGCGATCCGCTTGCGGAACTCGGTGATTTCCTCCGCGCGTTCGTCGAGCTCCCCCAGCTCTTTTTGGATGGCTTTGAGCTGTTCGCGCAGGAAGTATTCGCGTTGCGTCTTGTCCATCTCCCCCTTGGCCTGCGCTTGAATCTTCTGCTGCATGGAGAGGACTTCGATTTCCTTGCCGAGGATGTCGCTGACGTGCCGGAGACGCTTGATCGGGTCGATGACCTCCAGGACGGCCTGGGTAATCTCGACCTTGAGCCCAAGATTGGATGCCACCATATCGGCGAGACGTCCGGGATCTTCGAGGTTTTCGATGACGACCATCACGTCAGGGATCAAGACTTTTCCGAGGCTGACGATTCGTTCGATCTGCTCCTTCACCGTCCGCATGACGGCTTCGGTTTCCAGGGCGGTACCGACCGATTTCGGCTCGGGGAACTTGTCGATGCGCACGGAATAGTAGGGTTCGGTCTGAATGTAGCCTGTGATTTTGGCTTTCGCGACTCCCTGCACGAGAACCTTGATGCGTTCATCGGGCAACTTCAGCATCCGCATGATGATACCGACTGTGCCGATGGTATGGATATCCTCCGCCGTCGGATTTTCGACATCCAGGGCCTTTTGCGTGGCGAGGAAGATCATCCGGTTGCCGGCCAACGCAGCTTCAATCGCTTTGATCGACATGTCTCGTCCAACGAACAGGGGGAGGACCATATAGGGGAAGACGACGATGTCCCGGACCGGCAACAGGGGAAGGTGGTCCGGGATTTCGGTGTTTTGAGGGGGCTGCAAGTCTTGTTCGATCGAGTCGTTCATCGGTGTGGTCCCAGGGTTGTGCTCAGTGGTGAATGAGAGGGTGTCGTGCTTAGGCTTTTCGGGATCGTGTCGTGCCGCGTTCTCCGGAAGACTTCAAGCGATTCCGCAGGTACTCACCGAAGTCAGGTCCCAAGGAGGGGTTCTTGAGCGCGAATTCAACAGTCGCAATGAGAAATCCCAACTTGTCCCCGGCATCATACCGTTGTCCCTGTATCTCCAGGGCGAACATGGGGGATTTCTTTGCCAGCTCCCGGAGTGCGTCGGTCAACTGGATCTCGCCGTTTTTGCCCGGTTGGGTTTTTCTCAGGATGGAGAAAATTTCTGGCGGCAGAACGTAGCGACCGATGACTGCAAGGTTGGATGGGGCTTCGGCCGGCGTTGGTTTCTCAATGATGCCTTCGACTCGATGGGTCCCTGCCGCAATAGTTCGAGGCGACACGATCCCATAGCGGCTGACTTCATGGTGGGGCACTTCCTGCACGCCGAGGATCGCACCCTGTCGTTTCTTGTAGGCATGAATGAGTTGCGCGAGGCCGGGCACCGGCGCATCGATGATTTCGTCGCCGAGAATGACGGCAAAGGGTTCGTCACCGATCAGCCGTTGCGCGCAGAGGACCGCATGGCCGAGTCCGAGAGCTTCCGGCTGACGGACGTAACAGAAGTTCGCAAGGGTGGAAATGTGCCGCATTTGGCTCAGGAGCTGAGCCTTGCCGCTGCCCTTGAGGTTCTCTTCCAGTTCGACGGAGCGGTCGAAATGGTCTTCGATCGCGCGTTTGCCCCGTCCGGTGATGATGATGATGTCTTCGATTCCGGAAGCGACTGCTTCTTCCACCGCATATTGGATTAGCGGTTTGTCGACCAGCGGCAACATTTCTTTGGGAGACGCTTTTGTCGCGGGGAGGAAGCGCGTACCAAGGCCTGCAGCGGGAATTACGGCTTTGCGCACGTCGAGGCGTGACATGATTCGATACTATGTGATGGGGTAGGGGATGTCAAGGAATGCA
>JBEGVJ010000075.1:0-8664 GCA_041178465.1 Nitrospirota bacterium
GAATCCTTCCACGTTGGTCTTTTCTCCGGGGAAGGTGTGACTCTATGAAATCCTCTCTCGCGTTGCCGGTTTTGTTGGTCGTGGGCCTGCTGGCGGTTCCTTGTGGGGCGCAGGCGCCGCCGCAAACGCCGACTCCTCCTTCTGTTCAGAATCAGGCGGGCCAGGCTCCGCAAGCGGTTCTGCCACCGGTTACGTCTGGCGCTGGAGTTCCCACAGGCGGGCCTACATCGGTGGCGGTTCCCGGAGTTGGCTCCTCGGCGAGTTCAAGTGTTGGGAAGAGGTTTGGTTCTGCCGGACAGGGACTCCCTGGAATGTCGGGCGGTCCGCCGATCAAGGGAGCGATGGGTTCGCAAGATCCTTCCAGCAAGTATATGCGCCCGCCAGAGATTCCGCCGGTGTTGTGCGATCCTGCCGTGAATATTCCCTGCTGAAAATCCGCCAGAGCAAGGACCGTAAAGCGTATCTCGTTGGGGATAAGAGCGTATGGCAAATGGCGTATAGCTGGTAGCAAAGATCCCCCCTCTTCATTCCGGACCATACGCTATTGGCTATAGGCCATATGCTCTTTGGTAGTACGAGATACGAACGACGGATGCCGAGAACGGTTGACGGTCAAAGTCGAATCGGCTAGGTTGTGCCCGTCCTTGTGAGTCTTCATTCTATGCTGGTCTTGCCGTTGCTGTAGGAGGTTCGATTGAACTTCAGTCGTCCGGTTCTCATCCTCGTCCTGTCTGTGCTTCTTACTCTCTTTGCCTGGCCGGCCAAGGCGGCAGAGCCCACGTTCGATCAGACGGCCCGGTACATCCTGGACATCGTCAGGGCGTTTCGCACGGCGTACGTGCTCAACGTCGTCGAGCATCTCAAGGAAAGCGGGGTCGTGCCGCATGAAGACTGGCAGAAGAATTCGCATTTCATGCCGCTTCCGGCGCAGTTTGTGAAAGCTGCGGCCGATCAAGTGGACAGTGTTGAGATCGGGTTGATTGGCCTGAGCCCTCTCAATCCTGCGAATCGGCCCAGGACTCTGGCCGAAAGCGATGCGCTCGTCCAGTTGGAGAAAAATCGCGAGGTGCGCGTGCTCACCTTCGTGGACGGCGACCAGTTCAAAGCCATCTCGGCGGATCTTGCGCTCGTCCAGTCCTGCGTGGATTGTCACAATCAGCATTCCCGCGCGACGCGCCGAAATTTTCGCCGCTGGGATGTGATGGGCGGCATCGTGGTTCGTCTCAAGCGTGATGCGCCGCTAGAAGGACTTCCCCTGGGTCCGGATACGTCCAAACGGCCAGCGGGACCTCTGGAGCGGGTCACTCCCGTCCCGACGATTCCACCACCCTGGGTTCGCTGACGATCCTGCTTTTTCGTACCTCATCATCACGTTGATGCTATGACACCGCCCGTGCTCATCCTTCCTGGTATTGGCAACTCCGGCCCGCAACATTGGCAAACGCTCTGGGAGCTGCGCCATCCTGATTGGCAGCGCGTGAATCTGGGCAAGTGGGACAGTCCGGTCTGTGAGGAGTGGGTCCGTGCGCTGGATCTTGCCGTGCAGGCCTGTCCTGCTCCGCCCCTGCTCGTGGCTCATAGCATGGCCTGCCTCCTGGTGGCCCATTGGGCGCATCGTGCAGCGTTCGCGCTGAGGGGCGCGTTTCTCGTGGCGGTGCCGGACCCGCAGAGCCCCTGCTTCCCTCCCTCGGCGCGAGGGTTTGAGCCGGTGCCGATGGAACCCTTTGCCTTTCAGAGTCTCGTGGTCGCTAGTGCGAATGACCCGTTCGGTTCGCTGGCCCATGCCAGACAATGTGCGACAGCCTGGGGGAGCACCTTCGTCGATATCGGCCAGGCGGGGCACATCAATGCCGACAGCGGGCATGGAGCATGGGACGAAGGGTATGCGCTCTTACAAAGATTTATGAGCTAACTGATGAAATCACGCACGATCTCAGACAGTAAGACTCGCTGCGGATGGGTCGGTGGCAAGCCGCATTTCATCATCTATCATGACGGTGAGTGGGGCGTGCCGATTCACGATGACCGGAAGCATTTTGAGATGCTGTTGTTGGAGGGAGCCCAGGCTGGCCTCACGTGGGAAACGATCCTGTTGCGGCGGGCGGGCTATCGCCGAGCGTTTGCGGAGTTCGACCCGAAGAAGGTGGCGCGATTCACGGCGAAGAGGAAAGCTCTGCTGCTCAAAAATCCCGGGATCATTCGCAACCGGCTCAAGATCGATTCGGCTGTGACCAACGCGCAGGCGTTTCTCGCCGTTCAGGAGGAGTTCGGGTCGTTCGACGCCTATGTGTGGTCGTTCGTCGGGGGAGAGCCGATCGTCAATCGCTGGAAGCGGATGGAGGAGGTGCCCGCCACGAACGTCGTCAGCGATACGCTCTCGAAGGATCTCAAGAAGCGCGGGTTTCGATTTGTCGGCAGCACGATCATCTATGCCTACCTGCAAGCCGCCGGATTGGTGAACGATCACACGGCCGATTGCTTCCTGTGTCCTCGGCGTTCGTGAACGGTGAAGCGTCGTTCGTTGGGAATAAGAGCGTATGGCAAATGGCGTATAGCTGATAGCAAAGGCACCCACGCTCCATTCCGAACTATACGCTATTAGCTATAGGCCATAAGCTCTTTTCTCTGACGAGATACGAACGACGGACGCCAAGGACGAACTGTTTGCGCATCCTGCGATCACTGCACAAAGAGAGGGGCGTGCCAGAGATTTGATCTCTGGCACGCCCCTTTGCGTGGGACCGGCCTCCCTTTTCCGCTTCTCATTCCAGCTGAGTTACGCCGCCGTGCGATAGACCCACCGGGCGCTGTTACGGTTCATCTCTGCCATCGCTTTTCGTTCCCTCATCGCTCCGGACATCGTGAGTCCTCCGAAAAAGATTGCGGCTAGCCCGACAGCCGCTGCAATCAGGAATCCCATCGGGATCTGCGGCAACGTGGCTGTGTCCTGTGAGGCCACCATCGTTAGCTCCGGCTTGTTGGGCTCTGCTGCGGCCAGCACCGTGATCCGATCCGACAAGGCATCGGTGCGCACGGCTGCGGCGATCAAGCTGGCCAGTTGATATTGGTTGGCTGCCAGGTGTTCTTCCATTGTTGCTTGCAGATGCGTCATTTGCAGAATCGCGCGACCCAGTTGCTCCTGGATCGAGGCGCTCAGATATCGGTAATTCTGCGCTGCCTCGACAATCCTGTGTCCGAGCGTCGCTTGCCAGGTCGAGGCGAATTCGATGTCCTGCCGCTGTGCTCTGGCGTCGCTCCTGTGAATCATGCGGGCATTGTATCGGGAGCGGTATCGATCGGCAGACAACAGCCCGCTTTGAACGCCGCGTTTCGTGAAATTCACGATCTCCCGCCCCAGGACGGTTTGCACGCGGGCGGCATGGAGAGCGGGGACCGTCGCTGCGTCGTGCAGGACTGCTCCGAACGGCCCGCCGGGCATGGATCGCAGACGGTGCTCGGCCCTGGTCGCCTTGTTCCACTCGCGTATGGTTCCTGCCATGCCCTGGCTGGCGCGGCGCTCCAGGATCGTTTGCTCGACGATGGCGTGGCCTAAGACCGGCTGGAGCATGGCCACCCCGGCCTGTATTCCAGTTGGTTGCTCAAGAGGAGCGTACGAGACTGGTGCGACCTGGAAGGTGCCAGTGGTGGCGAAAAAAAAGAGGAGTGCGCCGAAGACGATGGCGCACATGCCCACACCTACGATGACATCAATGGTGGTGTATTTGTACGACATAACGACCTCCCTGTTGTATCGGGCCGTGCGGCGAGCAGGCAGCTCCCGCAGGTCGTCCGGCTCGAGTGACATGATACCGCGTTGGGTGAGTTGCAGCGGACTGGTTGGGCGCGTTCTGTTGCACGATTTTTCGAGAGGTAGGGATACTGCGCGTGCGTGACGGAGTACGCAGAGAAGTTCCCCTCGCGAGTCAAGTCGGCTCTTTCGTTGGGATGTGAGCGATTCGTGAGCAGGTTACAACTGGCAGGGCCGCACCGTTGGATCTGTTTTCCACGGAGGACCATAGCCAATACCTACTAGCGTGAGGCGGTCCGAAAAGACACTATCACTCTACGCTTGGGTCATAAGTCGGTCAAGGGATGAAAAGATGAGGCTGCTGGCTGGCCCCGCATCGCGCACCGCCTTTCTCCCTGCCCGGTAGTCGTCTATACTCCTGCTCTGTTTAGACGTATCAAATTTAAGAACAAACGACGCGCCACGAGCTATACTGCACGGGTTTTCCCCTGTCATCCCATTATGTGTTGGAGGTTGGTCACGTGTTGACGCTCTTTGCGATATCCCTCTTTTTGAGCGCGTTCCTCCTGTTTCTCGTGCAACCCATGATCGCCAAAATGGTCCTCCCTCTGTTGGGCGGAACTCCGGCAGTCTGGAACACTTGCATGCTGTTCTTCCAGGTGATGCTGTTGGCCGGATATGGCTATGTGCATGTGCTCACCAGCCGTTTCAGCATCCGCCGGCAGGTGTCGGTTCATTTGCTGCTGCTGTGCGCGCCGCTCTTGTTGCTCCCGATCGGCGTGGCTTCTCATTGGATGGGGCTCGACCCTGATTATCCGATTGCCTGGCTGTTGGGTCTTTTGACTCTTTCGGTCGGGCTGCCGTTTTTTGTGCTCTCGACCACGGCGCCGCTCCTCCAAAAGTGGTTTTCAAGTTTGGAACATGCCTCAGCGAGAGATCCGTACTTTCTCTATGCGGCGAGTAACGCCGGCAGCATGCTCGCGCTGTTGGGCTATCCTGTGATGATCGAACCCTACTTTCCGTTGAAAAGTGAACAGTGGTTTTCTCAGAGCTGGCTGTGGAGTCTGGGGTATGCAGGCCTGCTGATGTTGGTGTCGGTCTGTGGCTGGCTGGTGCGCCGTCCGCCTTCCCATGCCGTGGTCAAGGCCCGGCGGGATGTCGCGGTTGGACAGACAGCCATCGTCGCCCCTCCTCCGCCAAGTTCTTCCGCCTATCTTCGATGGATTGCGCTGGCCTTCATCCCGTCCTCGCTGATGCTCGGCGCGACAGCCTACATCACGCTCAATATTGCGGCGATCCCTCTTCTCTGGGTCATTCCGCTGGCCTTGTATCTCCTGAGTTTTATTCTCGTGTTTGCCAAGTGGCCGCCTGCGGTGCACCGGGCGATGGTCGTGGCGATGCCGCTGGCGATTCTCCTGATCGTCTTGAGTCTGATGCCGTCCGGGGTGACGGTGCGGTTTTGGATCATCATCCTGCTGCATCTTGCGACCTTGTTTGTGGTGGCGCTGGTCTGCCATGGAGAGCTGGCCCGCAGCCGGCCGCCGATCACCCATCTGACGATCTTCTATCTGCTCATGTCCGTCGGCGGCGCACTCGGCGGCATCTTCAATGCGCTCATCGCGCCGGTGGTCTTTAACGGCCTCGTGGAATATCAACTGGTGCTTGTGCTGGCGGTGCTGATCCTGCCTCGATTGAATGAACGTGCAGCGGCGCAGGAAGGGCGATGGAGCTGGGCGTGCGCTTGGACCAGTGGCGGGATACGCCACGATGTGGCCTGGGCCTTCGTGCTGGGGCTGGTGACTCTGGGGCTGGTGTGGCTCTCAACGTCGACCGGCCAGGGACCGCCTGTTCTTGCAAGCCTGTCTCCGCTGTTGTTCCAGGGCATCGAGTCGGTGAGCAGCCTGGTCGATATTTCAGCCAAGCAGTTGGTGGCGCTGGTAGCTTGCGTGCTTCCGCTCTTGTTCTGTTATGGGTGCGTCGCGCGGCCTCTGCGTTTTGGTCTTGGGCTGGGAGCGGTTCTGCTTGCGGCGAGTTATGTGGCGGCGCTCCATGACGATGTTGTGCTGCATCAGGAACGGACGTTCTTCGGCGTCGTGAAAGTCGAGCGGAATGAGGAGAAGACCTGGCACAAGCTGTTGCACGGGACCACGAGCCATGGCACGCAAAGTCTCGATCCGAGTCGCCGGGACGAGCCCCTGACCTACTATCATCGCTCCGGGCCGATCGGACAGGCATTTGCCGCATGGCAGGGTCCCACCGCTAAAACCAAGATCGCGGTGATTGGTTTAGGAACTGGCACGCTTGCCAGTTATATTCAGCCCGGACAGTCTTTGACGTTCTACGAGATCGATCCGGCGGTGGTCCGTATCGCGCAATCCCCGCGCTACTTTACCTACTATGAGGCGGCGCAACAGCGAGGGGGCGATCTCCTGGTTGTCCTTGGAGACGCCCGGGTCAAACTGGCAGAGGCTCCGGATCATCGCTACGATCTCATCGTCCTTGATGCCTTCAGCTCAGATGCTATTCCTGTCCATCTCATCACCCGTGAAGCGATGGCGATGTATTTGAGCAAGTTGACCGACGACGGAGTCGTGGCGTTGCACATTTCAAATCGATATTTGGGGTTGGAGCCGGTGCTGGGGAACCTGGCGAAGGATCTTTCGCTGGTAGGGCTCAAGCAATTTGACGATGAGAGCGACAAGAACCATCCCGGCAAGTCTTCATCGGACTGGGCGCTGATCGCCCGCAGTAAGGAGGCGTTGGGGAGCCTCGCGAACGACTCCCGATGGACGCCGCTCAGGCAGGACGCCCGAGTGGGAGTCTGGACCGACGACTTCTCGAATGTGCTGAGGGTGTTCGATTGGACGAGCCGTCACTAATTTTATCAGGCTGTTGAAAAAGGCTGCCAGCAGAGGGGGATGGCCCGGTGAGTCCCCTGTGCTCGCGCAACGCGCGGTCTCAGAAGACCCTCGTTGGACGCGCGCAATGGGGGACTCATCCGGGCCATCCTGGAGTAATGTAGACGAGCAAGCTTATAAGGCCTATTTGGGGTTGCTCTCCGCGGCCTTGCTGGATGAACATTTTGAGCAGCCTGTTGGAGTTGGCCTGCTTATGTGAGAGGGACAGAGGAGCTGGCTACAGAGGAGAGAATCGCCGGAGGGACGTATCGCGGAGAATTTCCCTGGCGGCGTTTGCGCCGGCTATGCCCATGACTCCTCCGCCCGGATGGGCGGCGGCACCGCAGAGGTAGAGCCCCTTGATCGGAGTGCGATAGTCGGCGAAGCCAGGCACGGGCCGGCAGGCAAAGAGCTGATTCATCGTCATCGCTCCTTGGAAAATATTTCCGCCGGTCAGATTGAAGGTCCGTTCGAGATCGAGCGGAGTCAGGACCTGCCTGGCGAGCACGGAGCGCTGAAAGTTCGGCGCATATTCGTTTAAGAGCGCAAAGCATCGATCGGCGAAACTTTCTCGCAGATCATCCCAGGTGGCGCCACGCAGTTTGTAGGGGGCGTACTGCACGAAGATTGACATGAGGTGTTGGCCGGGCGGGGCTACCGTGGGATCGACGACCGAGGGAATGGTGCATTCCAGAATGGGGTGCTGCGAGGGTTGCCCGTACTTCGCCTCGTCGAACGCTCGTTCAATGTAATCCTGGTCCGGGCTGATGTGGATGGTCCCGCGATGCTGCGGGCCTGGCTCCAGGCCTGGGCAGGCGAGGAAGTTCGGCAACTCATTCAGTGCCACATTGATTTTCAGCGACGCGCTTTCGTAACTGATGCGGCTGACGGCGTTGGAAAATTCAGGCGGAAGCTGCTTCGCGTCCAGTAACCGGGTAAAGGTCACCTGCGCATCCGCATTGCTGGCGATGACCGGCGCGTGACATTCCTCTCCGTTGGCGAGGGCGACCCCCCGGACCGTGCCGTCTTTCATGAGGATGTTCGCAACCTCCGCTTCACAACGGATCTCGACCTTGAGGTCGCGGGCTGCTGCCGCCAAGGATTGCGTGATCCCTCCCATGCCTCCCTGCACGTAGCCCCAGACGCCTCGTTTCCCATTTGTCTCTCCCATCACATGGTGGAAGAGGACGTAGGCGGTTCCTGGAGTCGAGGGAGAGGCCATCGCCCCGATGATGGCATCGGTCGCGAGTGTGGCTTTGAGTGCTTCCGATTCAAACCAACGATCCAGAATCTGCCTGGCCGGGGCGGTGAGGATTTCAAAGGCCTCGCTCATGGCTGGCCCCATCGCTTGGAACGGTTTGCCCGCTCGATACAGGGTCCACAGGTCTCGCAGGCCCGGCTTCGCCAGATTCGGAGGGCTCAGGGTCAGCAGCGGTTCGAGGACCGCGGCCATTCGTTCGAGCATGGCCTCATAGGCCGGATAGGCGTTCGCATCCTTGAGACTGAACTTGGCAATCTGCCGGTGGTTCAGCGCCGGATCGGGACCGAGCAAGAGATGGCGGCCATCGGGGAAGGGCGTGAAGGAGGAGGGATTGCGCTCCAGAATCTTCAGCCCGTATGACGCGAGGCGTAGATCCTGGATGATCTCCTTGCGGAAGAGGCTGTTCACATAGGAAGCAGTGGAGACCTTGAAGCCGGGGAAGGTTTCTTCCGTGACGCAGGCGCCGCCGACGATGTAGCGGCGCTCCAGAACCAGCACTTTCCAGCCAGCCTTGGCCAGGTAGCACGCGGTCACCAGTCCATTGTGACCGGCTCCGACGATGATCGCGTCGTAGTTTTTTTCTCTCATGGCTGTGGCAGTGTACCTGACCAGACAGTGAACATGAAGTGGGGCCCCGCTCAGCATGAGGCTGCGGTACGGCTTGGTCTGTCGGTCTCGGGGATGAAGTCGCGTGTTCAGCGGGGTCGGCGTCAATTGCGAGAGATGCTGGAGGCTTGTTGTGTGATTGCCCTCGACCG
>JBEGVJ010000076.1:0-42975 GCA_041178465.1 Nitrospirota bacterium
AGAGACGAACGGCGCTTCACGAACGACGAGATACGAGCAACGGATGAAGAAGACAGCCATTTTGAGCATCCTGTGAACGGTGTACCTATTGCTCAGCAGGAATCACAATGACGATTGAAAAATTCAAAATTCCTGTGTCCATGCTGTCTCCAACCGTTGATCCGGCGCAACTGGGGTTCGACGATACCAGCGAACTGGAGCCTCTGAACGAAATCATCGGACAAGAGCGAGCGGTCGAAGCCTTGGAGTTCGGCCTGCACATGAAAGGCCCCGGCTTCAATCTCTATGTGTCCGGTCCGGTTGGAACCGGGAAGGGGACGCTCGTCCGCAACATGGTGAAGCGGATGGCCCAGGGCGCGCCAGCCCCGGTCGACTGGTGTTATGTGAATAACTTTCAGGACGCGTCACGCCCGGTCTGCCTTTCATTTCCCGCAGGACAGGGCTGCGCCTTCAAACGCGAGATGGCGGCCTTCATCGAAAGCTTGCGGCGTGATATTCCCTTGGCTTTCGAAAGCAAGAAGTATCTGGATGCCAAGGCCAAAATCATCGAGGACACGGAATCGAAAAAGAAGGCACTCTTTCAGGACCTCACAAAACTAAGCCTGACACGGGGGTTCGGATTCGAGGAAACCCCGGTCGGATTTGGGCTTGCCCCCCTCAAAGATGGCCAGCTGATGACGGACGAACAGATGGAGGCCCTGACGGAGCAAGAACAGCAAGAGATGACGGAGCGGCGAAAAACGCTCGAAGGCGAGATCCGCGAATTTCACGTCCGCATCCACGGCCTCGATAAAGAAGCTGAACACCAGCTGCGCCTGCTAGATCACCAACTGGTGGCTAATCTCTTGGAAGGCCGCTATGAAACGCTGCGCCGTGCCTACCTGGACTTGCCCGCGATTGCCAGCTATCTCGAACGAGTCCACCACGACGTGATTCATCACTACAAAGACTTCCTCCCGCGCGAAGGCCCGTCCATCCACATTCCGGGGCTTGAACCACGCCGGCCCGATATGACCCGGTACCTCGTCAACCTCATTGTCGAGAACAACCAGACGGGGGGCGCCCCTGTGATCGACGAATCCCACCCGACCTACACCAACTTGATCGGGAAGATTGAGCGGAAAGCCCAAATGGGTGTCATGTACACAGACTTTACGGAAATCCGGGCCGGCGCGGTCTTGCAGGCCAACGGCGGATACTTGATCGTCAATGCGATGGATGTCCTCCGCCAGCCTTTTTCCTGGGACGCATTGAAGCGGGTGATCAAGATCGGAGAGGTCAAGATCGAAGACCCCAGCGAGTTCTATGGCTTCTCCACCGCAGGGCTCAGGCCGGAGCCGATTCCCGTCAGCGTGAAAGTCATCATGGTCGGGCCTCCGATACTATATTACTTGCTTCAGTCCTACGAAGAAGACTTTGCGAAGCTCTTCAAGGTAAAGGCGGACTTCGACACCGAGGTGGTGCGAAGCGAACGGCAGGATCGCCAATATGCACGTTTCATCGCCAAACTCTGTCGGGAGGAAGGACTCCCGCATTTCGGCGTCGATGCCGTAGCTGAGGTCATCAGGCAGGGGTTCCGATTTGCGGATCGGCACGACCGGCTCTCGCTGCGCCTCAGCCTGATCGGCGATCTCATCCGGGAAGCCGGCTACTGGGCCAAGAAGGACGACCATGCGTTCGTCTCACGCGCGGACGTCGAAGCGGCAGTCTCACACAAACGCCATCGGTCGAATCTGGTAGAGCATTGGGTCCAGGACGAGATCAAAGAAGGCACCTTGATGGTGGATCTGGACAAGGAAGTCGTGGGCCAGGTCAACGGGCTCTCCGTGCACCAACTTGGCGACTATGCCTTCGGCCGCCCGACCAGGATCACCGCGCGCACCTCCGTCGGCACCAAAGGGGTGATCGACATTCAACGCGAAGCGGAACTCGCAGGCAACGTCCATAGCAAGGGTGTCATGACGCTCGCGGGATACCTCACCGGCAAGTTTGCCGGTGTTATTCCCTTTGCCTTGAGCGCCTCGCTGACCTTCGAGCAGACCTACTCCGAAGTGGAGGGGGACAGCGCCGCCGTGGGCGAGTTGGTCGCCATCCTCTCCAGCCTCGCGGATCTCCCTGTCCGTCAATGGCTGGCCGTGACCGGCTCCGTCAATCAGCTGGGCGAGGTGCAGCCGATCGGCGGCGTGAATGAAAAGATCGAAGGGTTCTTCGAGTCCTGTGTCCAGCGGGGGCTGACCGGGAAACAAGGCGTTGTTATTCCCGCCCGCAACACCAAACATCTCGCCCTGCGGCGCGACGTCGTCGAGGCTGTGGAAGCAGGGCAATTTACAATCTACGGGGTGAATACAATCGAAGAGGCCGTCGAATTACTCACCGGCGTGCCGACCGGCGAACGAGACCTTGAAGGGATGTATCCTCCCGACACGGTCTACGGCCGCGCGGCGCAACGACTCGAGGAACTAGCCGATGCCCTCGCCGAATGGAGCGAGGGGGAACCGAAGCAAGGCGAACGCATCATCACAGAAATCTAGCAGGCGAAGGCCAGGTAAGGTCCGGAGAGGTATTTCATGCCCATGTACGACTATACATGTCTGGACTGTGGAAAAGAATCATTGATCGTCTTGACCTTGAAGGAACATGAGTCTGCCAAAGTGACCTGCCCGAAATGCGGCAGCAGCAACATGAAGCAACTGTATACGTCGTTTGTGGCCCACACGACCAAGAAAAGCTGACAGCATGCTGAAAAAGGCCACCAGTGCAAAAACCGTGAAGCGTTCCTCGTTAGGATAAGAGCGTATGGCGAATGGCGTATAGCTGGGAGAAAAAATCCTTCCCCTCTTTACTCTGGACCATACGCTATTAGCTATAGGCTCTTTTCAGGAACGAGATATGAACGGCGCTTCACGAACGACGAGATACGAGCGACGGATGAAGAAGACGGCCTGTTTGCGCATGCTGCAATATTCATATCGTGTACTCGAAGGCAAGGAGGCAGTGATGCGAATTGTATTTCTTCACGCGAAGTCGGCTCTCGGGGCCACACTGAGCATGGGACTCATCGGTCTGCTGTTCGCACCGCCCCTCTCGGCGCAAGAGTATCCAGCCGATATCACGCGAGGCAAAGCCGTGTATCAGCGTAATTGCCAGGCCTGCCACGGTGTCGGAGGCTGGGGAGACGGGCCGGACGCGAAGGCCCTCAAGGTCGCACCGGCGAATTTCCACCGCTTCCCCTCCTTTCTGAAATCCGATGAAGAACTGTTTCGGACCATAGAGCACGGGGTCGTCTTCAGCCCCATGCATGCATGGCGAGGCCAGCTGACGGATGGGGAAATGCAGGACGTGGTGGCCTACATTCGCCTGTTGGCCCAACAGGGACGTTAGCACACTCGTTGAAATGACCGCCCTGGCACCATGAGCACAATACGGGAACAGCTGTATGTCGGCGATGCCTTATTGATCGCCGATGTGCAGAACGATTTTCTCCCGGGCGGAGCGTTGGGAGTGAAGGGGGGAGACGAGATCGTTCCCATCCTGCGTGGATATATCGATCGGTTCCAATCGCGAGGCCTGCCGATTTTTTTGTCGCGAGACTGGCATCCCCCCAACCATTGTTCTTTTCGCGAGCAGGGAGGGCCCTGGCCGATCCATTGTGTCGCCGGGTCGGCCGGTGCCTTACCGCCCCCCTCGTTCCCCGTCCCGGAGCAGGCCACCATCATTCAGAAGGCGACCCTGCCGGACAAGGAGGCCTATTCGGCATTCCAAGATACGCCCCTGCACAAGCACTTGCAGGCGGCCGGCATTACGCGACTCTTCATCGGCGGGCTTGCCACGGACTATTGCATCCTCAACACGGTCAAAGACGCGCGGGTGCTCGGCTACCACGTCTGCTTGCTGACCGATGCCATCAAGGCCGTCAATGTGGCCTGGGACGATGGACGCAAGGCGGAAGAGGCGATGATCAGATTGGGAGCGATCCCGACCAGGCTGGAAGGCCTCGCTGCATGAACCCCTGCTCCAGCGTTTTGCTAACCGACCTCTATCAACTCACCATGCTCCAGGCCTACGTGGAACAAGAAATGACGGACACTGCGGTCTTTGAGCTGTTCGTCAGAAGACTCCCATCCCAACGAAGTTTCTTAATGGCCGCAGGCCTGGAACAAGTCCTGGACTACCTGGAACGACTTCACGTAAGCCAGACTGAACTGGCATGGCTCGAATCGACCGGGCGGTTTCATTCGGCGCTGCTGCATTATTTGGAAGGGGTGCGGTTCACCGGCGACGTCCATGCGATGCCGGAAGGCACGATCTTCTTTCCGCATGAGCCGATCCTCCGAATCGTTGCGCCCCTCCCCCAAGCCCAACTCGTCGAAACCCGCCTCATGAATCTGTTGAATTTCCAAACTATGATCGCCACGAAAACGGCGCGATCGGTCCTGGTCTCCAGCGGGAAACCGCTCATCGATTTTGGGTTGCGTCGGGCGCATGGCGCGGAAGCAGGCCTGTTCGCCGCGCGAGCCAGTTATCTGGCCGGTTTCGCCGGAACCGCAACGGTCCTCGCCGGGATGGAGTACGACATTCCGATCTACGGCACCATGGCCCATTCCTTCGTGCAGGCCCACACAGATGAGACCACCGCCTTCGAGCATTTCGCGCTGGCACAGCCGGAGAACGCAGTCCTCTTGATCGATACCTATGACACGGAGGCAGCGGCACATAAAGTCGTGGCGCTGGCTCCGAGTTTGAAACAACAGGGCATCACGGTGAAAGGTGTGCGGCTCGATAGCGGCGACCTGGCAGAGCATGCGCGAAAAGTCCGGCGCATTTTGGATGAGGGGGGCTTGCCGCAAGCCCAGATCCTGGCCAGCGGCAATCTGGACGAATACCAACTCCAGCGGCTGATTACCAGTGGAGCGCCGATCGACAGCTTTGCCGTCGGCACGGCCATGACCACATCGGCCGATGCGCCGTCGCTCGATTGTGCCTACAAACTTCAAGAGTATGCGGGACGACCCTGCCGGAAGCGATCGGAAGGGAAAGCCACCTGGCCTGGCCGCAAACAGGTCTACCGGCAATACGGCCAGGACGGACGATTCGATTACGACATTGTGACCACGCTCAACGATCACCAGCCAGGCGAACCACTCTTGCTGCCGGTGATGACAGGAGGCTGTCGTCTCGCTCCCGCTCCGCAATTGACGGAATCACGGCATCGGGCCGCCGCACAGTTGGCGCTGCTGCCCGATTCGCTTCGAAGCCTTGAGGACAGCCAGGCCTATGACGTGCAGATCTCTCAACCGCTGCAAAATCTCGCACGTGCCGTAGACCAATGTGTGTAATATATCCCGCAGCACCGAAGAATTTTCCTCAAGGAGACAGGACATGAACAGAACGAATACCGGAGTCTGTGCCCTCTACACAATGTTGCTTGCAGCGCTGACCATCAGCATACCGGCCAGCATCCAGGCAGCAGAGGCAGGTCGGACAAGCAGCCACCCCACCAGCTGTGAAAGCCAATACAGGAAGAAACCCGTTCCAACCAAGCAACTGCAGGCGATCGTGGAATCGCATGGACAGTGGCTCGAACACCGGGAGAAGCCGGAATATCAACGAGCGGATCTGTGTCAGGCAGACTTGCGCCAGACGAAACTCGCCGGGGCTGATCTGGAACGGGCAAAACTGGAAGGGACCGTCCTCCGCCAGGCCAATCTTCGCCACAGCAATTTGTCGCAAGCGCATCTCGCGGGAGCCGATCTCACGAAAGCCGCCCTGGAAGAGAGCAACCTGTCGGGAGCCGATCTCCGGCATGCACGATTGTCGAACGCCGATCTGTTCCGTGCGATCGGCGATGAAGCAGCGCTCTACAACGCCATCCTGACCGGAGCGCACCTGCGCGAATCCACCTTCGAGCGGGCCCATTTCGAGGGAGCGGACCTCGCCTCGGCCGATCTAACGAACGCCTCCTTCATCGAGAGCTACTTTTACGGCGCCAACCTCGCCCGGGCCATCTTGGCAGGGACCGACTTCATGGGCGCTGACCTCCGCCGAACCATCCTGACCAAGGCAAACCTTCATCAGGCCAATCTACAAGGAGCACTCCTCGACGGGGCACTGCTTGACGGAGCCCTGCTGGTGGAAGCGGACTTAGAAAGCGCCTACCTCGATGACGCCAGTCTGGCGGGGGCAAACCTCCGCGAGGCCATCGTCCGCGGGGCGGACCTGCGATACGCGAACGTCCGTTCGGCAAACTTGCAGCAGGCCGATCTGGAAGGAGCCAATCTGGAAGGGGCGCAGTTGATCAAGGCGAAGGTAGGCTCAGGCAAACTTCGGATGGCGATTCTCTACAAGGCCGTCCTGGACCAGGCGGATTTCCGGGACGCCCAACTCTATCGAGCGGTGCTGATCGGCGCCAGGGGAACCGGCACAATCTTCACGAAGGCGAACCTCGGCGAGATCCATGCACCGAAGACACAATTCCATCGCGCACAATTCAATGAGGCGGCCATGGAATCGGCCAATCTCGTCGCAGCGGACCTGAGCGGGTCGAACTTCGCCCATGCCAATCTCGCCCATGCCAACCTCCAAGATGCGAACCTCCGAGGCGCCACGTTATCCGGAGCCGATCTCAGCGGCGCGAGACTCGACCAGGCAGATCTCAGCAGCGCGACGTTGCATGGAGCCAATCTGGCTTCAGTCTCGGGCTTAACGCAGGCCCAGCTCGATACGGCCTGCGTGGATGAACAGACGAAACTACCGGCAGAACTCAGCCGCCCCGCTCCCTGCGCGGCAGCAAACAAGAAGAGCGGCCGGTAGCTTTATATCTTGGTGGCAGCAATCTACTCGGCGTATCCGTCAGGACCTCAAGGGATGGCCCATATGAGTAGCCCCGGACTGTCATTTCGGCCGTAATGTCATCACCACTGCGCCGCCTCGGCCACAGATCGCGGCACCCAATTCGAGCAGGAAACTTGGAACGACGGCGAAGGCCAGCACCGGAACGTGCGCCCAAAAGAGAGGCTCGCGCAGGAGTTGTAACGGCGCAAGGCGTACTAGGCGTGTGAACAAGGAATAACCCAAGCCTGCGTTCGTCGCCAGGCCCTGCACGATGGCAAATGGGCCATACTCCAGGGAGAAGTGACGAACGCGCTCAACGCGAAAACCGCAGCGATCAGCCAGCATCGCAAGCGTGGAGGGACTAAAATGCCAGCGGTGTCGTGGCACGTCGAGATGGAGCCAGTCTTCCTTGAAGATGCGCGCTTGCCAGGACTCGATGTTCGGTACGGCAACCACGACTCGACCATCCGCCTTCACAAGACGCCGTGCCTCGGTAAGCGCACGCCCAGGGTCGTCGAGATGCTCCAATACGTGCCAGAACGTGACGAGATCGAACGACGCTTCGGCAAAGCCGATGTCCTCGATAGCGCCCACATGGACGCGTTCGCCCAAGCGCTGTTTGGCGGAGGCAGCGATGGACGCGGACAGCTCCGTTCCGGAAACGTCCCAGCCCTGCCGGGCAAGAGCCGTCAAGAAGGAACCGTCGCCGCATCCAATATCGAGGGCACGCCCGGGCTCTCGTGCGCCAAGAGCGCGCAGTCGAGCCCTGCGAAGGGCTCGTAACACCCATTGCATGGGACCGAAGCGTTCCCCTGCGTCGGAAGAACCGCTGTACACATAGAGACTATCGGAAGGGGGACCGCCATCCTCCGCGGTCCGGACCAGGCCACAATGCTCGCAACGCACAATGGCGTGTGGCCGGCCCCTGTACATATCGGACGCGACGAGAAATTCGCCCCAGGTGTTTCTGTCGCAGGCCGGGCAAGGCATCATGCCCTTCGTTTCGGTTCAAAGATGGCCAGCCGCACGAGGCCGAGCCTTTGGAGAACCAGCGCCACCGTCGTCTGCAGGACGCCCAGACCGTATCGGACGCTTCTCCACAAATTGATGGACGACGCCTCAGGGAAGTAGCGGGTCGGACAACTGATCTCCCCCACCGGGAAATCGAAGTACAGCGTTTGCGCGATGACCTGATTATCGAACACGAAGTCTTCCGAGTTACGCTCGAAAGGGATCGATTCGAGCAACCGGCGCGAGTAGGACCGAAAGCCTGTGTGATACTCAGACAGCTTGGCGCCCCACAATATATTCTGCACCAGTGTGAGAAGGCGGTTGGCCACATACTTATAGAGCGGCATGCCTCCTTTCCGCGCGCGACCGCCGAGAATACGTGAGGCCAGCACAAAATCGTAATGCCCGCTCGCAATCATCCCTGCCATCGCCGTAACGAGCCTGGGGGAGTACTGGTAATCCGGATGCACCATAATGATGATATCCGCCCCGGTGGCCAGCGCTTCGCGATAACAGGTCTTCTGATTCCCGCCATACCCGCGGTTCTTTGGATGAGCAAGAGTGCGGATGCCGAGCTCGCACGCCAGGGCCGCAGTGGTATCGGTGGACGCATCGTCGGTAAGCAACACCTCGTCGACAATGTCGTGGGGCAGCTCCCGGTAGGTCGATTCGAGCGTCTTGCGCGCGTTGTACGCCGGCATCACGACCACCACTTTCATCCCGTTCAGCATAGATCAGTTCACCCCGAACGCGGCAGTTCGCAAATCTGCACGCCAAATTTCCTAAACACGACTCGACACTCCGCAAGCGCGGCGCGCAACCGTTGTTCGGCATCGACCGAGAGCGGCAGATATTCATATGCAGCGCGCAAACGCTCGATCTCACGGCCGTTGACCAAGATATGCGTGATGCCCAGGTCCCTAAGCTGGCTGAAAAACGGTGGTGCGTCGGGACCCAGCAGGCGTGCGATCTCAGTGTAGTCGTAGGCCGAAGAAAACCTCACGGGTCGATCAAGGTACAGGAGACGCGTCTCTCCAAGGTATAAAACGCGCGCGTCAGAGGGAGCATGGGCATTCAGCCACTGGACAGCTGGATAATAGGCCAGCCGACGTGCGAGATAATCGTCTTTCGACAACGTTCCGGAGACCAGTGCCGCCACGTCACTTCCAACGTACAGGGCGTCCAAGGTGCCTATGGACTGGGACAACGGCGCCACCGCAAGGATGACGAACGCGGCCGTCCCGAATGCAGGACGGCGCAGCCGCCTGAACCCACGGCACACCGCCCATGCGACGCCTAAGGCGAAGAATGGGAAGATAGGATAGATGTACCGCACAACATTCGCCTGGCTCAACCAGACAATCCCATAGACGACAGCAGCGACCGTCCATGGCCGCAGGAGCGGGACTCGCCGCGCTCCCACAAGCAGCGCAATAAAGCCGAGTGGCACCAGCAATCCCGTTTGCGCGCCCGCTCCGAATCTGTCGGAGTGCTGCACAAGACCCATGACCAGATCCTTGAGCGCAACCCACGAAAGCCCGGCTGCCGGCACATCCCGCTGGATTCGCTCGATCGCCCAGCGTGCGTCGCCATCCCCGAAATATCCGTTCAACACGGGATAAATGGGGTCACCCGTGACCACCAGGTTCCGCACATACCATGGCGCGGCAACGAGCATGGCACAGCCGGCGAAGAGCACGGCCGCGCGAACAGCTTGCAAGGAACGCTGGCGGACGAGTACGGACAAGGCAAGCACCCCGATCAGCCAGAGCCCTGTGTACTTCGACCCTCCCACGAACCCGGCATTCAACGCCGCAAGCAGGGCGAGCGGCTTCAAGTCGTTGGGCCCAGCGTGCTGCATGCGTGCAAGCGCGAACGCCGCCATGGCGGCAAAACCTATGAGGGCCGCATCAATCGCACACATCGTGCTCATGATCACGACGCCTGGAATCGTGCTGACCGTGACTGCCCCCACAAACGCCGCACGCTTGTCGTCCAACACCTCGTAGACAAACGCCGCGGTGGCACACCATCCAATGATGAAAAGAAGGAGGTTGAAGAACTTAGCCACACCGGGACCACCGAGGCTCAGGCAGATGCCAAACAGCACGTCGAGGTAGGCCGGGAACGCGCTATGCACGACAGCCGGATGCCATTGGATCTCGCCTGCCATCACATACTGCCAGGGCAGGCCCAGGTGATAGTACAGCGCGTCATAAAAGATCTCGGGAACTGCGGTCGGAACAACAGCAATGGCAACACTCGTCATGAGCGCGAGGCCCATGAGGATCTGCCCGCGGCACACACTGACGGTTTCGCGGATCGCACGCCATGGCGCGACGAACGCATCGGTGTTACGGACATTCAACAGAAACCCTGCGGCCAGCACGCCGGCAAAAACACGTGGGTTGAAAAATCCCAGCATTCCAAGGACTGTGGTCAGAATCGCCCCGCTAATCACTCCAATGTAGACATCCCACAACACGTTGACGGAAGAAGGCCAGTCGACCGTCGGCAACACCAATCTGACGGAGCGCCCAAGAAGGGCGAATGAATAGACGATAAAAAGCGCGATGCCGAGGTCGGCGATCACTGACCCAAAATAGGATAGCGCTTGCATCGGATCACCCACGGCCGATCGGCCTGAGACGGTTTAGCGGCAGGACTCTCTCTTCGAGAGAACTTACCCTATTCCCCGGCGCATGCCAAGAAAATCAGGCCTGCCGGACCGATCAGGCAGGATTTCGGAAAGTTCCTGGGAACACGGAGCAGGAACCTGTCCGACATTGCCGTCGTGACGAGGCGAAAGAGATGCGGCCACCTGCGAGGCCGCAGGCTCGGAAAAACCGAAGTGTATGCGCTGGAATACCGTGAGGATTGTCCCTGGCCGAGAACGACGCAGATGGTCGCGGATCGTTGGCCGCAGTAGAGCGATCAGTGTCGGACAGCCCGCTACGGCACGCGATGGCTCGGCGCATCACCGACAATATAAAGCCGGGGACCGTTCGGAACATGAATGACGCGTTCGCCGTCAGATTCGAGGCCTAACACCCACAGATAAAGCCTGCGCGCATCGTTCAGCTCAGGCTCTTTCGGAATGCCGTACTGTTCCTTCTGCATCGTCTCGTCGTAGAGGCCGATGCAGCCGTGCGAGGCCGGATAGCCCGGCATGTCCCGGCCATGGATCCAATAGGACACGCCTTCCCGATTCACATGGAACCGGAGCGCGTAGCTCATCGGGTACGGCCGGTCCGTCCCTTCAATGGTATAGAGGCTGGATCGATGGTGAAGATGGGCCGCGGTCAAACGAAACATCCCTATCGGCGTTTCGTTCAATCCGTTCCCGGAAGCGATGGGAACCGCGAAACGAAGGGCTCCGAATTCATAGGCGCCGAGAAACTGCTCTCTCAAATCGATCAGAATGAATTGCGCGTCCGGCCCTCCCGTCGGATAGACCAGCGGTAACGGAGTAAACTGCGCCAGATCCTCAAGCCGCTTCGGCACTTTGATCGAGAGACCCGGGCGCGCGTGCCGCCGATCGATCCGATTGAAACGCGCCACGTCGATCCAACGCTCACCGAACATGGTTTCCAGGCGATTCCCCCGCTCGCAGGGTCCGACAGTCCCACTCAACTGTCGCATCACTCGGATAGGCAATCTCGCAAAGACCTCGATACTTCTTAGGGGAATCGGCTTGCACAGAAACAGGAAAGAGCGCGACCATCACTACGGTCACGGCAATCAGTGAACTCTTGAACAACCAGGACAGAGTGGTGGACATGATCGACGTAGTTGTGAGCAGCGCGATGCTGAATCATGCAACGGCACCGTCCAGCAAGGCCGCAGCGAGCGACTAAAGATGGTTCTTCTAAGCTTGCTCGTTGATGTTGTTCTGGGATGGCCCGGATGAGTCCCTCACTGCGCGCGTCCAACGAGGCCCTTCCGAGGGCGCGCGTTGCGCGAGCACAGGGGACTCACCGGGCCATCCCTCCCCTGCTGGCGGTTTTTTTCAACAGCTTGCTAGGACCAATATTGCGACGCTTTCGTATAGCCGAACAATAAATCGCGCCGTGCCAGAATACCGACGAGCTTGCCGTTCCGAACGACAGGCACCCGCGTATTGTAGCGATCCTGGAACAGGTTCGCGACCTCCTCCAGCTTCATATCTTCGGTGGCCGTCACCGGATGGGTGGCCATCACTTCGACCACCATAATCTTTCGCAGATCCCGGCCCTCGATCATCGCCTGAAGCAGATCATACTCACTCACCAAGCCAACCAAGGTCCGGTCCTCTTCCACCACCGGCAGGCTGCCGAAGTTCCGTTGGATCATCAGCCTACTGACGGTCAAGGCATCGGTCCTGGGGCCGCACGTAAAGACTGCATCCTGCATCATCTGCCCAACCGTCAGCGTCTTCGGATCGCAGGCCGCTGCAAGGAATTCCGTTCGTCTCATAGGCCCTCCTCTTTGTCCCCCTATCCAACAGGCTGCCCAGAAAGGCCGGCCTCTTTGAGCCGTCCTTCGTGAAGCGTCGTTCGTCTCTCGTCCCCCCAAAGAACAGATGGCTTATAGCCAATAGCGTATGGTCCGGAATGAAGAGGGGAAAGATCTTTGCTGCCAGCTATACGCCATTCGCCATACGCTCTTATCCCCGACGAGAGACGCTTCACGAGGGACGCGTCACGCTCCCTATATCGGCGGCCTGTTTCAGCGTCCTGCCACTCCGACAGTTAGGTACGCACGCAACACATCCCGCCTGGCGATGATGCCCACGAGCTTGTCGTTCGCATCCACCACCGGCACGCGAATCAAATCGCTGGCTCTGAACACATGAATCAATGTCGGAAGCGTCGTTTCCGGGCGGACTGAGTACGGGTTATACGTCATGACGTCAGCGGCGGCGATGACGCCCAGCTTGAGTCCATCATCCATGGCGGCCAGCAAATCATGTTCGCTGACGATGCCCAGGAGCTTGCCTTTGGCATCCACCACCGGCACCGCCCCGAATCCCTCGATCATGAGCGACGCCATGACGTTGCCCTTGGTCTTGAGCCGAGCAGACTGCACCTTTTTCTCCATGACCTGCTTGACCATCATGGCACTAAAATCTTTTTTCTGAACTGCCTTCTTCTTTCCCGTCTTTGTCGGCATGGATCCCTCCTCACTGTTCATCTGTCAGGATGGCTAAACGAGACTGGCGTGACGCGACGGCTCGAAACTCAATGCTTTGAGAACATTGACCTTCAGATCGCGCCTTCTCGCATGGCCCACCCATCCTGCAAGTCTCGCTCATCTATCCCTTTCGTAGTTAGACCACGCAATGTAAGTGCCACAGCCTCGAATCAGGCAAGGCCTCAAATTTTCGCGCGCTGGGTCATCCATTTCCAGGCTGATCATTCTCCCGTCATGCGGAACTGGGGCCAATCACCACAGTCACCCGTTCGACACTGCTGCGAAACGCCGCATGCCATGGCACAGAGAGACCCTCGCTCTCCACAAACCATGAGAATTCTAGTGCGTCTCACATATAATGCCGCACTTATCACAGGCACATCCAATGCAGATCTAATACCCGGAATCGGTCGCGTACTTTTGCGTCATCGAAAAAGGGAGCTTGTCATGCAAATTCTTTGTGCCGTGGATGGGTCTGAATTCTCGCAGTGGGGGGTACAAGCACTCGAAGCGCTTGCCGACCGGGAGCCGGAGCAGGTAACGCTGCTCCATGTGGTCGATCCATCGGCCCTCCAAGCAGGCAGAGGCAGGAACCCCGTGGCAGAGAAACGCGCTTTGGGTGCCATGGAGAAGGCCGGTGGAATCCTTCTCCGGGAGGCAGAACGCACAGCGCGCGTCGCCCTCGGGCAGGCTGCGACCGGCCCTCGCACCACATTCCATCGCACCTTAGCCCATGGCCCCCTCGCCCAGACGATCGTGCGGCAAGCACGGCGGGTAAAGGCCGATCTCATCCTCATCGGATCCCGCGGGTTGAGCGACATTCAAGGGTTCTTACTGGGGAGCATCTCCGGGCAGGTTGCGTCGATCACCCGCTGTTCCGTCTTCGTCGTGAAACAGCCAACGCCCAAGCTCACGCGTGTGATCCTCGCGGTCGATGACTCGAAGCACTCCCGAGCTGCCGCGCGATTTCTTCGATCCCGTATTCTGCCTGAATCCGCCACAACCACCATCCTCTCTTCGGCCGAGAGGCCGGTAACCGACTTAGCCGTTCGATATTTGTCCAAAGCCCAAATCGCAGAACTGGAACAGCCGGTCATCGACCGAGCCACGAAACTGGTCACGGCATTGCGGGGCGAATTCCTGAAAGAAGGCTACGCCGTCGACACGGACGTACGGATGGATCACGTCATCGACACCATCGTCAAACAGGTGGAGGCGAATCATGCCGATCTCCTGGTAATCGGGTCTCGCGACTTGACCAAGAGCGAGCGGCTCCATCTCGGCAGCGTCTCGGAAAGCCTCCTGCGACACGCTCCTTGCTCCGTGCTGATCGTACGAGGTACGCGTGCCTGACCTCGACAAGCCCCACCTCCACCAACTGCCGGTTGGTGAAGTCTTCACGCACCTGGGAACAAGGGCAGGCGGCTTGTCGCCCGAGGAGGCACAGCAGCGGCTCAGCCGGTATGGCCCCAATGCTCTGGAGGAGCCGAGTCGCTATTCATTGATTCGAGGGTTCCTCCACCAGTTCACCCACTTCCTGGCCATGTTGCTCTGGATCGCCGCGGCCCTGGCATTCACGGCAGAATTCATGAAGCCCGGCGAAGGGATGCTCACGCTCGGCTGGGCGATTCTCGGTGTGATCGTCATCAACGCCGTCTTTGCCTTCTTGCAGGAATATAAAGCGGAGCGCGCGGTGCAGGCCCTCCATTGCCTCCTCCCTGCCAGGGCATGGGTGCTGCGAAGCCACCAACCGCATGACGTGGCGCGAAGCGAGATCGTGCCGGGTGACGTGCTCTTGATCGAGGAGGGTGAACAGATCCCTGCCGACGCCCGGCTCGTCGAAGCCGCCGACATGCGTGTCGACATCTCCTCTCTCACAGGCGAATCCCAACCGAAGCGGCGGACAGCGGAACCGGTCGCCGATGGACATCTCCTGGACATTCCCAATCTCGTATTCGCCGGCACCTCCGTACTCTCCGGCAGAGGCCGGGCGGTGGTGTTCGCCACCGGCATGCAGACGGAATTCGGCAAGATCGCCCGCCTCTCCACAAGCGTGGAGACAGGCCTCAGCCCGCTACAGAAAGAAATCGCGAAGGTCACGCACGTCGTCGCGCTACTGTCGGTCGCCATGGGCGGGGTCTTTTTCGTCATCGGCGTCTCTATGGGCTTGGGCTTCTGGATCAGCGCGATCTTCGGGATCGGCATTATCGTGGCGAACGTGCCGGAAGGACTGCTCCCCACTGTGACGCTGGCCCTGGCGTTGGGCAGCCAGCGCATGGCCAAACGCCACGCGCTCATCAAGCAACTGACGTCCGTTGAAACCCTGGGTTGCACCACCGTCATCTGCACGGATAAGACGGGAACGCTGACCGAGAACCGGATGCGCGTGGCTCGTTTCTATATGGACCATCTCGAAGTCGAGGTGCAGGAGAGCTGTCTGGTGATCGCCGGACGCGTGACCAACGCAATCGAGGCCAAGGAGTATGCCCCGCTCTTCGATGCAATCATCCACTGCCACAATGCCAAGCGCGTGCGGCGAACCGATGGCCGCCCCACCGTCACAGGCGATCCGACCGAAGTGGCCCTGGTCGAGTTCGCCCAAGATCACGGGCTCCTTCACCATGAACCGTTGCCCCGGATGGGCGAACTGCCGTTCGACGCGGACCGGAAGCGCATGTCCACTCTCCATTGGCGTGAGAGCCGGCTCGTGGCCTTCGTCAAGGGCGCGCCGGAATCGCTCCTACCTCTCTGCAATCAGATGCTCCACCAAGCGGCTCGCTCGCCGATGAGTCAGGAGGACCGCCAGCGCATCATGGCCCAAAGCCGGACCTTCGCGCACCAGGCCTATCGGGTCCTGGCTGTGGCCATGCGTGACATTGAGCAGGGTGTCGAAAAGCTGGACATCGACCAGGTGGAACAGAACCTCACCTTCCTCGGCCTCGTAGCGATGATGGATCCCCCGCGCCAGGAAGTGCCGAAGGCCATTGCGCGCTGCCGCCAAGCCGGCGTTCGCACCATCATGATTACCGGCGACCACCCGCTCACGGCCCTGGCCATCGCACGCCAGATCGGGCTGGCGCCGAAAGAGTCCCGGGCCGAACCGGCCGGATTCTGTCCCGTGATCGAGGGGCACCAGGTCGAAACGATGAGCGACGAGGCCCTGCGTCGGCTCCTCACGCCCGCCCATCCTGGCGAGCCCGAGCCGGTCTTCGCGCGCATGGCCCCCCGGCACAAGATGCGCGTGGTGTCGGTGCTGAAAGATATGGGCGAGGTGGTGGCCGTCACGGGCGACGGGGTGAACGACGCCCCGGCCATCAGGAAAGCCGATATCGGCATTGCGATGGGCATCGCCGGAACCGACGTGGCAAAAGAAACGGCGGACATGATTTTGCTCGACGACAACTTTGCGACCATCGTGAACGCCATTGAAGAAGGCCGGGCCGTCTACGCCAACATCCGGAAATTTTCCACGTACGTGCTGGCGAGCAACGTGCCCGAGGTCGTCCCCTATCTGGCGTACGGCTTGTTCGGGATTCCGCTGGCGCTCACGGTCCCGCAAATCCTCGCCGTGGATCTGGGAACCGACATGGTTCCGGCCTTGGCCCTGGGTGCCGAAAAGCCCGACGCCGGCATTATGGCCATCCCGCCGCGCCCGCGCACGGAACGGTTGATGAACCTTCCGCTGCTCCTGCGCGCCTATCTCTTCTTGGGCCTGATCGAAGCAGGGATCGCCATGGGCGCATTCTTTCTCTTGCTCCTGACAGGGGGATGGACCTGGGGCATGCCGCTCGACTGGTCCAGTCCCCTCTATAAAGAGGCGACCGCCGCCACCTTCGCCGCCATCGTCGTCGCCCAGGTGGCGAACGTGTTCGCCTGCCGCTCAGACCGGGTGTCGCTCTCTCAACTCGGCTGGTTCACCAATCCATTGATCCTCTGGGGCATCGCAACGGAACTCGTCGTCCTGGCGTTCATCATCTACACCCCCTGGGGCAACGCGATCTTTGGAACCAGCCCCTTGCCTCTCTGGATCTTTGGACCGCTCACGCTCGGCGCATTCGCGCTGTTATTCGCGGAGGAGGGGCGTAAGTTCATCATGAACCGTTTTTCGAACACACGTTCACACGAAACCGCACAGAAAGCACGTTGACCATGACCACGGACCCTCATGAGCCCACCTGCCATGTTCCCGCAACTGAGGTGATGGTGCGTCAGGCCGACTCACCATCTGAATACGAACAGAATCTCCCTGCTTCCGTGATCACGCGCCCCTTACACCGGAGACGATCTCGTCTTCCGTGGCTCATTGGTGTCGTGGCCCTGCTCACAGTCATAGGAGCAGGAGTCTGGTATTGGTGGACGGCCGGAACTCCGCCGGTCCAGTACAAAACCGCGCTAGTCGATCGAGGCCCCATCACCGCGATTGTGACCGCCACCGGCACAGTCAATCCGGTCGTCTCGGTGCAAGTAGGCAGCCAGGTCTCCGGCAAAATTACCCAACTGATGGCGGACTTCAATTCCGTAGTCACGAAGGGCCAGGTCCTGGCCACGATCGATCAGCAGCCGTTCCAGGCACGAGTGAGTCAAGCCCGCGCATCGCTCAAGAGCGGGCGTGGCAATCTGGCGAAAGCGAAGAACATGGCGAATCAGCGGAAGCTCGAACTCGATCGCATGACATCTCTACGTCGGCAACAATTCGTCTCACAAGCGGACCTCGACCTCGCCGCCACAAACTTCCGCGACGCCCAGGCCCAAGTCGAGGTCGCGCAGGCGCAGGTGGATCAAGCGGTGGCCACGTTGGACTCCGCAACGCTCGATCTTGGCTATACGACGATCTACTCGCCAGTGAACGGCATTGTCGTGTCCCGCAACGTCGATGTCGGCCAGACCGTCGCCGCCAGTTTCCAAACACCGACCCTCTTCGTCATCGCGCAGGATCTGACGCAGATGCAAGTGAACGCCAACGTCAGCGAATCCGACATCGGCGGGGTCGCAGAAGGCAAGCAAGCCAACTTCCGCGTGGACGCCTATCCCAAACAGTTCTTCGAGGGCACCGTGACGCAGGTGCGCAATGCGCCCATCAACATCCAGAACGTGGTGACCTACGACGTCGTAATCACGGTGGACAATCGCGCCCTCAAGCTCAAACCGGGAATGACGGCCAACGTGACGATCGTAACGGCCAAGAAAGAAAATCCTCTGCGAGTCCCAAATGGAGCCTTGCGTTTCCGGATGCCGGGCGTCCCGGTGGACCGCAAGCTCACGCAGGTGTGGGTGATGGATCAGGCAAAGCAGGTGCGACCGGAGGTGATCACCTCCGGCATTGCCGACTCCCTCTTCACAGAAATCACCGAGGGAACGCTGAAGGAAGGGGATACGGTGATCCTGGGGATTGAGACGCCCGAAGAGCAAACCCGAAAGAAGTTGCCGCCTGGCTTCGATGGCGGCCCGAGGATGAGATAAACGGCCAACGGCCGTTTATCTGGTCTGTCTCGTCCGTTCGGTCTGTCTGGTCTGTTCGGTCGACAGATCAGCGTGACTAGATAGACGGAATAGACCAGACGACCAGATAGACCTAATGGGCCCTATCGCTATGTCCTTTCTCTGGCTCACAATCTTATCCGCCCTCCGCATCCTCCGCCGCAATCCGCTGCGCGCGGGCCTGACCATGCTCGGCATCATTATCGGCATCGGCGCCGTCGTGGCGATGGTCAGCCTGGGTCAGGGCGCCACCGCCTCTGTCCAAGCGGAAATCGCCAGCCTGGGCACCAATGTCCTCATCATCGTCCCCGGCGCCACGACCGTCGGCGGCGTGCGGGGCGGACTCGGCTCAATTTCGACGCTGACCGTCGACGATGCGGAGGAGATCCGGGCAAAAGTTGGCGCGGTCTCGAATATCATGTATGCCACTCGGTCGGTGCTACAGGTCATTCAGGAGAACAAGAATTGGAGCACCATCGTCCTCGGCACCACCCCCGAGTTCACCGACATCCGAAGCTGGCCGATTGCGCAGGGCAACTTCTTCACGCAGTCGGACATGGATTCTGCCGCGAAGGTCGTGGTGCTTGGGAAAACCGCCGCCCAGAACCTGTTCGAGCCCGGGGAAGAGGTGCTGGGCGCCCAAATTCGCATCAGGAATACCCCGCTTCGGGTGATCGGGGTCCTGACGCCCAAGGGCCAATCGCTCACTGGTCAGGACCAAGACGATCTTGTCGTGGTCCCCTTCTCGACGGCTGAACGAAAAGTTCTGGGCACGAAGTTTCTCGGAACTGTCGGGGTCATCCTGGTCGCCACGCAGACGCGCTATGAAATCCCTGCCGTCGTCGCGGACATCAAAGAACTCTTGCGGACACGCCATCACCTCTCCGCCCAGGAGGAGGACGACTTCACCATCCGCACCATGGAAGATATTGCCAAAACCATTGCCGGCACGAGCCGGACCATGATGCTCATGCTGATGAGCATTGCCTCGATTTCGCTGATCGTCGGCGGCATCGGCATCATGAATATTCTCCTGGTGTCGGTCACGGAACGGACGAGAGAAATCGGGCTTCGCATGGCCGTCGGCGCGAAGCGCCGCCACATCCTGCTCCAATTCCTGATCGAAGCGATCATCATGACAGCGATCGGCGGCATCCTCGGCGTCGGCGCCGGCATCGGGGGCGCGAAATTGCTGACCACGATGGTCGGATGGCCGACCATTATCTCTCCGGAAGCCGTCGCCATTGCATTTTTATTTTCCCTGATCGTGGGCATCTTCTTCGGCCTCTATCCTGCGAACAAAGCGTCGAAGATGAACCCCATCGAGGCACTGCACTACGAATGAGTACGAGAGGCGCGAGACAGGCAGGAACGGCGCGTTCCAGCGTTCGAAGTTCTGGGTTCGACGCTCCAACAACCTCGAACATCGGACCTCGCACGATCCCCTGTCTCGCCCGTCCCGCTTTTCCCGCGCGTCTCGTCCGCCCAAAACCATGACTATCACGCAGAACATCGAGATTGCCCAGAAACTTCGGGAGCTCGCACTCCTCCTGGAGGAGCAGGGCGCGAATCGGTTTCGCGTGCGGGCCTATCGCACGGCGGCAGAGACGATCGAACGCTTGGCGGTTCCCGCCGCAGAGATCGCACAGCAACAGGGCACGGAGGGGTTGCAGACATTGCCGGGCATCGGGGTGAGCCTTGCACGATCCATTCATACCCTTGTCGTCACCGGACGACTGCCGATGCTGGATCGCCTGCGCGGCCGCATGGACCCGGTCTCACTGCTCACGTCCCTTCCAGGGATCGGTCCGGCCCTGGCCCATCGGCTGCACGACGATCTGCATATAGAAACGTTGGAACAGCTGGAAATGGCGGCGCACGACGGACGGCTGGCGGACATCGAAGGGGTCGGTCCCAAAAAACTCCAAGGGATCATCGACTCCCTCACCGCTCGATTAGGACGTGTTCGGAGACCGACTCACGCAGCTGCCCCTCACGCAACCGGTGAACCTTCCGTCGGGGAATTGCTGGATGTGGACAGGGAATATCGCGAGTCTGCCCGGGCGGGCAAACTGCAAAGAATTGCGCCTCACCGATTCAATCCAACAAAAGAGGCCTGGATGCCGATCCTCCATACACAACGAGACGCCCGCCATTATACCGCGCTGTTCTCGAACAGCGCCCTGGCCCATCAACTCAAGAAAACGCAGGACTGGGTCCTCCTCTACTATGACGATGACTCCGGCGAACGTCAGTGCACCGTGATCACCAGCCATCAAGCCCCATTCATGGGGAAACGAATCGTCCGGGGACGAGAGGAGGACTGTGCCGCCTACTACCGGTCCCATGAGATCAGGGCTACAGAGATCGCTTCCCCGGGCGCGTAATGGCAGCTCGTCGTTCGTGAAGCGTCGTTCGTATCTCGTTCCTGAAAAGAGCATATAGCCTATAGCCAATAGCGTATGGTCCGGAATGAAGAGGGGGGGATCTTTGCTACCAGCTATACGCCATTCGCCATACGCTCTTATCTCCAACGAGATACGCTTCACGGGTTTCGAACACACCGCTGGTAGACTGTTTCAACCGTTGGCTAGGAGGGGGCACTATGATCCGGATGCCGGGACAGAGTCACCAGGGGCCGTTGCCTCCCCTGACAGGCGAGCAACGAGCGCTGGAGCAGGAACTCCGCACGCACGTACAGCAGCTCGCCGGACAGATTGGCGAGCGCAACATCTTTCGCCATGACCGGCTCGTCATGGCGGCAGATTATATTCAGACCACGCTCACCGCTGCCGGGCATGAGGTGCGCCGGCAACCCTACGAGGTGGGAGGGAAGATCTGTGAGAATATCGACGCGGAAGTGCGGGGGAGCCGGAGACCGGACGAGATCATCGTCATCGGCGCGCACTACGATTCGGTGCAGGGAAGTCCCGGTGCCAACGATAATGCGAGCGGCGTGGCCGCGATGCTCGCCCTGGCTCGTGCCTTCGCGAAAGCCGCGCCGGCCCGTACGCTGCGATTCGTGGCCTTCACCAACGAGGAGCCGCCCCTCTTTCAAACCCCTTACATGGGGAGCCTCGTCTACGCTAAACGCAGCCGCGAACGTGGCGAACAGATCCGCCTCATGCTCAGCCTGGAAACCATCGGGTACTACTCAGATGAGCCAGGGAGCCAACATCTCCTGTTCCCGTTGAATCTCATCTACCCCTCGACCGGGAACTTCATCGCCTTCGTCAGCAATATGGAAAACGGATTCCTGGTGCGGCAGCTTGTAGGATCCTTTCGGCGGCAGGCACAATTTCCCTCCGAAGGGGGAGCCCTGTGGGGCTTGATCCCCGGCATCGGGTGGTCGGACCATTGGGCCTTCTGGGAGGAAGGATTCCCGGCGGTGATGGTCACCGACACCGCCCTCTTCCGTTATCCCGCCTACCATTCGAACGCCGACAAGCCCGGGCTCGTACAGTACGAACGAATGGCGCGCGTCGTCTCCGGTCTGCAGTCCGTCATCGCAGAGATGGCGAACGCAATAACGTGAAAACAGACAAACGCCTTCCAACTTTCCTAACTATGCCCTGGGGAGCAGCCAGACTGTCCTTCACTGCGCACATCGAGGGAGCGCATTCTGATCGTGCGGCCTCGGCGAGCAAGAAGGATGGTCTGGCTGCTCCCCTCCCTCCGCTGCAACCGAACGTACAGAGAAGGGGCGGCCTGGGTGAACCCCGAACTGCGCGCGTCCAACGGAGGTTGGGTCATCTCGTCTATCTGGTTGGTCTGGTTGGTCGGACCGGAAATTTATCCAGCAGAACCAGAAAGACCATCCATCCACCCAGACAAGTCCGTACGCGTTGCGCGAGCACAGAAGATTGGCTCGGCCGCCCTCACCTTCCTGATTGGCCCCTGCTTACCCCTATTTTTCTTCTGCCTGCACCCCAGCCTGATAGGTGGTGTACACGTACACAGGGATAGAAAGCTTCCCGAGATGCTTTTCCATCAGCGGCTTCACGTCTTTCCAGTCAAGCCCACCCACACCGGTAGCCAAGCGTGGCAGTGCGACACTCTTGAATTTCTCGGTCTCAATCGCCTTGCATAGCGCTTTGAGACAATGATTCACGTTCTCAACCGTGGCCCGGCCCGGGTGAGCAGAACCGTGACTGGCAGACGCTTCCTGGGTAAACAGATTTACAATCCGAACGCCGCCCACGCCGGCCCAGCTCCACAACTCGCCGGTCTTGGGGCTAAACGTCTGAGAGTAATGCCGGAAATCCTTATACATCGCCGGCCACCGCTCCCTGAGTGCCAAGGCTAACCCGTTCGCAAAATTGTCGTTCGGGGCGACGCCGTGCGCCAGAGCATCCGCCTTCGTCAATAAAATATCCCCTGCCACTTCCTTCAACATGCCACGTCCTCCTCCAGCGAGTTAATAATGAGCCTCAAATCTTATCACAGTAGGCGAAATGAGTCTCCGCCGCGCTCACACCGCGAAATGGTTCACTGACACTTTTTTTCTTTCCCGGTTAATTGAAGGACTAGGAGCGAAATGGTTGAACATCGCCTGACTTGCGCAACATCTTGTTCACCTCGTCCAGGTGCAGCTCTTCGCCGACGATCATCTCTCGTGCATATTCTTCCAACAGAACGGACTTTCCCTCGGAGACTTTCAAAAGTTCGTAGTAGGCATCGATGGCGACCTTCTCGTGTTCCAAGCTTTCCCGCAGGATATCTCCCACATCATGCTTCTCAGTCTCCAAGAGTGTCCCGATTTTCAGCGACGGATGGCCGCCCAGCAAAGTGACCAGTTCCCCGGCTTTATGCGCGTGGGCAAGGCTCTCGTCAGCATTACCCTTCAGCCACGACACGATAGGAATGCGGTTATAGCCATAGATCATGAGGGAGTAGTGCATATAGCGCACGACTCCCGCCAACTCATGCTCCATAATTTTGTTGAGAATCCCAACCGCGCGTTGCGTGTCCTGCTCGTTCATCTGATGCCTCCTGTTATGCAAAGTTATCCCGCCTGAAAAAGTTGCGAACCGCACAACACCTGGCACGTCTGCTACGGCAGGCCTTACTGCATGGCAAACCACCGTCAGCCATTCGTTGTGAGCAAGTCTACTGGAAAGCCCCATGCGTATCCACCTTGTTCTATTCGTGGGGCAGCCCTTGTCTTTTTTCTACCCTATAGAATGAGCGGAGTCGCACGCTGAACAATCGTCAGCTTCCGCGACAACCCCTCTCGCAGTTCTTCCTGTCACCGGGCGCCAACTGTATGATCCTCACTGCGGTATCGGAACAAAGGATGCGTCAGCATGACAATATCTTCCCTCTTCGCGTATTCGTCCTCCCTTGCGAGCACGTGATCTAGCCACGGACAGGTAACATGGCCCCGTTTCTCCTCCGTGAGCAGGGCGCACGGCCAGAACTCATCAAGGCGTTGACTTCTCCCTACGACCTGCTATGAATCGATCATGACACGGCACAGCCTTGGAATGAACCTGATCAGCATCCTCACTGCCCTGTTGCTCGGCACGACAGTCTTCGCACAAAGCTCCGACACGTCAGCGCTCGATCCTAAGACGGGACCCGCGATTCAGGGCGACTCTCCCCTCCCCTTGAAAACCCAACGAGGACGCTGCAATCCCGCCCTCACGCGCTGCCAATTGCCACGCCATCGAGTCCAGCCGAAGGACTCCGACTTGAATGCACGGACAGAATCCGGTCGCCGCCTCAATGCAGAAAGTTCGCTGAACAACGAGAAACGGACAGGCCCTGCGATCGACGACCCTGCCGTGAAGTAACCCTCGATAGCCTCAGCGCTACGCACAGACAAGTCTCCGCATGGCTGAATGCAGGGCCAACCCCCTCTCCGCTCTTTTCTTCCAGCGCGAGCAGACAGCCTGATACTATCGGCTCCGCTGATGCCGCCCGTACTGTTCTCGACCTCCAGCGGCCAGCCCTTCGCACACATGGGATTTACCGCATGACGTGGATCGTCTACATCTTGGAGTGCTCGGACCACAGCCTGTACACCGGCATCACGAACGATCTGGAGCGGCGACTGGAAGAACACCGGGCGGGCAGGGGCGCAAAGTACACGAAACGCCGAAGTCCCTTGAAGGTGCGGTATACCGAATGTCAGAACACCAAAAGCGCTGCACTGAAACGCGAGGCCGCGATCAAATCTCTGGCCAGGGCAGAAAAGCTGGCACTCATCGCCACGCAGCCCACAGGGGGTACCGCTGATTAGCGTGAGTCGGGCGGGATGCCGCCTGCCCCACTGTCAGGAATCTGCAACGTGATGGAGAGCGCTCGCCCATCGGAGTTCACCTGCGCCGCGATCTTGTCGCCGGTTTTCAATCGGCCCCCCGCCACTCCTTCGATTCTCGTCTCAGCGGTCACACGCAGGCGCAGCTCCCGACCGGAAACCTCCTTCACGATGACCTCCTCACCTTCCCAGTACAGCACATCAGCCTTGACCGCAGAAACTGCCGTCGATTGAGAACTTTCTACGGCTTGCGCTGGAGCGACCACTGCAACGGCGAGAAAGAGAGCAAGAAGAATTGCCATGATTAATCCTCCTTATGTTTCAGCCTACGTGATACTGTTGACATCTGTCAATCGTGCAGCCCAGGCCGACGCAGGCTGACTCAGGCATCCGGATTACTCCGTTGATAGCTCGTCGAGGGCCGGGTCCGCCAAATTTCTGCGGCGACGATTTTACCCGTTTCTTGGGCGCCTGGATCGGCCCCAACCTGCGCGTTCCGCGAGCAAGAGGATAACCAGGCCGCCCCTCTAACTTTCCTCTTTTTATCCGCCCCTCACTTCCCGTACTCTTGCCCTACCCATGGATCAGCACGAACGCTGCCTCAAGCCCGGCACCCTCTGGCCTGCCCTGCTCGCACGAACGGCTCATGCCCGTGAGCGGAGGGCGATCCTCTCCATTCCTACGCAGCCGGAAGTGATCGAGCAGAGCGGCGTGGCCTTTCAGGTGCGCGTCATCACGGCCCTCGCCATGAAATCGCTCAACACGGCTGCGAACTCCAACACCGATCCCTTCCTGCCCTACGATCCCGACCTCTTCGTGGCAGAAATCTCCCCGACCCACGTCGCCTTGCTGAACAAGTTCAACGTGGTCGATCATCATCTCGTGATCGCCACCCGCTCATTCGAGCCTCAAGAAGCGCTGCTGACTCGCGAGGACTGCGCGGCGCTGCTGATCTGCCTCGCCGGGATCGACGGACTGGGCTTCTACAACGCCGGACCGGCAGCCGGCGCCAGTCAGCGCCACAAACATTTGCAGCTGATCCCGTTGTCCGCTTTACCGGAATCCAGACTGCCGATCGCGCCGCTGTTGCGCTCCGTGCAGATGACCGGCGCGACCGGGACGGTGCCGGGCTTGCCGTTCTTGCATGCCTATGCCCCGATGGATCCAGCATGGCTCGACCCACGGAAGGATGGCGCCTCGTCGTTGCTTTCCTGCTATCACTCGCTGCTCCGCAACGTGGGCTTGTCCGTTGAGGCGCCCTCGACTCCCTACAACCTGCTCGTAACCAGGCGCTGGCTGTTGCTGGTGCCCCGGTCGGAAGAATATTTCGAGGGGATCTCAATCAATGCGCTGGGCTTCGCCGGAGCCTTGCTGGTGAAAGATGCGGCGCAGCTTGCCCTACTACGAAAACACGGTCCCATGACCGCGCTGCAGCACGTGGGGCTGCCGCGGGAACCGTGAATCGCCGGTCGTGAAACGTGACGTGTTAACACAGGAGAAGGAGAATGATGCGCCTCATACCAGCTCTCATTGTGGCATTGATCGTCGTTACCGGTCTGGTATCCGGCTGCATTCCGCGGCACCCGCCGCACACGCCTCAGCCAGTGCCAGAAGCCCCCAACCCACAGCCGAGCCCATCGGATCAACCCAAGGGATGAAGAGCTGATGGCAGGAGGAAGACGCGTATCTCGTCGGGGATAAGAGCGTATGGCGCATAGCTGGCAGCAAAGATCCTCCCCTCTTCATTCCAGACCATGCGCTATTGGCTATAGGCCATCTGCCCTTTGGGGGGACGAGAGATGAACGACGCTTCACAATCGGCAAACGACCACTATGATGCTCCCTCCAAGCTCGCTCGTTTCTCTCTTCGGAGGGTGGCCTGGTTGGTCTCCCACTGCGCGCGTCCAACGAAGGCCTTCTCAGGCCGCGCGTTGCGCGAGCACAGGAAATCAACAGACCACCCTCATCTTTCCCTCCAAGCTCGCTCGCTTCCGCTCCCAAAGGGGCGGGATCGTGGGGCCTCAACTGCGCGCGTCGAACGAGGCCCTTCGGAGGGCGCGCGTTCCGCGAGCACGGAGGACCCACGAGCCCACCCCGTCACACCCACTCCGGCGCATGCTCCTTCCCCGCTTCTTGTTCTGCGAACCCTCGATAGAGGGCCGGCAACACGACCAGCGTGAGAACGGTCGAGGTGAAGAGCCCGCCAATCACGACGGTCGCGAGTGGCCGCTGCACTTCGGCCCCGATCCCCTGCGCAAGCGCGAGTGGCAACAGACCCAGTAGCGTCGTCATCATCGTCATGACGACGGGGCGAAGCCGGAGGACGCAACCCTTGACGATCGCCTGGTCCATCTGTGTGCCTTCATTGCGCAACTGATTGACATAGGAGACCAGCACGATCCCGTTCCCCACCGCCAGGCCGAATAGTTCGATAAAGCCAATGGAGGCCGGCACGCTCAGGTATTGCCCGCTCAGCCACAGAGACACGACGCCCCCGATTAACGCGAAGGGAAGATTCATACTGATTAACGCCGCGTAACGGAGCGAGTGAAAGGCCCAGAAGAGCAGAAAGAACACGAGCCCCAGCGTGATCGGCACCACGATCAACAGCCGCGCGTTGGCCCGTTCCATGTTCTCGAAGGCCCCGCCCCACATGACGCTGTACCCTTCGGGCAGGTGTATCTGTTGTTCCAGTTTCTTCCGCCCTTCATCCACGACACCGCCGATGTCCCGACCCACGACGTTGAAGCCGATGTAAATGCGGCGCTTCACCTGCTCACGGCTGATGCGGGCCGGGCCTTCGCGCATCTCGATCGTGGCAAGATCGCTCATCGGGATCAGCGCGCCGGAGGCTGACTTTACCCGAATCTCTCCGATGGTGCCGATGCTGTTGCGTTGCAGCTCCGGAAACCGAAGCGTCAATTGAAACCGCCGTTCGCCTTCATAGACATGCGTCGCCGCCTTGCCGCCGATGGCGGTGGTGATGATCTCCTGCACGTCGGCCACGTTGATGCCGAAGCGGGCAATCTTCTGCCGATCGATATCGACCGTCAGATAAGGTTGGCCGGCGATCTGCTCCACCTTAATGTCTTTGACGCCGTCGATCTGCTGCAACAAGGAAGCAATCTCCTCCGCCTTGTCGTGAAGGACGTCGAGATCCTCCCCGAAGAGTTTGATCGCACACGCGGTCCTGACCCCGGAGATGAGCTCGTCCACCCGCTCTTGAATCGGCTGGCTCATGAGGACCGAAATGCCGGGGATCTCCGCCAGCTTTTTCCGGATGGCGTCAGTCAATTGCGACTGAGTTGCCGCCGTTTTCCATGTGCTCCGGTCACTCAAGGACACAATCGGATCGCTCTCGTTCGGCTCCTCCGGCCCATAGGCAATGTCCGGCCGCCCGATCCTGCTCACGGCCATCCGCACTTCGGGAAACTCCAACATGGCCTTATGGGTTTGTTTCTCCATCTCGATGGACTCCGGCAGCGAGACGCTCGGCAGCCGCACAATCTGAGGCGTCAGGGCCCCTTCTTCCAGAAGAGGGATAAACTCCCTCCCGACGAACGGCACGAGCGCGAGACTGCACAGCACCATCACCGTCGAGCCGGTCAGGACGAGACGGCGATGCCGGAGCGTCCAGGTGAGCACCGGCAGATACCGCTGTTTCATCCAGCCCGTGAGGCGCGTTTCCTCCGGATGATCTCCGCGCAAAAGCAGCGACGCGAGCACCGGCGACAGGGTCAACGTGACCACGACCGAGGCCAACAGCGCAATCACGAGGGTGTAGGCCAGCGGCGCGAACATCTTCCCTTCCATGCCTTGGAGGGTCATGAGCGGCAAAAACACGACGCTGATGATCAGAATGCCGAACAGGATCGGCCGGCCCACTTCTTTCGTGGCGTGAAGAATCACCGCTAATTTACTCTTCCGCGGTGCGCCCTGGTTCTGCGCCAGGTGCCGATAGACGTTTTCCACCACGACCAGCGATCCGTCCGCGATCTCGCCGATCGCGATGGCGAGTCCACCGAGCGTCATCAAGTTGGCCGAGAGCCCCAGCCGCTGCATCACGATGAACGTGATCAGGGGCGTGACGATGAGCGAGGCGGTCACGACGATGGCGCTGCGGACGTGGCCCAGGAAAAAGAAGAAGACGAAGACCACCAGCACGATCCCTTCGATCAAGGCATCCCGCACCGTATCGATGGCCGCCGTGACCAACTCGATGCGATCGTAGAAGGGCAGAAGCTTCGTGCCTGCTGGGAGGATGTGGTTCTGCTGCAGATCGTCCACCTTGGTCTTGACCGCTTCGACCACCTGACGCGCATTGCCCCCGCGGAGCATGAGCACCGTGCCCGCCACGACCTCCCGCTCCCCGTTGAGCACCACAGCCCCATGGCGGACGGCGTGGCCGATGCGAACCTCCGCGACATCGCGGACGAAGACCGGCGTGCCGCCGGACTCCTTGACGATGATGGACTCGATATCGCTCAGGGCCTTGATCAGGCCCAGGCCGCGGACGATCGCGCGTTCGGCGTGCCGTTCCAGCACGTTGCCTCCGGCATTGGCATTGTTATTCGCCACCGCGTCGTAGATATCGTGGAGCGTTAGGTCGAACTTGCGGAGCTTGGCCGGATCAACCAGGACTTGATACTGCTTCACGAACCCGCCCATGCCATTCACATCGATCACGCCCGGCACGCTCTTGAGCAACGGGCGCAAGATCCAGTCCTGCATTGTGCGCTGGTCCGTCAGCTCCGCCTCGACAACCTTGGGATCGGTTGCGGTCGCAAGGGGCCCTTCCACATAATATTGATAGACCTCGCCCAGCCCGGTGCTGACAGGGGCCATAATAGGCTCCAGCCCCTCGGGCAAGCGCTCCTTTACCGCCATGATCCGTTCAAGCACCAACTGGCGGGCGAAGTAGATATCGACGTCGTCCTTGAACACGACTGTGATCTGAGAAAGGGCGAACTTGGACAGGGATCGGATCTCCGCCAAACCGGGCAGGCCGGTCATCTGAAGCTCAAGCGGATAGGTGATGAATCGTTCGACTTCGACCGGCGAGAGACCCGGTGCATCCGTCAGCACCTGCACCTGGATGTTCGTCACGTCGGGGTAGGCATCGATCGGGATGGACTGAAAAGCAAAGACGCCGGCGACGGACAACAGACAGGCCAGGCCCAGGATCAGGATCCGTTGCCGCAGCGAAAATTCAAGAAGCGCGGTGATCATAGCGCCGGCTCGATCTTGTGCCGTTCCAATTCAGACTTGAGGACGAAAGAGCCTTTCGTCACGACCTGCTCGCCATCGCTCACCCCCTCCAGCACCGTCACGACCTCTCCCTGCTCGTTTCCCAACTTGACTATCCGCACTTCGAATTCGTTCGTCCCCCGCTGAACAAACACCATCTTGCCCGCCGGCCCGTTTTGGACGGCCGCGAGCGGCACGGT
This sequence comes from Nitrospirota bacterium, assembly GCA_041178465.1. Classification (GTDB taxonomy): domain Bacteria; phylum Nitrospirota; class Nitrospiria; order Nitrospirales; family Nitrospiraceae; genus Palsa-1315. The sequence continues at coordinate 30,202 of JBEGVJ010000076.1, forward strand.
CAAGGCATCCGGAGTCGGCGCCGCATAAACGCGGACCGTGGCGAACATTTCCGGTTTCAGCAGCCGATCGGGATTCGGCACCGTGATCCGCAGACGCATCGTGCGGGTGGCCGCATCGATCACATCGCTGATGTAGGTGATCGTTCCCGGAAAGATGGCATGGGGATAGGCGGATACGATGACATCGACCCTCTGCTCCTTGCGGATATACTGCACGTCCTTCTCCGGCACGTTGCCGACCACCCACACATCCGAAAGGTCCGCCACGGTAAAGAACTTCTGGTTTGTCTCAACCACCTCGCCCCGCGTGATATTGCGCATGATGACCCGGCCGTCGAACGGCGCGCGCAACGGCACGTCGGCCTTGATTGTATGCTCGCGATCCAGCCGCTCGATTTCCTGCCGGGGCACGCCGAGCAGTTCGAGACGATTCTTCGTTTCGCGGGCTTCGGCCCGCGCCGTCTTCATTTCGGCCTCGCGGCGCTGCAACTCGGCCAGGCTCACAGCCTTGTGTTCATGCAGGTCTCTCGCGCGCTCATAGGCCAGTTCCGCTTCGTGCAGTTTTGCCGCGCCCTTCAAGTAGGCCCCCTCCGCCACCCCGAGGTCCGTACTGTGGAGCATCGCCAGCAAGGTGTCTTTCTTCACGTCTTGACCGACATCCACATGGACCTTCACCACCCGGCCCCGGATAAGCGTGGTTACCTCGGCCAGTTCATTTTCGTTGGATTGCACTGTGGCGGGAAATTCCCGAGGCACACGCAACTGCCCCTTGGCAACCGGCGCAACCTCGATCGCCGTCCGCGCGAGTTCTTCCGGCGTGAGGCGGAGCACTCCAGGCCTGTCAGCCACAACGGCCTTCTTGACCTCAGGTGCCTGGTCTGAAGTTCTCTCGCAGGCAACAAATCCGGCGAGCACAAGGGCGGCGAGGAGAAAAAACCTGGGGAATTCTTTCAGCATCCTGCTAGAAGCTCTTCGCCTTATAGTCATAACACCCCTTGAGAGAACCAGCAGGAGACGTGCCGTGGGAAGCTCGCGATTTTACAAGGGAAGAATAGACGATCTAGGAGCCTTTTGCCACGTTACCGCTAGAGGACCGTGGTGAAATGCGACAGCAGGGATGACAGAGGTAAAGAACTGGCAGGGGCTGATTGCCAGCGCAGAAAATGATTTTGCGCTAGGGGGAATGATGATCCCGGCCAGAGCGGGACATCACGGAGGAGATACCGGTCGTGAGTAGCGCGCCGGTGAAGGCCGCAGCCATATCCTTCTGCGCATCCCACTCATCCCCTTGTGTCCCAAGGTAGGTGCTCCCCAACTCCGGGCTCACGATGGTCGCCACAATCGCTTCCGCAATTTCAAAGAAGCCGCTCTGGGCCAAGATGACCGCGACAGACAGGAACGAGGCCCAGCCCAGCCGCACCCAGGCCAGACGCACGAGCAGCTCACGGATGGGATAGACCAAGAGGACCCCGTAGGCGAAATGGGCGAGGCGATCGAAGGGGTTGCGGCTCAAGACGAAAAAGTCTTTGAGCCAAAAGCCGAACGGCACCTCAGCATAGGTATAGTGTGCGCCAATCGCATGGAGCGTCAGAAACAAACCGATGAGACAGTAGGAGGCCGTGGAAAACTGGAACCGCCGGTAGGTCAGGATTAAGACGGCGACAAGCGTCAGAGAGAGGAGATTTTCCAGCAGCCAATCGCGGCGATCGACCGGCCCGATCGCCAACCAGGTCCAGAACAGCCCGTAGAACAGCAACACTCCCAGCAGCAGGCGCTGGCGTCCTTCTGGTGCCCCGCCCCTGTCCGGCACTCTTGTTCTCATCGTCAGGCTGATTCGGACGCGACACCCTGAGGCTGGAGCATAGCGCCAGCGTCAGGCCTGCGCAGGCTGCGCGCAATCATGAGCAGCGTCACGCACAGCAGCGCACCATAGAACGCGGCGGCCATGTCTTTTTGGGCATCCCATACATCCCCCTGAGAGCCCAGATAGGTGATGCCCAGCTCCGGATGCACCGCGCCTGCCACCCAGGATTCGATGATTTCCCACAAGCCGCTCAACCCCAAGACGGTCATGACCGGCAGATAGTAGAGCACCCAGCCTCGTGCGTGGGCCAGCCGCCGAAAAGCCTCCTCCATCGGATAGGCCAGGAAGAAGCCAAAACTAAAATGCACGACGCGATCGAAGTGATTGCGCCCGAGGTGCAACGACTGATCCATCCAGGTGCCAATCGGCACCGCCGCATAGGTGTAATGGACGCCGATGGTATGGAGGCTCAGAAAGAGGGTGATCAAGACATACGAAGCCATCGACAAGGGCAGCCACCGGTGCAGGGCGATCAACCCCATCACCAGCAACGCCGGAAGGATGCTGGCAATGGCCCAGAACTCTCGATCCACCGGGCCATAGGCGGTCCAGGCCGACAGCACCAGGTACCAGGCAAGCAGACCCCATAACAGCGACTTGTTTCGAACCATCACGATGCCTCCTGACGTCGTAGGGGATGCAGTCCGTACAAACATGCCGATTACTCTACAAGGGAATCGCCCTTCGTTCAAGCGCAGGGCAGACGTGGGTGAATCGCGAAAATCACCGTATCTCGTGAAGCGTCGCTTGTCTCTCGTTACAGAACCGACTGCGGCATGTTCGCGAGACACGACCCGCTTCACGGGTATCGCGAACGAAGCTGGCAGGCTCTCCCCGCATCCTGTCAGGTGAATTGTTTCAGCAGTACCGGCCGCCCGCGCGCTCCCCACCGTCCAGGGTTCGCTTCGAAGACTCCGGCACAGGGAGTCCCGCAGAAGCGGCAGTTTCCTTCCGCCGTCAAGTTCCACTCGCTCAGTTCATACCAATCCCGCCCGATGAGAATCTGCCTGCACGCATAACAATAAGTGCTCCCACCTTCCCGGTCGGAGACATTGCCGGTATAGGCATAACGGACGCCGTTCTTCATGGCGATATTGCGGGCCATGGTCAGAGTGGCAGACGGGGTATGAGGGAACCCGCGCATCTTCCAATCAGGATGAAAGGCGGTGAAGTGGATTGGCACATCAGGCCCGAGCTGCCCGACCACCCACTGGGTCAGAGCCTCGATTTCCTGCTCGGAATCGTTTTCTCCCGGGATGAGCAAGGTCGTGATCTCGAGCCAGACCTTGGTCTGGTGTTTGAGATAAAGAAGCGTCTCCAGCACCGGTTGAAGATGGGACCCTGTGACCTCGTGATAGAACCGCTCGGTGAAAGCCTTGAGATCCACATTGGCGGCATCCATGTGCCGGTAGAACTCGGCCCGGGGCTCGTCGCAGACATAGCCAGCCGTTACCGCGACGGACTTGATGCCGCGTTCATGACAGGCTTGCGCCACATCAATCGCGTATTCATGGAAGATCACCGGATCATTATAGGTGTACGCCACGCTCCGACAACCGAGTTCCGACGCAGCCCTGGCAATCGTCTCGGGCGAGGCTTCGTCGGCCAAGGTATCCATTTCGCGGGACTTGCTCATGTCCCAGTTCTGGCAGAACTTGCAGGCCAGGTTGCATCCCGCCGTCCCGAATGACAGGACCGGCGTGCCGGGCAGAAAATGATTCAACGGTTTTTTCTCAATCGGATCCACGCAGAAACCGCTGGAGCGCCCGTACGTGGTCAGGACGATCTGATCCTGCCGGCGTTCGCGCACAAAGCACAGGCCCTGCTGCCCCTCTTGGAGTGTGCAGAACCGCGGACAGAGGTCGCACTGGATGCGGCCGTCATCCAGCCTGTGCCAGTACTTGGTGGGGAATCCGGCTGATGAACTCATCGTGGCCTCTCGATCGATATCGTACCGTCAGATGGCATCAGCTGGGTCTTGGGAAGCGGAGGAGAACAGCCGCCCAGCAGGACTGTGATACTCAGAAGACAGGTGACCATCACGGGACGAATCATCCGATTGCTCGCCATGTCAAGGCTCCTTGCTCAGGTTCAATGCGCACTGCTACCCATGCAGGATATAATGAAAAATGTCGTCTCTGACCTCACCGGCCATTCCTTCACCGACCTTCTTCGCCGATGCAATGCTCGGCAAACTGGCCCGCTGGCTCCGGACGCTCGGATACGACACAGCCTATGAAAAGGTCATTGCCGACGAGGCGCTGATCGAACGTGTCTTAGCCGAACATCGGTGGCTCCTCACCAGGGACCGTTACCTCGTGCAACGCAAAGTCCTTCGAGATCGCCATACGCTCATTGTCAGCGACCATCTGCAGGACCAGCTCCGGCAACTTCGGTCGGAACTGCATCTTGAACTTGACCTCAATGACAACACCCCAAGCCGCTGTGCAGCATGCAACAATATCCTCACGCCCATCCCCCATGAGGAAGCAGCGCTCACAGTCCCGGCCTATGTCGCACACTCACAGCTCCGGTTCGTGCAATGCTCGACATGCGAACGGATCTATTGGCCGGGCACTCATTGGAGGCACATGCTCGCCCGCCTCCAGGAACTGAGGGCCTCATGAAAGTGGGCTGCCTCCCGTTAGTCCTCTTCCTGATTCTCCTCGCGCTCCTCCCCCTCGCGTTCGGACAACTATTCACGACGCGTTGATGAAGCTTCGGCTCGCAGGCTACGGAAAAACTATTTGGCACGCTAGAACTTCAATGGTCCGCGCATGTGGCACAAAAGGAGAATACCCACGCAGGATGCTCAAAAAGGCCGTCCGGCAAGGCCGCAGCGAGTGAAGGGCCGAGGCGTACCCTCTGGGGTACGTTGAGGGTCTGAACGATGCGAGAACGCTGCTGGCGGACTTTTTCAGTATCCTGATCGAGCCCTCGACCGCGATCATCCTGGTCATGGGCATCATCCTGGGCAGCGGCATCAATCTTCCCCTCAAGCGCATTCCCAGGAACGGCGCACTGGTCCACGATCCACTGGCGATCCTGGGTTTGAGCGGCCGGTGGCCATGGTTCCAACGGGTCCAACAAGAAACGGTCATCGCCGTCAACGTCGGTGGCTGCCTGATTCCTGCAGGCCTGGCCCTCTACGAGATCACCCGTCTCTCACTCGACAATCCGCAATCCTTCATCTGGCTGGCCATCGCGGTCGCGATCAATACGGCCGTCTGCTACCGGCTCGCGCAACCGGTCTCAGGGACCGGCATCGCCCTGCCGGGACTGGTGCCTGCCGCGGTCGCAGCCATGAGCGCCTTGTGGCTGGTTCCCGAACAGGCGCCGCAAGTCGCCTTTGTCGCGGGAGTGCTGGGTCCCCTCATTGGCGCCGATCTACTCCACCTCCGTGACATCGAGGGACTTGAGACCGGTATCGCCAGTATCGGAGGCGCCGGTACCTTCGACGGCATTGTCCTCTCCGGCATCGTCGCGGTTTACCTCGCCTGAGTCAGCGGGACAGCTCCATCGTTCCCATTCCATCGCGAAACAGAATCTTGCTGCCGAAGGCAGCGCACTTGGCTTGCATCGTTCGTTGTAAAAATACGATCTCCTGCTCCTTCGCCAGCCGGACATACAAGTCTTCGATGCACAGGGGATGAAGCAGGATGCGCGCGATGCGGCCTCGTTCGAGTTCCACGATAAACAAAAAGGAGAGATCGTTGCGCTCGGCTGCATCGACCGCATAGTCGTCGAGAAAATCACCGGTCGAGTAGAGGATGGCCTTGCCCTTGTAGAGCTCGATGCCTTGCGGGGTGTGATTGGAATGGCCCCAGTAGAGGTCAGCGCCGAGATCGATGATCTGATGGGCAAGCACCCGCATGGCCGCCGATGGAGCACCCCAGTTGGGGCCGACGTGCGCGCTGACGATCACGAGATCGGCCTGACCCCGAACCTGTTTCAAGACCTGCGCAAGTCTCGACCAATAGGGTTCGACCAAACCCTTTGCATCGTAGGCAATGTAGTGAATGCCGGGCTTCTTCTCCCCTGCTTCCCATTCCGGCTCATTGTCCGTGAGGGAGACGACTCCGAGCCGGCCTTGCGGCAAGTCCACGATGGCAGGTGTGAGGGCTTCGGCAAGCGAGGCGCCGGCCCCCGTCCGCTTGATGCCGGCTCGATCGAGCAGCGCGAGGCATTCGAGCAGTGCATCCGTTCCGTAGTCCAAGACGTGATTGTTGGCCAAGGTCACGCAGTCGATCTTGGCGGCGCGAAGAAAATCGATCGCCCGCGGACGGGCGCGAAAGTGAAAGGTTTTGGATTCGGGCTGCCACTCACGCCCCCGGCCGCTGATCACACATTCCAGATTGATCAGCCGTCGATCCGCCTTGAGCAGCAACGGCAACACATCGCTCCAAATCTTGTCTGGTCCGATCGACTGATTCTGGATCACATACTGATCCACCAGCCGGCCCAGCATGACGTCCCCGGTCAGCGCGATTTGCATGGCAGACTCATTCCCTCCGCCGAACCTGAGGCACAGGCTCTAGCAGGCTAGCAGGCTGCCTCAAAAAGGCCGTCCTCGTCGTTCGTGAAACGTGAAGAGTGAAACGTCCGAATCCGGAAACGAACGACGCTTCACGAGATACGCTTCACGGGTTCAAGCGCGCCGCTAGCGGACTTCAGCAGCCTGCTAACGCCCGAACCGTCCCATCAGCTGCGCCTCTGCCAGGACATGGCCCTTGCAGGCGTCCAACACCTGAGCCTTGGTCGCACGGGGCCTCAGATTCAACGTGACATCCAACGCATAGAGCGTGAAGTAGTACCGATGAGGCTTGCCTGGCGGCGGGCAGGGTCCGCCATAGCCGACCCGTTTGAAATCGTTCAATCCTTGCAGCGTCCCGTCGGGCAAGCGGTCCTTGGCCGGCACCCCCTCCGTGAGCCCGCGCAGGTCAAGAGGGAGATCGTAGATCACCCAATGCACCCACGTGCCGGCCGGTGCATCCGGATCGTCTGCCACGATGACGAAGCTCTTCGTGGCGGCAGGCGGCACAGTCCAATGGAGCGGCGGCGACAGATCCTCTCCTTCACAGGTATAGCGGCGCGGGATGGAATCGCCGGACGTGAATGCGGAACTGCTTAACTCAAAGGCCATACGCTTCTATCCTCTGTGAACCAATACCGAACAAGGGGCATGCTTCGCGGCCATGTCTGCCACGCTCCCCATGAAATATTCATGCGTGCTTCGCCCGCGGCAAGTGAACAACTGAACTTTGCACGATGACCACGGACGCGATCATCGTGCCCTCTTCAGCGTTCATCGCTCAATGTTTCCCGCAAGGATCTTCATGCCGTGAGTTTCCCTCCTGGCGTCAGCGCCCTGCGGACTTTCTCCAGGCACGTAATCACTTCCTCATCCTCGACCTGTGGAAACTGTTCATAGAACTGGCCGATCCCGAAGAACCACTCGGATGTGTGCAGGACCACCACCTCATCGACGAGCCTCTTCAGTTCGGCCAATACTCGCGGCGGCGCGACCGGCACCGCGGCAACCATCCTGGCCGTCTCCGCCTTGAGCAGGGCACCCAGCGACGCATAGAACGTCGCCCCTGTCGCAATCCCGTCGTCCACCAGAACGACCGTCTGCCCTTTCAACGAGGGAAGGGCCCGTCCATCACGATACCGTTCAATTCTCCGGCGGATTTCGCGCTCCTGGCAGAGAATCTCCTTGTCCACGTCGGTCTTGCTCACGCGATACTCCCGGATTACATCCTCGTTCATATGCCGATAGCCGGTTTCAGCCAGAGCGCCCATGGCAAGTTCTGGATTCGAGGGGGCTCCCAACTTGCGCGTGATGAGCACATCCAACGGGAGTCGTAACGCCATACTGATGTCGTAACCCACCACCACCCCGCCGCGAGGCAATGCGATGACGATCGTCTTCTCCGCTTCCTGATAATGGAGAAGCTTCTGAGCCAGCCGTTGGCCTGCATCATGGCGGTCACGGAACAGGGCAAACTCACCGCCTGGAATCATTGTTTCCCCTCCGGCAACGGAATCCATTGAGGCGGCCCCCAATACGGCCCCCAATAGGGTCCCCAGTAGGCACCGAAGTAAGGATAGGGACGGCTCCACCACACGGGAACCTTGGGAGGCCAGACCGTCACGGCCTTGATGTCCAGCGTGGGGTAGACATAGTCCACCTCGTCTATTGGAAGCGTGACTGATCCGGTGACTTCGCCCACCACCGTCATGCGCGTCCCCCTCGGGATCGTCGCCGGATCAAGGAAATCCTTGTGGAAAGCAAGAAAACGCCCCTGCGACTCAGTCAACCGACCTATCGGTTCGTGGTCTTCGCTCAAAGGCAACTCAAGAATTTCGATCCTCGTCCCGTCCTGTTTCAGCGGCTTGGCCGCCAAGACCATCCCACCCGCTACAATCAAACGGCCTTTGTACGAGAGCGGGGAGGCCTTCACTTGTAGAAACGAGACCTGCTCATCAATCTTGTCTTTGAGGTCGGGAGGCACAACGGATACCCCGGCGCATCCCGCCAACAACAGACTCACCCCGATAGCAGCAAGACCCCTCATTGAATCCTTCCAAGCTTCAAACAGTCTCTCCCGCTGTTTGAGCAAGACAGGTGCCGAGATCATTTCTAAATGGAGAAACGTAACCAACTGAACCTGCAAGGAAAGTTGAACCACAGACGGCACACAAGCGTGACTCGCCAGAATCAGCTGAGGGAGATTTCCCCAGTGCTCGAATCTTACTGCGGCAAGGAGGGGCAGTCTGGCGGATTCTGATGGCTCCAGCAGGAGGACCAACGGGCTATTCAGAAGTTCGATCAGCAAGGCTGCAAACGAGCAAGCAAAGATGGTCCCTCCAAGCTTGCTCGTGTACGTTGTCTTATGATGGCCCGGATGAGTCCCCCACTGCGCGCGTCCAACGAGGGTCTTCCGAGACCGCGCGTTGCGCGAGCACAGGGGACTCACCGGGCCGTCCCCCCCCTCTGCTAGTCGGACTTCCCCTTCCGCCAGAAGATCCAGCAGAGCACCGCTGCCACGACAGCCGCGAGCATCAGTTCAAACACTTCAGCAGACATCGAGACACCCCCTGAGACGGGCCGCCTTGTTACCCCTCATGGGCGAACCTCCAAGCGATTGTCGACCTTATCAACCCCGAAGACATACCAGGCATCGAACTCGGCCATCGCCTTCTGCGGCACAGAGGGCGCATCTCCCTCCAACGTGACCACCGATTTCTTCACCGTCACACGGATGCGCCCGGCATTGACGAAGGGATCCTTTTCCAAGACGAGGCGCACCGCTTTCGCAATTTCCTCATCGGAATCTTCTTGCAGCGGGACGACCTCCATGCCATTGATGACGTCTCGACTCCCTGGGACCCACCAGGCCAGCACGCCGGCCAGCCGCTTCTGGATGAGGCTGGTGACATGATCGTCCAGGAGCACGACCCCGTCTGTGACAGATACTTGAATCACCCCCTGCGGCGTGACGGCCGCTTCCCTGGCTGTTTCCCAGGTCCCTTTGCGCTTCAGCAGAATCGTACAGTTCTGCAAACCTGCCTCCTGAAGCAACGCATCGCGCACGGCGTCCAGAATTGCTCCATCGCCCATGTGGGTGGAAGGCGCCACGTGCAATCGATCCACGATGCCTGTGACTCCAGGAACGGCAATCGCGAGTTCCAGGGACAGTTTCTTCGCTGCCACATGTTCCACCTCGCCCTCCAGGATGAGCACGCCGTCGCTGAAGTCCATGCGAACGGGATACTTGTGCAGGTTGATACGCGGCTCCCGCTCCAATGCCGCACGAACCGCTGTGAGGACTTGACCTTGATTCGTCATGGCAGACTCCTTCTTGTTTAGCATGAGACTCACCCTCGCGCAGGTCGTGCGGTCTCCAAGCCGGCAAACTCTTCCAACAGTTTCCTTTGCCGAGGCGTGAGGCCGGTCGGAGTTCTGACCTCCGTGACCACAAACAAATCCCCCTTCCCCTTGCCCCCCAGGCGCGGCATCCCCTTTCCGCTGAGCCGCAGCGCCGTGCCGATCGAAGGAGGAATGGGGCCGTAGATGAGGACCAATCAGCAGGTCTCCCGGCTCACCACCATTAGCGCTCGGCTCCCCCTGCTTCGCGAGCCGGATCATCATCCCATCATCCGCCCCGGCTGGAATCTGCACCTTTTTCGTACATTTCATCCGCATCCCGTATTTTCTTGGTCCCACGGCCTGTCAATTTTTGACCCACCGGGTAAACACCGCTAAAACCGGTATTGCAGGGCGAGTGACGTATTGGTGTTGAAGAAGTCCCGCACAGCCAACGAGGAGGACCGTTGAGTCCGCTGGAATCCTACAGTGAATCGAGCGGCAGCCGAAAGGTTGTAGTGGACCTCGGCCGTGCCTTGGTGCAGGTTATCCATCGTGCCACGAAATGGATCGCCGATAACGGAACTCGTGAACTGCTTCCTTCGGTATGCATAGGTCAGTTCCAGCGAGAGCGGCTCCGTGAGTCTGAACCGCGTGCCTAATGAGACAAAGTGCTGGCGATACGAGACGTCATCCTTGAACTGGGGCTCGTTCCGGCCATCGGCAAGCCCGATTTCATAGAGATAGTCCAAGGTGAGCGCGGCCCATGAGGTCGCGCGGAGCTGCACACTGGATCCGATCGTATAGAATTCGGTATCCCGCTCCGAGAACACCTCGTTGTAGAACCGCAACCCGTAGCGGCCGACGAGCGTCGCTGTCCACCGGTCATTGAGTTTCTGCTCCACGTGCATGCGCCAGGCGTGTTCCGTAACTCGCTCTTCTGTGAGTAGCCGCGTGCCGCTCTGCCGCTCGAAGTTGGGACCGAGGAACAGGTTAGGCGCGTACCGGTATCGGAGCAGCAGCCAGGTATTGGACGCGACTTGTTGGTGCAACTGAGCCCGGTAGTCGCCATGGTTGAAAATGGGATTGTTGGTATAGAGAAATCCGTCCGCCTTGAAAGACAGTTCGCTGGAACCCAGCGCCGACGAAGTCGTCCTCCGCACGTCAATGGAAGGCTCCCACACGACATCGGACAGTCGCGTGAGGGAGGCGGCGATCGGCTGGCTGGGATTTTCGGCCAACTCCAGTCGCCTCGACGCCGACAGTTCATAGACATTGTCGGTGTAGAGCGTCTTCGCCCCGGCGATCGCCGACCATTCTGCAGCCGATAGGTCCGGACAGAGCAGGAGAGGCCCCAGAACAATAACGCCAAGAAGCACAATCGCATCGATGCCGGGAGACTGAAGGAGACGTAAGGACTTAATCACAATGTGGTAGTTGAGGTTGGATGCGCAGGCCTCGGTGAGAGGAATAGTCAAAAAAATCGAGGCCACACTCGGGAGGTGGTGTGCCACCCAGCCGGGATGAGGGGAAGCCTAAAACCCCTCCAACGCCTCCACGATGAACGTAACGCTCTCTGGACTTGCCTCCGCTCCGATCTTTGCATCACACACATTTTCCGTTTCTCAGTGTGGCAATGAATACGCGGGAACAGATAACAGGTCACGCGCCGATGTCCTCGGCCCAGAGCGCTGGATGGCTTTCGACAAACTCGCGCATGAGCTTGATACAGGCCGAGTCGTGGATGACCTGGATCTGAACGCCGCGGGCTGAGAGCCACTGTTCCTCGCCCATAAAGGATTGGTTTTCCCCGACCACGACCCGCGGGATGCCGTAGAGCAGAATGGCGCCGCTGCACATGGCGCAGGGTGAAAGCGTCGTGTAGAGAGTGCACGCACGGTAGAACGCGGCGGATCGGCGCCCTGCATTTTCGAGCGCATCCATTTCGCCGTGGAGGATGACGCTGCCCTTCTGGACGCGGCGGTTGTGACCGCGGCCGACGATGGCGTCGGCATGCACGAGGACGGAGCCGATGGGGATGCCCCCCTCGGACAGGCCGCGCTCGGCCTCTTCGATTGCTGCGCACAGGAACGGATTCACGGTGTTCATCCCCCCAGTCTGTCAAATTGGAACACGGGCCGCACCCCAAGAGCCACACCCCGTATGAACGCCGGCCTGGCCGGCAAGCGGCCGGCCCTCTCCCACCTTTGCGAAGGTCCCATTCATGTCCGCTTGAAAAAACTATCTGTCGATCGATTGTGCCAATCTGGTCCCACTACATCACCACGCCGCCGCCGGCATGAATTATTTGCCCTGTCAGCCATCGCGCATCGTCACTCACCACGAAGGCCGCCACATCCGCAATGTCTCTCGGAAGCCCCAGGCGCTTGAAGGGAGATAGCTGAATCCCCAATTGGCGATATTCCTCCGTCAGCACGCCCGTGTCCGTAATGCCGGGAGCGACCGTATTTACCGTAATGCCTCGCGAGGCCAACTCCAGGGCCAGCCCTTTGGTAAACTGTTCAAGCGCGGCTTTACTTCCGAGATGCGCCGTCGCGCCGGCCCAATTCATGTGCGTCAGTCCGGATGAAATGTTCACGATCCGCCCGCCGTCTTTCAGCACCTTGGCCGCTTCCTGCATCGCAAAATAGGGCCCTTTCGCCTGCAGCGCCATAATTTGGTCGAACTCAACTTCGGTCATCTCCACCAGCAACTTCGGCATAAACTTGCCCGCATTATTGACCAAAATATCCAGGCGGCCGAATTGCTTGAACGTGCCGAGCACGAGGCGGCGAGCCTCGGCCACTTGGCTCATGTCGGCTTGTACGGCGACGGCTGATCCGCCTTTGGCTTGAATGCCTGTGACGACATGCTGCGCCGTCTCACTGTTTTTGACGTAATTCACGACAATGATCGCGCCGTCTTGGGAGAGACGTTCCGCAATCGCTCGACCAATGCCGCTGGAGGCGCCGGTGACGATCGCGACTTTTCCACTCAGTGACGCCATGATGCCGTGCTTGCCCTCCGTCTTACGTCCCTC
>JBEGVJ010000077.1:0-8431 GCA_041178465.1 Nitrospirota bacterium
GTCGCTCGACACTGGAGACTTTGCTCGAAAGCCGACCCTTGGGGCCCTTCCGATAGTCAACTTTGATCGTGCAGGAAATGCGGCCGCAATCTTTCTTCATCCGGTCGTAACACTTTTTGACAACAGCAAAGACCTCATCCCACTCCCCTTCGAGCACCGTCCCCATCGGATTCAAGCGGTAATCCACTCCGCTCTTATCGATAATGTCGAGCGAGCGTGCCACATACTTGCCCACGCTCTCACCCTTGCCCAGTGGCGACATGCTGAATTCAAGCAAGATCATCGCGACTCCTTTTTCTATCGCCTCACGCCTTACCTTTTACGCTTCACCTTTCACGCCTGGCGCCACATTCAGCTTTGCCCGTTCATCCAGCCAGACTTTCGGATACTGGGCCTTGCCCAACAAACGAAACCCGTCCAACGCCTCACGCAACAAATCCCGGCGTTTTTCGAAGTCCGGCTCATTCGCCTTGGTTTGCTCCCGGAGTTGGCCAAGCCACTCCACAAAGGCGGCAAAGTCCTCGCCGAAGATCTTCTCCATATCTTCCTTCATGAAACCGGACAAGGCCGGAGCGACCCCGCTCGTACTGATGGCCACACGCAAATGACCGCAGGCCACCACCGCCGGCATCATGACCGTCGATGCTTCCGGCTGATCGACCGACCACAAGAGAAACTTCTTCTCCCGCGCCTTCGCGAAGAGCGCTCGTGCAAAATCACGGTCCCCGCGAACCATATTCAGCACTAGAATCGCGCTTTCCAGGTCCGTATCGCGGAAATGACGCCCGCGATGCACGACTTTCGCCGACGCGGCCAACTCTTTCAGCGTGTCGTGTAGCGACGGCGCCACGACGATCACTTTCGCCCCCGCCTCCAGCAACCGCTGGGTTTTTTCCGCGGCCTCCTCATCTCCCCCTAGCACAAGCACCGGGTACCCCTTCACATCCAGAGACAATGGAAAGCCAGAATTTGCAGCCATGATGGATCCTCCCAATTCAACAGTGGGGCGTATCATACAACACCCTGTTTTGCAGCGTAAACCGTGCCTTCCCATTTTCTACAGGCCCCCGCTATAATACGCCGGATTGGCCCCCTTCACTTTCGCAAAGGAACTGCATCAATGGCAGCTTACAACATGCGTACACTTGGACTGGCCGGCAGCATTATCGGCCTCGCCGCCATGGCAGCCTGGCTGGGCCTGGCCCATAGTTGCGACCCGGAGACCCGCGAGGCGGTGATTGCCGGACGCGTCATGATCACGCAGACCCTGGCCGATCAGGTGCGCCCAACCGATGTCCTGTTCGTCATTGTCAAACGACCGGGCGGTGCACGGCCTGTCGCGGCAAAACGGATCGAAAATCCGCAGTTCCCCGTGGCATTTGAGCTCACCAACGCCGATGTGATGGTGCAGGGCTCAGAGTTACGCGGGATGCTGGATGTGATGGCCCGGTTGGATCGAGATGGACAGGCAGGCCCCGCACAGCCTGGCGACATCGAAGGCCGCTATGCCAAGAACCCGACATTGCCAGGCGGACGAGATTTCGAGATTATCTTAGATACGGTGCACTAGACGAATACAGAACACCAATCAGGCTGTTCAAACCAGTTTTCAGCAAGGCCGCAGTCGATGAAAGCACAGGAGACGTACCCTCTGGGGTACGGTAAGGATGCTTTCAAGGCGAGAACGAAGCTGAACGCTGGTTTCAACAGCCTGGTTACGTCTCGGCAGGATCTGCATCCAGCTCCAGGTTCCAATAGAGATAGTCGCGCCAGCTTTCCGGCGCATTTCTGATCCCGATGGTAATGGTCACCGTCGGACTCCAGCGAGGCTTGACCGGCTTTTTCAGAAGCTTCATGCCAGCTTCATCGGGCGTGCGACCGCTTTTTTTGTTGTTACAACGCCAACAAGCCGTCACGATGTTTTCCCAGGTCTTACGCCCACCCTTCGCAATGGGGACGACATGATCGAACGTCAGCTCCTCGGTCCGAAAATTGTGCCGGCAGTACTGGCAGGCATAACCGTCTCGCGTAAAGATATTGATGCGGGAGAATTTGACCGCCCGGTGGCTATCCTTAAGCCTGACCAGCTTGAGGAGACGCATGACGGAGGGAAGCTTGAAGGAGATCGACACGGCATGCACCTCGCGGTCGTAGACCTCGAGGACTTCGACTTTCCCCTGCCAGAGGAGCGCGATCGCTTTTTGCCAATGCACGACCCTCAAGGGTTCGTACGTCGCGTTGAGCAGGAGAGTCATTTCCATGCAGCAACCTCATTCCCAACCAAGGCTCCTTCTATGAGAAGGCCCAGGTTCAGTCTTAAGACGCGTGCTTCTGTCTATGCCATAAGCCTCGAACGAAATCAAGTCACTGCCTGGCAGACGGAATGCATTGTTCCCGTCGGCCAATCCGCCAAGCAGAAGGACCATCGCCATGCCTGAATTTGTCACCGTCGCAACGAGTGAGGAGATTCCCCCTGGGACGGGACGGACCGTTGAAGTCCGAGGGGTCCGGATCGCCCTATTTAATGTCGAAGGATCCTTCTACGCCGTCGACAACACCTGTCCCCATGCGGGAGGGCCGCTCGGAGAAGGCCATCTGGATGGCTGCCTCGTCGAATGTCCATGGCACGGATGGCAATTCAATCTGCACACCGGGGAACGACCGGAGAATCCTGACATCACCGTCGCCTGCTGTCCTGTACGAATCGAAGGAAATCAGGTGCAGGTTGCGCTGCCGGAGAACTTCAAGTAGGAGCCTGTCGGGAGACAGGCTCGCTCTGTCTGGTCTATCAGGTCTGTCTCGTTTGTTTGGGGGTACGTTGAGGATTTTGACGAACCGAGAACGACGTTGGCGGGCTTTTTCAGCATCCTGCTAGGGCAGAGGACCGGTTGGTTCCGCGTCCGGCTCTTTCGGAGTAATGCCGTCGGCAGGGAGCGAGGCGGCATTGACCTTCTTCAACGAGAGGTTGGCATGCCAAATGAACTCCCGCTCGAACCATTGCCCCGTCAGCCCTTGATCCCGCAACTGAACCCGTACTTCATACATATCCCCTTCCACCTGCTTCACCCGCCACTCACCCAACCGGGCGACCCGATTGCGCTCGCTCATGGAGCGCACGTGCTCGGTCATGGCCTGAAGAATCGTGGGATAGCCTTGCGCCCGATGGGTTTGCACCAACGCAAGCGCCTCGGCGGCCCGAGAATCGACCATGGGATTGATCGACGGAGGCTTCATCCAGAGGTAGTAGGCTCCGCCTAGTACGAGAACTGCCACGACCGCATAATGAATGACTTGCACCATCGAAAACGAGGACCGCGCAGAGCTGGCAGAGGAATGATTCTGTGGCATAGACGTCCTGTAAACGGAGTTTGCTGACAAGAAGAAACGGCACCGCGCCTGATCGCGTTGCATCTTAGGAAGTGCACCGGCGCGATGTCAATCGGCCGCACCCGGACCGATGAATCGCTCACGACGCGGCTTGTACGTGTGAAAGTGGTTATGTTACAAATGTCCCTCCAGTCGACACACATATATCCCTGGGTGGTGAATCACCAATGAAATTCTTTCTCTACGGGGACCATCTCAACCCCACACAGCTAAAACGTCGCGCGCCGGAACATCAGTTTCTGATGTTGGCCACCCTCCCCGAACATACGATCAAATTCTGCCGGTGGTCTTCGCAATGGCGCTGCGGCCTCGCCAGCGTGGCCCCGTCACCGGGAGAACAGGTCTGGGGCGCGGTCTTCGAAGTGACCGACGAAGATCTCAAGCTGATGGATCTCTTCGAGGAGGATGTCCCCCAAAGTGCGTTTCGCCAGGTCCAAGTCACCGTGCTGACGGAGAGCGGCGAGAAGATGCTCGTCACGACCTATGCCGCAACCCCCATCGGCAAATTCAAGCCCAAAGCGCATTATCTCGATTGGGTCATGAAGGGCCTCAAGCATTGGAAGCTGCCAGAAGAGGCCCTCGATATGTGGAAGTCATTCGCGCCGAAATAAACCAGGAGCCAATAGCATATCGCTAATGGCGAGATCGGAGCGGGAGCGTATCGCGCAGGCTCGGATCCAATCACATGCTATAGGCTATCAGCCATAAGCCATTCGCTCTTTTAACGAGGAGAATCCATGCCAAAGCCGAAATATCACATCGTCGTCTGCACCAACTCTCGTCCCCCAGGACACCCGAAGCCATCCTGCGGCAGCGCCGGATCAGCCTCCCTCCTCATGGCCTTCAACATGGGCCTCATGCAGAAGGGCGTGGCACCGGGCGAAGTCATCGTCAGCGGCTCCTCCTGCCTCGGCCCCTGCGAGCAAGGACCTACCGTCGTCGTCTACCCGGACGCCACCTGGTACTCCAAAGTAACGGAAGCAGACGTCGCCACCATCATCGATGAACATATCAAGGGCGGAAAGCCGGTCGCCAAGCTGAACCCGGATTCAGTCTGGAAATAAAAACAGGCTAGCGGTAAAAGGCCGAAGGCGAAGGGTGAGTTCCGAATCATGCCCTTAGCCACTCGCCCATAGCCTCTTGCCTCACCATCTCTATGACCACGCCCAGCCATACAGAGCACAAAGCCCATGCACCCAAATCGATTGGGTGCATGGTCATTACCTGCAGCGACACCCGCACCCCCGACACCGATACGAGCGGGCAAGCCATCCACAAACTCCTCCGGCAGTTCGGCCATGAGGTTGTCTCCTACCATTTGGTGAAGGACGAACCGGCTCAGATCACAGACCGGATTCGGGAAGGTCTCGCGAACGATGCGATCCAAGCCATCATCATCAATGGCGGCACCGGCATTTCGAAGAGGGATTCAACCTTTGAAGCCGTCGACGCGATGCTGGAAAAACGACTGGTGGGATTCGGCGAGATCTTCCGCTACTTGACCTATCTGGACATCGGCTCCCCGGCCATCATGAGCCGCGCCACAGCCGGCATCATCCAAGGCCGCATTCTCTTCTCCACCCCCGGCTCAGAAAACGCCGTCCGCATGGCGATGGAAAAACTCATCCTTCCGGAACTCGGCCACCTGGTCAAAGAACTCAGCAAGTAAGGCAAGCGATCAGCTTTCAGCCATCAGCTTCAGAACAATCAGCAGACTCTTTTCCGACCGCTAGATCAGCTAAGCGCTAACGAAGCCCATCAGGATGCTCAAAACGGTCTTCCTGCAAGGCCGCACGTTCAGTTTTCTTTAAAGACGGCTGGGGCAATCCAACCTGCGCGCGTCCAACCATGGTATTCCTCCCTCTGCCCCTCTTTGAGGGAGTGGCCAAGGTTGCCCTCAACTGCGCGCATCGGACGAGCACAGTCTCATCGTGCGCGTTCTGCGAGCAAGGAGGGCACCTGGCCACTCCCTCCTCATCCTTCCGAGGGCGCGCGTTGCGCGAGCAGAAGATGACCCAGCCGTCTCTCCCCGTTTTCAACATCCGACTAGCAGGCTGTTGACAAAGCCTCAGAATGGTATGCTCGTGGCCCTAAGAGGCTCAATGTGCGGCGGAGAGCACGTTTCGTCTATTTGCTTACTGCCGACTTGCAGGAAGGCCTTTCTGCGCATTCTGCGACCAAGGCTACAAGAATCTATGCCTGTTCAGGTGCCCACGTCTCCACAGTGCGCAAGTAGTTTGTCAACAGCCTGCTAGTCTTGAGCGATCTTCGGTTCGGAATACCCCGACGCCGGTGAAATCTTCGATTGGGCGTAACGCTTATAAAACATCATCACATCCCGCACTGACACCACTCCCACGATCTCCCCTGCTTTGGTCACCGCGAGATGGCGTACGCCCAAGTCACCCATCATATCCTGGGCATCATCAACCGACTGACTCCCCTCGATCGTGCAGATGGGGGTCGTCATAATCTTCTCGACGGTCATCTTACCGAGAGGCTTACCGGTCGAGACGGCGCGCCGGACGATATCTGTATCGGTCACGATTCCGACCAGCTTCTTCCCCTTCTTCACGAACAGCGACCCCACCCGGGCAGTCCGCATCTTCTTCGCCGCGCTCACAATCGACACGCTTACCCCCACGCTCTTGGGCTGCTTGCTCATGATCTTCGCTACGGTAGACATGATTCACTCCTTTCGTTACAGATAGGATCTTGGGAAATAACACCACTTCTACGCTTTACCTACGGACGTTCAAAACGGACTTCCCGCAAGGCCGCAGCCGAGTCAAAACCGGAGGCGTACCCTCAGGGGTACGTTGAGGGCTTTGACGAGGGGAGAACGAAGCTGGAGGGCATTTTCAACAGACGAGTACGATCTTGCCGAAAAACTTCCGGCTAAGCATTAGCTCTTGAGCGGCTCTCGCCTCCTGAAGCGGGAACGTCCGGTCGATCACAGGCATCAAGCGCTTCTGGCCGATGAGTTCAGCTGCATGCACGAGTTCCGCACGAGTACCCATGTAGGAGCCCTTGATCGTTAGCTGGCGAGAATAGACAGAGCGAAGATCCAGCTTGACCTCCGCTCCGGTCGTCGCGCCGCAGGTGATCAAGCGGCCACCTTTCGCCAGCGAGGCCAGGCAGCTGTCCCACACATCAGGCCCGATATGTTCGATCACGACATCGACACCACGTCCCTCGGTCAGCAGCTTCACGCGCTCCGCAACCTTCTCTTTGGAATGATTGATCACCGCATCGGCTCCCAGGATTACGGCTTTGGGAATTTTGTCGTCAGAGCCGACGGTCGCCATCACGCGAGCCCCGGCGAGCTTGGCCATTTGAACCGCCATGCTCCCGACTCCGCTTCCCGCGCCCATGATGAGCACCGTCTCGCCATGCTGAAGTCCCGCGAGAGCAAACAGCATGTGCGATGCCGTCACTGACACCAGCGGAAAGGCCGCTGCCTGTTCGAACGTCAGCGAACCGGGAATCGGCAAAAGATTGCGCACCGGAACCGAGACATACTCCGCGTACCCGCCGGGCCTTTTCGCACCCAGAATGCCGAAGGTCGTGCAGAAGTTATCCCGGCCGGCCAAACATTGGTTGCAGTTCCAGCAACTCATGCCCGGCGAAACCAGCACAGGATCACCGACTGAAAAACCATGAGCCTGAGCGCCCAACGACTCCACGGTCCCGGCCACATCGCAGCCGGAGATATGAGGCAGAGGCATCTGGTAACCGGGAATCCCCTGCCTGAGCCAGATGTCCAGATGGTTCAAGGCGCAGGCCTTCACCCGAACCAACACCTCCTCCGGCCCAACCGTCGGAGCCGGCACATCTTCATAGACCAGCTTCTCCGGCCCGCCATGTTCGCGAAACAGTACCGCTTTCATAGAGCTCCTAGCTTTCAGCAATCAGCATTCAGCGAACATTTGCACTTCGAACTACGCGCAATCAAACTGGCGGCCGAAAACCCAGCTTCTCACGCCTCGCAGGATGCTCAAAAAGGTCGTCCAGCAAGGCCGCAGCCGACGAAAGCACCGGAGGCGTACCCTTGGGGTACGTTGAGGATGCTTTCAAGGCGAGAACGAAGCTGGCGGCCTTTTTCAGCATCCTGCTAAAACGTCAACGTCCCTTCGACCACCATCACACACTGCCCCCCCACCTTGACCGTCTGAATCGCGTCGTCCTCCGATTTTACCTGGACCAAGATACGCGACGGGCGCTGAATTTCATAACCCTGCTCGACGATGAGTTCCGTCATGGGCGCCACTTCCACCAGCCCGTTATGAACGAGATAGGCCCCCATAGCCCCGCTGGCACTCCCGGTGGCTGGGTCTTCCAGGATGCCAATCGACGGGGCGAACATCCTCGTATGCACCGTCGCATGGTCCTCCACCGTCACCGTCGTAACGACCATAATGCCGTTGGCGCCGACCCGCCCGCACAGCTCAACAATCGCAGCAGCATCCGGCACAATCGACCGCACCGCCGTCAGAGTCCGCACCGGCACAATCAATACCGGCAGTCCGGTCGACACCACCATCACTGGTCGTTTGGTATCGACGATCTGGTTTTTCGACAGACCCAGGGCCTTGGCAATGTCGAACAAATCCTCTGCCTCCTCCACCGAGCCGAGAAAGAGGGGTTTGGGCTGCGTCATCACCACGCGGGTGATCTGCCCCTTGCGCGCATGGATCTCGACGGGAAAGAGGCCGATATTGCATTCCTGCATCACGCGGGTCACGCCATCGGTGACGGCAATCAACCCGAGCTGGGCCAACACGTAAAAGGTCCCCAGCACCGGGTGGCCGGCAAAGGGAATCTCCTGCGTCGGGGTAAAAATCCTGAGGCGCACAACGGCTGCAGAATCTGTCGGAGGCAGCACGAACACCGTTTCCGAGAGATTCATCTCCCGGGCGATCTGCTGCAACTGATCATCGTCGAGACCTTGCGCTTCGGGAAAGACGGCAACCGGGTTTCCGCCGAACGGGAGCGCAGTGAACACATCGGCTTGATAGAACTTGAGGGACCGGCGGTCTGGCAT
>JBEGVJ010000078.1:0-9699 GCA_041178465.1 Nitrospirota bacterium
TGTCGGCCATTCCCGAAGGCTGCCAACTGCCGTCGATAGTTCAAGTTTCCCAAATCGATTCCGACGTACGCGTTGTCGGAACTGGTATTGATGCTCGGATTGTAGGCATAGCCTCCGGCAATCGCCATTTGCGGGGTCTCGGAATAGACGAGATCCCCCTCGCCATAGCCAGGCCGCCCCATGATGTTCCACATGAGCCGCCCCGCGAACATGAGCTTATTGAGGTTATAACGCACATTCGCATTGAGATTGCGCTGATTCGTCGGACAGCTCGCGGGTGAGGGAAAGGGGTTGCCGCCCGTCTGTCCACCGGGACAATCTTGCGTGGGCTCTTCACTCGTGAATGACCCGAGTCGATTGAAGTTCGGCCCAGCACCGTTGAATACTCCCAGGTAATAGTTCACCGGATAGAGTTCTTCGTCGTTCATCAGCGTGAGACCGATATCCCGCCGATCGAGCCCGCTGGCCGTAAAGGCATCCATCACGAGGGCCCGCTCAGCGAACTGCATCGACGCCGTTGAATTGATCTGCGCCCGATTGAAATAGACCTTGTACTGGCCGAACTGAGCGTTGAGCGCCGGCACGTGGGTGCTGGTGAAGAACCAGTCGAACAGCTGGAGCGACCCGGGAGACTGGGCGTTCTCCGCGGTTTCACCTCGAAGCTGGATATAGTATTTGAAATCGGGATTGAAGAGATGCCCCATGAAGTAGAGCCGCGCCCGGCGGAGGTTGAACTGGGTAGACTCGTTATCCGACCGGCTGGCCCGGTAGTCTCCGAAGACGCCGAGCAATTCCGGAAAATTCTTCGCATCGCCGGGGTTCCGCCAGGCATCGTTCCGAAATCGACTCGTCATGCGGCCCATGAACCGGGCGCGAATTTTGAGCAGGAACGCGTTGTCGTTCAGCGAGATATTGAACCCACGGTCGTACCAGAGCTTATAGCTCGGCTGGAGAAGATAGGCCCTCCGTTCGGACTCCTGCGCCACACGATCGAATTCCTCTTGCGTAATAGTCCCCTGCTTCACCGCCCGTTCGAGCAGCAGCCTGGTCGCAGGATCAAGGCTTTCGACAAACACATACGTGCCGTCTTTCTCGACCAATCGACCGGACTCCGCCGCCCACACCGAAGATCCCCAAACCACGGCGAACGCCGCCATGACGCGCACGACCGCCGCCCACGAACAAGACAGGCCGTTCATCGTGCAGCCCCTCCCGCTGGCACGATGGCCGACTTGAGAAATGCACGATAGTCCAACCCTCTGGTTGAGCCGGACCGATCAATCACCCAATATCGTCCTGGCTCAAAATAGAGGAGAAAGGAG
Source organism: Nitrospirota bacterium (assembly GCA_041178465.1). Taxonomy (GTDB): domain Bacteria; phylum Nitrospirota; class Nitrospiria; order Nitrospirales; family Nitrospiraceae; genus Palsa-1315. Next base: position 1,323 of record JBEGVJ010000078.1, read on the forward strand.
CCGGGCAACGGTGGCGGCGTGGGGAAATTGTAATCGTACTGATCCGACTTTCTCAGGGGAATCTGCGCGTGGACCTGTTCAACCGTGAGGTAGAAATAGGGCTCTCGAACCGCCACCCACCCGGCGGTGACATCACGACTCGTCGCAGGATTCAACCCCGGCGCACGCACTTCGAACCGCACCCGCTCATCCGGCCCGACCCGCTGGAGCGCCTGGCTCAGCGCAGGTGCCAACAGGCGAATCTCGTCCTCCCGAAGCAACGGCTTCGGCTGATCCTCTTCGGCATACCACCGAAGGGGCAACGTCTGTTGTGGGCGAACAGAAAACCCCCGGAGCATGGCCGCAACATCGGCTGCACTCACCGGAGCAGGATGGGTATAGCCGGTTGGCGACACTTCATGCTGGAGCGTCACGGACAAACGCTCATGCTCCTCTACGGTCATTGTATTGTAGGGCAGCCTGGCACAACCGATGGCTGCCAGGCTCAGGATCACGAGCCCACTGAATGTTGCCACCCTCTTAGTCATGATCTGCCGCCTGTGGAATGCCATAGCCCAACTGTTTCAACACCTCGCGTGCCGGCTTCGTATGGAGGAACGAGAGAAAATCCTTGCAGAGGAGCCGATCGGGACAGTTCCGCTCCATGGCCATCGAATAGACGCGCGGACGGTGGTGCGCCGCCGGGGCCATCGCTGCTACGCGAATGCGCGCTTGCTCCTGTACCGCATCAGGCCCGAAGAGAATCCCCATATCGGCCTCGCCTCGCAGCACGCGATCCAGCACGCCTATAGCATCCACTGCTACATCGAGTCGATCCGCTAAGGCCCCTGCAATCCCCAATGATTCCAGGCAGGCCGCCGTCTCCTGTCCAAGCGGTGTAATCAGAGGATCGGCAACGGCAATGCGCCAGCGAGGCTCCTGTGCGAATGATGCAAACGACGCCGGGGCATCCACCAGCGATTCCGGAACCACGAGCACAAGCGGCCTGGTCGCATAGAGCGTCCTGGTCTCTGGCTGCACATATTGTTTCTGCGCCAACCGCGTGAGCAACTCATCGCCGCCAGGTGCCACGAGATGGATCGGGCTGCGCTTAACGACCGCAGACCCCTTATTTTCCAATTGCGCAATGGTCCGTCTCAGATCGAGACCCTGTTCGAATGAGAGCTGCACCGACACATCAGGATGCGCCGTTTCAAACGCGCGAGCCAGCCCCTCAAGCGGGATTCGTACTGAGGGAGAGGCCGCGATGACTAACGGCTCAGAAGCCTGGGCATTAGCTGTAAGGCCAGAGGCGAGAAGCGAGAGGAAAGAGACAACGACAAGCCCCAGAAGGCACGAACGCGCCCCGCATTCACCGACTCGCCGCCATCCCTCTCTACACATGCGTCCCTTCACCCCGTACCCCTTATGCCTGACGAAGGTGATGAATCGTTCCGGTTTCCCGTGTGTCATACCCGCCGAGCGCATCGATCTCTGCGCGAAACGGACGGCTGACGATGGTATCAAACAGATGAGCCAATGTCGGATGGGACGTCAGATAGGCTTTGGGGACCACGAGATCGTACCGGGCTGCTTGCAACGGCACAAAGTCGAGACCGAAGAGTTGTGCGGCGGATCGGATCCCGATTCCGACGTCAGCCTGATGGCTGGCGATGGCCCTGGCCACTTCGAAGTGAGACGACACAATTCTCTCGTACCCGCGGACGTGAGCCGAGTCGATCCCCGCTGTGCGCAGCCTCTGATCGAGCATAAGCCTGGCACCCGCCCCCTCTTCCCGATTCACGAGGGTCACCAGAGGGTCCGCCAAATCGGCTGCGACGCGAATGGACTTGGGATTCCCTGGACGAACGAGAAACCCTTCCTCCCACGTTGCAAACGTGACGACGTCATACTTCGTCCCCGTCAACGCCCGCCGAAGGAACGGCAGGTTCGATTCCCCTGTCGTCGGGTCAAAGAGATGCAGCCCGGCGACATGCACCTCCCCCTGCTGCAAGGCCCGCAGCGCCGCCATGCTTCCCATGGTCCAGCCCACGACGGAGGTCTGATCCTTCGACCGCCGCAAATGCGCGCCGGCAAGAAAGATCGCAGGGTCACAACCGGCAACGGAAATTTCCTGTTCGATCGCCTGGCGATCGCGTGACAAATTTACTCGCACCATGGCGCCAGAGACTTGGCCATGTATGTCCGTGGCATAGCCATCGGCAGGCACACTAAACGAAAGCACGTCGCCCAATTCCGTGACAGGCCGCACGACCATACGAGTTCCGACCCTCGCAACTTTTACACGAACCGTCGAAATCTTCTCATCGCGCTGGGGAAGATGGCCGATCAGTTTCCCTTCGATGACATCCTGTGCCTCCGCAAGGCTGAAGAGATCCTCCACGTGACAGCCCAGCGCAGCTGCTAGTCGAAGCGCGACCGCCGTGGTGGGTAAATAGAGATGCGATTCGATGGCCGAGACCGCCTGCCTGGTGATCCCGGATTTTCCGGCGAGTTCACCCTGCGAAAGACCCTGGGCGACGCGAACATCTCTCAAACGATTCTGAAAGTGTTCGACCGATTCCGCTCGATGTGCCTGCGCCATAGTAAAAGAATCGATAGCATGTATACTTTACTAATCGCAAGTATAAAATTACATTGTGGCTGTCTATTATCAACTTTGCATAGAGACATTTTCTCAGCACAATTGTAATTATATGGTGCATTAATGGACATTATCATGAGAGTTTTCAATTGTTGACAATTTAGATCTACTTAGTTTATAGATTACAAATCATTCACGACCGGAATAATGTAAATTGATATGAGACTCACATTGGTTCAGCCATTTCAATCTCGGAAGTCCCTCCTAGGTTCACTTGCATTCTTCGTCCTCATGGCGACCGCCATTCCCTCTCAATCCTCCGCACTGGATTGGGTCCCGACAGATGAAGAGATCAAGACGTATCGTCAGAGCTGGAATCCCCTCTCACACGGACCCGTTCTCCTCCAGGCTGTCGATACGCAGCCAAAGGGGCAGCTCTCAGTCCGGGAATTCCTGTTCTCACAAATCGGAGAGAGCAGCTTCGGCAATCGCCTCAGCGGTCCGACCGACAGCAAGAACGGACCGATTCATCTCTACCAACTGTCGCCCTCCATCAATACCGCCTACGGACTGACTAATCACATCGAATTAGGTGCCGCCATTTCGATGAATTCGTTCTGGGCCGCCCAAAACGGGCAAAGCACCAGCTCGACCGGCTTCGGCGACACCTCGCTCATCATGAAATACCGGCCGATCATCCAAGACCCTGGAAGTTGGCGCCCCTCCCTCACCCATTACACGCAGGTGGTGCTCCCCAGCAGCCGCTGGGCCAATGCAGAGAAACCGCCGGGGGGGTTCTCACCGCTCGGACGACTTCCCAGTACGCGATTCGGCGAGTACGGGCTCACGCAAGGTCTCATGACGCGAAAGAACCTCGAACCTATTCGCATCAGCGCAGCCGTCTTCTATACCTACGCCGCGCCAGGAGAGAGTGGTGGCAGAAACGCCTACACCGGCGACGTGGTGAACACGCGCCTGATCTTCGAACACATACTCCATGACCGGACCGGCTTCGGGTACAACATCGAGGTCAGCACCTTGCACGGACTCACCTGGCGGGCAGATGGACACGAGGTCAACGCGGGGCAGAAAAACGGCTTTACGATTATCGGCATAGAGCCGGCACTGCAATGGAACTTTTCACAAAACTGGCTGGTTGCCGTCGGCTGCCAGTTTACCGTGGCAGGCCAGAACGCCATCAACGCCATCTATCCGAATCTGTCCGTCTTCTGGTTCTGGGATAAGAGCGGAAAGATTGTCATGCGCTAAACCACCTGCCGCACCCCTGCCTCTGGCGGTCCCAACGGTTCTGTGGTACCGTTGGCCATGCCTCGCACGCCCGTCGGCTGGATTGCCCGCCTCTCCATCGGCAAGAAACTCGCGCTGTCGTTTAGCGTCATCCTCATCCTCCTCATCGGAAGCCTCAGCGCATCGTTCTTCTATCTCTCCCGCGTGAATGGCTATGTCGATCGCCACCAGCGGATCACCATTCCCGGCGTTGTCACGGCGGCGGAAATGCTCCGCAACCTCTCCGACATGCAGACCCACATGCACCATCTGCTCGAACATCAACACAATGCCGAGCAGGCTGTCAGCCTGAACGCCATCGCAGAAATCGAACACCGGACGTTCACCGCGCTGGACACCTATCAAAACATCCACGCCGCCCGGACACATCCCGTCCTCTATGGCATGCTGCAACAGCATGGGCGTGGCGACCTGGCCGATCAGGAAAGCCAGACGATCGTCTCCATCGCCGATGGGATGAGCGCCTTACGCGCCCAGCGGGAAGACATCGAAGCCACGACGCGCCAGCGCGGGCAGAGCCTGCCGACGGCAGAACCGATGTACGAACAGACGGTGGCCAAGACCGCAGACGCGATTGCCTCGCTCATCGAACTGCACCGCAAGATCGATGTGGAGATGAAGATTGAGGGTGATCGGCTGGTCGAACAAGCGCGGCTCATCGTCATCGGTGTCGCCGGCTTGCTTGGACTGCTCATCATGGGCATCTACCTCATGATGAAACGGCTTGTGGCCGGACCGCTGAAGCGGCTTGCCGCCACCGCCGATCGCGTCGCCCACCACGACCTCACCGCCCAGTTTGAACCCTGGCCCACACAGGATGAGGTCGGCACCCTCGCAAACTCACTGACGACCATGCTGGCGAATCTCCGCGAGCGGGGCACCGCTCTCATGCGCAAGACCAAGGAACTCGAAGCCTTCACCTACTCCGTCGCGCACGACCTCAAGGGGCCGCTCCGGGAGATCGAAGGATTCTCCTCGCTATTGGAGAAACAATTTGCCGAGTCGCACGACGCGCAACTCAAGCACCGCATCGACGTCATCAGAAAGTCGGCGCTCCGGCTCACCACAATGATCGACGCACTCCTGAAGTATTCACGATTGGAACAGCAGAATCTCCCGCAATCCCGTTTCAATGTACTGGAGATGATCGGCCACCTCGTCGCGGATCGCTTCGGCAATGCCCCAGGTCCAAAACCGAACATCCATGTGGACCTGCCCTTTGCCGATCTCTATGGTGAGCCGGTCAGCATCCGTCAAGCCATGGTCAACCTGCTCGACAACGCAGCGAAATTTTCCCGCCCTGCCACGCCCACGGATATTCGCATCGGCGGCACACAGACCGCGACGGAACGGATCATCTGGGTTCGCGACAACGGAATCGGTTTCGGCCCAGGTGACAGCGAGAAAATCTTCGGCCTCTTCGAACGGCTGCACCAACCGGCCGACTATGAGGGCACCGGCGTCGGATTGGCGATCGTAAAGATGGTAATGGAAAAACACGGCGGGCGCGCCTGGGCCGAATCCACAGCAGGCGCAGGCAGCACGTTTTTTCTCGCGTTCCCGGATGGCCGCGACGCGGTCAGCCGCCAAGAGATGTGACGCGTCATTTGTGAAAGGCTGAAAGCTCAAAACATGCGCATACTCATTATCGACGACGAGGAGTACGTCCGGCTCGTGCTGGAGCAGGCCATCCGCGAGGAAGGCTGCGAGGTCACGGCCGCATCACGAGGACAAGAGGGGTTGGATCGACTCGCAGCCGGCACCTTCGATTGCGTGATCAGCGATCTCCGCATGCCCGGCCTCGATGGCCGCGCCGTGCTGCGCTGGGTGAAGGACCATCAGCCGGACGTGGACGTCATGATCCTCACCGGCCACGGGGACGTGAAGGACGCCGTCGACGCCATCAAAGAAGGCGCCTGGGATTTCCTCGTGAAAGAGACGCCCTTCGATGGGACGGTCATCACAGCGGCCATTACGAAACTCCGCACCGTTCGTGCCCTCCGACGCGAGAATATCGCCGCGCGGCTGGGCGGTTTCTCGCACACCGGCGACCCAATCGTGCCGGGACGAAGCGCGGCCTGGCAGAAACTCATGGCGCAAGTCGCACAGGTCGCTCCGGCGAACGCGCCGGTCCTGATTCAAGGCGAAACCGGATCAGGAAAAGAAATCGTGGCCCGAACGCTCCACGCGCAAAGCCGCCGCGCAACCGGCCCATTTCTCGCCGTGAACTGCGGCGCCGTCAGCCGCGAACTGCTGGAAAGTGAACTCTTCGGCCACGAAAAAGGCTCGTTTACCGGCGCAACCGCCGCAAAATCCGGACTCATCGCCGCCGCCGAAGGAGGCACGCTCTTTCTGGACGAACTGGGCGAGATGCCTGGCCCGATGCAGGTAAGCCTCTTGCGCTTCCTGGACCGTGGCGAGTACCGCCCCGTCGGCAGTACGCGGACGCTCCAGGCCGACGTCCGCATTGTCGGCGCCACAAACAGCGACCTCCAGGAACTCGTGCACCAAGGCCGCTTCCGGGACGACCTGCTCTACCGCATCAACACCGTCACCCTGCGCGTACCTCCGCTCCGTGAGCGAACGGAGGATATTCCGAAACTTGCAGCACACATCCTCGCGACCCTCCGCATCCCAGGAACCGCGAAACGAACCCTCTCACCAGAGGCCATGCAGGCGCTCAGCTCCTACAGCTGGCCCGGCAACGTCCGTGAACTGCGCAATGTGATCGAAGGCATTCTGCTGATGAGTCACGGAACCGGCCCGATCAGTCGAGAAGACGTCCTCGCGCTATTGCCGAAAACACGAAGCATGCTTCTGCCGGGAGATCAGACACACCTCCCCCTGGAAGAGATCGAACGGTTCCACATCCAGCGCGTCCTCGACGCCAGCAACGGGAATAAAACCCAGGCGGCCAAGACGCTCGACATCGACTACAAAACCCTGCTCGCGAAACTGAAGAAATACGGGCTCACCACATGACAGCAGAAATGACGCAGACAAAAGACATCCTTACGCAGAAAACGGAAGGCTCTTCCGCTGGGAGGCGTCATCACACAACGCCCCTGCACAGGACGAAGGCGCACAGGCAATGAAACGCGCCTCATCGGGAGAGCAGAACGCGCAGAAACGGTTCGGCACGAGCACACGCGCCGCGTCGTTTTACGCCAAACAGATGCTGGATCACCTGAATCTCCCGATGCAGCAGTTCCTCGCACGGCAGGAGATGGCCTTCATCGCCACTGCCGATGCCAGCGGCGCATGCGATTGTTCATTTCGAGCCGGCGCCCCAGGATTCGTGCATGTGCTCGATGAAAAGACGCTTGCCTACCCGGAGTATCGAGGCAACGGCGTCCTGGCGAGTGTCGGCAACATCCTGGAAAACCCGCAGATCGGGATGATCTTTCTGGATTACTTCCAGAGCACGATCGGCTTGCACGTGAACGGAAAAGCGCGAATCCTCTCTCCCGACGACATAACCGGCATGCCCAATCTTCCTCCAGGCATGGTCGAAGCCACCAAGCTCAAGAAAGGCCGCCGACCGGATGCCTGGGTCGTGATCGAGGTGGAAGAAGCTTACATCCACTGTTCCAAGCACGTCCCGCTCCTCAAACGGCTGGATAAACAGATCGACTGGGGCACCGACGACGAATCCGTGAAAGGCGGAGACTTCTTCAAAACCAAACCAGGCCCCAGACTCTAGTACCAGCCCCTCACCGGATCTTGCTTTTCCTGCCGCCGCTCTTGCATGCTACATTTTTTGAACGGCACACCGGCACAGCGAAACTGAACAAGGAGCCCCCATGGCCGATGAATTACACCCGCGGCGAATCGATGTCCTGGCGATTGGATTGTTCGGACTGGCGGTCGGCGCCCTCACTCTGGGCGCGGAACAGCTGGGTGTGATTCCAGAGCGAGATCACATCGGCACGCTCGTCATCGCCCTGGCCTTCGGCGGTATCGTGCAAATCCTCGCCGGGCTTACCGACATCCGCTACCACGAACAGCTCGGCGGCACCGCGCTAACCATGTACGGATTCTTCTGGACTACCGTCTGCACGGCCAAATTGGTCAGTGCGAGTAATAATTTTCAGCCCGATATGGTGCTGTTCGCGCCGATCAACCTGGTTTATTTCTTCTTCTCAGCCGTCATGGTGTACCTCACCGCCTACCGGAATGCCACGCTCTGCGCCCTGCACGTCGTCATTACCGCAACCTTCTTGCTCACCTTCCTGGCGCGCCTGGATCAAATAGGCGAACTACTTCCCGGCATCTTCCACATCCTCGTCGGACTCATGGCCTTTTATCATGCCATCGCCAGCCTGACCGTGGCTTTTACCGGCCATGCCCTGATTCCGCTGGGTCCGGCGCTGTTGCACCATCGACCAGCCAAGTCCCACAGGTAGCAGACGGCTCAAGAAAGCCGTCGCTCGTTGGGGGAGAAGAGCGTATGGCTCATGGCTTATAGCTGATGGTAGGAAGCAG
>JBEGVJ010000079.1:0-13104 GCA_041178465.1 Nitrospirota bacterium
CCGGAGCAACGCCATGCAGGTGTCGTTGGAAATTGCGATGCGCGTAGCCAGTCTTTCTTCCCGTAACCCCCTATCGAGTGTACGTGCATTCACGGTTCGCTTTCGTGCCGACCTTTCTAGTTTCTCTTCTTCATCTTTTCATCGAACGAAAACTGTTTGCCTGGCAGGCGCAGAGACGTGGCCTGAACCATGTGTTCTTTGGTCTGTGCTACAGGGATCTTTTCAGAAAGTGGGCGATAACTTTTCACGAAGGAGGATGTTGATGAACGGGACGAAGACGCACGAATCGTTCGCACCGGTGCATGTTGCGGTGCTTGGGGTGGCGCTCATGTTTCTGTCCGGATGCGCCGCAACTCAGGTGGCGATCAGCAAACGGAACTTAGATGTTCAAACGAAGATGAGCGAGACAATTTTCTTAGAGCCGGTTGGCCCTGACAAAAAGGTCATGTACGTTGAAGTGCGGAACACATCGGACAAAGATAATTTTGATCTCGAAGGACCGATTAAAGCTGCCATGGCGAAGCGGGGCTATCGCGTGACGCAGAATCCTGATGAAGCACATTATCGTTTGCAAGCCAATGTGCTGCAGGTCTCAAAAACGGATCCGACCGCCGCTGCAGCGGCGTTGCATGGAGGATACGGCGGTCCGGTTGCGGCTGGCGCTGTTGCCGGGGCAATGATCGGCGGGGCTGCGAGTAAGAGCTGGGCTGGGGCAGGTATCGGTGCCGCAGCCGGTGGCCTTTTGGCGGGAGCGACAGAGACGGTGACGGGATCGCTCGTCAAAGATGTCGTTTTCATGGTGGTGACGGATGTTCAACTCGTCGAGAAGGCGGCTGATGGGGTGATTGTGCGGCAAGACAGCCAGCAGAGCATCGCTCAGGGCATGGGGGGGACGCAGCAGCAAACCACCTCCGAGGTGACGAAGAATAAGAAGTACCGTACCAGGGTGGTGAGTACGGCCAATAAAGCGAATTTAGAGTATGAGGAAGCAGCTCCTGTGTTGACGGAGGGGCTGACACGAGCGTTGTCCGGTCTGTTTTGATGTCGCTCGGACTTCGTGCTCCGGTCGTTTGTTGTCACGGTTGACGTTGCTTTGCGATACAGTGCCTGGGTTGAGTGGCAGTTGCTCCATCCCGGCCATCAACAACGCGTGATTGCTGGAGAGGTCGAACATGCGAAACGATATTGCCAATAGTGTGATGAGGAGTGTCGCAGGCAGTCTCCTCCTTCTTGGGCTCACAGTCTCGTGGCATGGGACGGTGTCGGCTGGAGAAAAAGAAGATATGGCGGCTATGCAGAAGCAGCTGAATCAGAGTGTCTTGGAGCGGCCGTTCAACCCCGGTGACAAGGCGACGATCGATGCCTATCTCGAGCAGGCTCTCAAGAAAGGGACGCCTCCGCCTCAGCAGCAGCCCCCCGCAAATTGGCAGCCAGGATGGACCTGTAATAACTTGATGTATTCATTCAGTCAATATAGGAACTGTCTCCACTACCATCAGTATTACGGACGCTACTACGGGTATTGATTTCTGTTTGCTCTGCTGCGGATGGAGAGCAAATGTTCGTTTCGTAGGCTCAGCCCACCACACTCCGAACCCTAGTTGTAACGGGGCTAAAAAATACGAAGGGCTCAGTAGGTTACCCCTGCTGAGCCTTTCGTTCGATGCTTCCAGCTATCGGTTATACGCACTTACCCCGTGCAGCTCTTCGTGAGCCGTGGTCAGGCTAGACTTTCCAGTAGCTCCACATCCTTTTTAAGCAGTTGATTCACCAGTTCCGCAACCGGTTACCTTTTCTTTTCGCAATGCGCTCCAGGAGCTTGCGCATTGTGCTGTCCACGTAGATTGGCAGATTCAACTCTGCTCCTTTGCGGAAAAACTTCCCCCTGGCGGCTTTTGAGAAGTCGTATTCGCGTTTCATGTTACACCCTCCGATATTGCTTCGCTTCGGTCTTGGTTGCCTTGCGCGCCGAGGTCACACGGATTTTTGCGCTGGACTCCGAAATGTCTTGATAGGTATGGCAGATGACCAAGAGCTTGTCCGTACTATCTAGCTCCAGTGTGACCCATCGATCTTCTTGCTGACTATGGGGCTCGTCAAATTCTGACAGCGCGTCAGGGTCGTGGAAAACTGTTGCTGCACGCTCAAAGGCGACTCCGTGCTTGAGAAGGTTTTGTTTGGCTTTCGCGGGATCCCAGGAGAAGTGGTATTGAAACGATTTAGCCACGAGGGCATTATTTCACACAGCGTCTGATCTGCCAATGGCATGCCATGAAACATGAAGGCCCCAGCGGTGATCCCGCTGGGGCCTTCATCAAGAACTCGGAGCTATCGGCTATGCGCCATTAGCTCTTTGTCTTCTTCTTAGTACATGCCTTCCATGCCGTGGCTGTGTCCACCTGGCGCGGCGGCTTCTTTCTTCTCTTCTGGCAACTCGGTGATCATGACTTCGGACGTGAGCAACAGGCCCGCGACGCTCGCGGCGTTCTGCAACGCACAACGAGACACCTTGGTCGGGTCGATGATGCCGGCCTTGATCATGTCCACATATTCCTCGCTCGCGGCGTTGTAGCCGACGCTGAGGTTCTTGTCGTTGCGAACTTTCTCAACGATGACGGAACCTTCCATCCCGGCATTGGCCGCGATCTGACGGATCGGCTCTTCGAGCGCGCGGCGGATGATGTTGACACCCACCTGCTGCTCGGCGTTCAGCTTGAGCGAATCCAAGGCGCCGAGGCAACGGAGATAGGCCGTTCCGCCGCCCGGGACGATGCCTTCTTCCACGGCTGCCTTGGTGGCGTGCAAGGCGTCTTCGACGCGCGCCTTCTTTTCCTTCATTTCGGTCTCGGTCGCGGCGCCGACGTTGATGACGGCCACACCGCCCACGAGCTTCGCGAGGCGTTCTTGCAGTTTCTCACGGTCGTAGTCAGAGGTCGTCTCGTCGATCTGCGCTTTGATCTGCTTCACGCGGCCTTCGATCTTCTTCGGATCGCCAAAGCCTTCCACGATCGTGGTGTTGTCTTTGTCGACCGTGACGCGCTTGGCGCGGCCGAGGTCTGTGAGCTTCACGTTCTCCAGCTTGATGCCGATGTCTTCCGAGATCACCTGGCCGCCGGTGAGGATCGAGATATCTTCGAGCATGGCCTTGCGGCGATCGCCGAAGCCAGGGGCCTTGATGGCGGTCACGTTGAGCGTGCCGCGGAGCTTGTTCACCACGAGGGTGGCCAAGGCTTCGCCTTCCACGTCTTCCGCGAGGATGACGAGGGGCTTGCCCATCTTGGCAACCTGCTCGAGAACCGGGAGCAAGTCCTTCATGCTGCTGATCTTCTTCTCGGAGATGAGGATGAGCGGATCTTCCATGACCGCTTCCATCCGCTCGGCGTTGGTCACGAAGTAGGGGGAGATGTACCCGCGATCGAACTGCATGCCTTCGACCACGTCCAGCGAGGTGGTCATGGACTTGGCTTCTTCAACCGTGATCACGCCGTCTTTGCCGACCTTCTCCATCGCTTCCGCAATGAGGTCGCCGATGGTCTTGTCGTTGTTGGCGGAAATCGTGCCGACCTGGGAAATCTCGGTCTTGTTCTGGCAGGGCTTGCTCAACTTCTTGAGCTCGTTGATGACGACTTCGACGGCCTTGTTGATCCCGCGTTGGATTTCCATCGGGTTCGCGCCGGCGGTGATGTTCTTCACGCCTTCACGGTAGATCGCCTGGGCCAACACGGTGGCCGTGGTGGTGCCGTCGCCCGCGGTGTCGCTGGTCTTGCTGGCGACTTCGCGCACGAGCTGGGCGCCCATGTTCTCGTAGGGGTTCTTGAGCTCGACTTCTTTCGCGACGGTCACGCCGTCCTTGGTGATCGTCGGGGCGCCGAACTTCTTGTCGAGAATCGCGTTGCGGCCCTTGGGTCCGAGTGTTGCCTTGACGGCGTCGGCGAGCTGATTCACCCCTCTGAGGATGGATGCGCGCGCGGCGTCACCGTACATAAGTTGCTTTGCCATTATGGTATGCCTCCCTTAAAAAGTATCGTCGTGTGTAATGCTGATTAGCTGTTGAAGACGCCGAGGATGTCTTCTTCCTTCAGGATCAAACATTCCTGGTCTTCGATGCGGAGCTTGCTGCCTGAGTACTTGTCGAAGAGGACCTGGTCGCCGACCTTCACGCTCTCAACCTTCTTGCCGATGCCCTGGATGATGCCCCGTTGCGGCTTCTCTTTCGCGCTGTCCGGCACATAGATGCCGCCGGCAGTTCGGTCCAATTCTTCGGTATAGGTGACGAATACCCGGTCGCCCAGAGGCTGGAACCCCTTGGCTAAGTCCTTCTTCTCCTTGGTCGCAGTGCTCATAACGATACCCTCCTCCTAAAGTTAACCCAGTGAAAATAAACGATGTAGAACAGGTTCGAACTCGACGGCGTAACCGTCACCCTCCCGAACGAGCAGAAGTCCTGGTCCGCTAAGCACGGGAGGAGAGATAGCCCCGGGTTCGTCCAAGTCAAGGGGGAGAAATGAGGAAATTCTTCCACGCCCTCACAACAGGGACGGGGCGATCATAACCTATTGAGAATTGGATATTCCAGGCCTTCTTTCGGCAGAGGGCTGCAGGATCAGACTCGCAAGCGGTCGAAATCGGTGAGATCTTTCTTGATGTAGTCACGCAATCGTTTGATGATGCGCGCTTCCAGCTGCCTGGTCCGCTCTTTGGTGATGGAGTACTTGGCGCCGAGGTCTTCCAGGGTGAGAGGGGTCTCTGAGAGAATCCGGTTCCGTAAGATGTCTTCGTCCCGTTCGTCGAGTGTCTTGGTGAATTCAGCCAGCTTGGCACGGAAGAGGGTTTGTAATTGGGTGTGTGCCAGTTGCTCATCTGCCGGAATCTGTTGGGAGGGGAGGATATCGAGCAGACTTCCTTCCTGGTCCTCGCCGAGCGGCTGGTCCAGCGAAAGCTCCCAGTTGCCCAGCCGCTGCCCCATCTCAATGACGTCCCGCTCCCGTACATTCAAGCGGTCGGCCAGAAGTTTGGTGTCTGGTGCGAAGCCTTCCCGTTCAAGCTTCGCCTTCTCCTTTTTGAGGTTGTAGAAGAGCTTCCGTTGATCTTGGGTTGTCCCGACTTTGACGAGGCGGTAGTTGTTCAGCAAATAGCGCAGGATGTAGGCGCGAGACCACCAGGCGGCGTAGGCGTAAAAGCGCACGTTTTTCGACGGATCGAACTTCTTGATGGCATGCATCAACCCGACGTTGCCCTCTTGAATGAGATCCATGTGGTCGGCGCCGGTGTGGAGATATTCGGCAGCAATCGAGAGTGATACGCGCAGGTTGGCCATGATGAGCTTCACGGCAGCGTCGCGGTCCCCGTGCGTTCGATATTCATGGAACAGGCGCAGTTCTTCTTCTTTGGAGAGATAGGGATAGCGCCGGACTTCGGCCAGGTATTGCTGGAGGGCCGTGACCGGCGCCACGGCTGTGATATCGGAGGTCTGCTGGCCGTCTTGTGCTGCGCCGTGAGGTTGCTCAGGCGGTGGATTGATCTCGGCGATCTCCTCCTCTGACGGGCCCAAGACCTCCGGTTCGATCGGTTCTTCGTCCAGATTCTTCTTGCGCGGACTCATAGCTGGCGAGAATAACATAAGAGACTTTGGCCGGGGTGCTGAAAAAGTCGCCAGCAGGAGAGAGCGATAACTCGTGACGCGTATCTCGTGAGGGAGAAGAGCGTATGGCTAATGGCTTATAGCTGGAGCAAAGCCCCCCGCTTCACTCCGGGCCATACGCTATTGGCCATATGCTCTTTTCTTCAGACGAGATACGAACGACGCTTCACGAGCGACGAGATTCGTTGTTGCTCCCTTGCGCGAATGAAAGGTGGTTCCCTATAGTAATCAGTTCTTTCGCTGGGAGACGGACGATTGTGATGACCGATATAGTTCTCGCGCTGACGCGTGGCCATTGGCCGAGCGTGATCGGCGCCTGGCTGCACCTTGCCGTCAGCTTTATGGTGTGGTTGCTGATGGGGGCACTGAGTCTGACCCTCGCGCAGGACCTCCATCTCAGTCCGACCGACACGGCGCTGGTGGTGTCGCTCCCGCTGTTGAGCGGTGCGTTCCTTCGCGTGGTCGCGGGCTGGAGCAGCGATTGGTATGGAGCGAAGCCAACCGGGGTGCTCATTCTGGTGGGCGAGCTGGCGGTCGTTTTATGGGGGTGGCTGGGCGTCCAGAGTTATGCCGAGTTGCTGCTCGTGGCCTTCCTGCTCGGCATCGGGGGGGCGAGCTTTGCGGTGACCTTGCCTCTGGCTGGCCGCACCTATCCAGCAGCCCACCAGGGATTGGTGCTGGGTATCGTGGCGTCGGGTAATGTCGGCACGGTGTTGATTCTCTTTTGTGCGCCACGCATTGCGGCGACGGGCGGATGGCACGCGGTCTTCGGATGGATGGTGTGGCCGATTGTCATCACCCTGGCAGTCTTTGTGTGTCTCGTGCGCGACGATCGGCAGAGCCGGCGGGCCGAGCGCGATACCCATTGGTGGCATAGTGTCGCCGCGATGATCCGGCAGCCGAAGGCCTATTGGCTTTGCGGGCTCTATGCGGTGACATTCGGAGGGTTTGTCGGGCTCTGTAGCATGCTTCCGCTCATGTTCCACGAGCAATATCGTCTGGATGGGATCGCTGCCGGTTCGATTGCCGCCTTGTGCGGATTGGTGGGCAGTCTCATTCGTCCGCTCGGAGGCTATGCGGCGGATCGGATCGGCGGTTTGCGGACGCTCATGCTGGCATTGCCTCTGGTGATGGGAATGGTCGCGGTGCTCGGTGATGTGACCGATGTCCTGGCGGCCGTCGTGCTGACCGTGGTGGCCGTGGGAGCGATGGGGGTCGGCAACGGGGTCATTCTGCAGTTGGCGTCGGAGTGGTTTCCCAAACAGATCGGGCTCGCGTCCGGTGTCGTGGGGGCGGCAGGCGGGATCGGTGGGTTTTTCCTGCCCCTCTGGCTGGGGACGCTCAAAGAAGTGACTGGTTCTTATCGGGCCGGCTTGTGGATCTTTGCGTTGGCGACAGGTCTTGCCTGGGGTACGGTGTTGCTGGCAGAGCGACGCACCCGTCGAATCATCAATTCCCTGGATGCGCCGGGCCGTTTTCCCCGTTGACCGTGAGGGGGCAAAAAAACAATGTTAAATGTGCAATGTTAAATGATAAATTGATCATTCTCCGAACATTAACCAGGTAGACCCAACAATACAGCTATGGCTTCTCCCTTTCACAGCATCGAAGACGCAATCAAAGACATCAAAAAGGGGAAATTCATCATCCTCGTCGATGATGAAGATCGTGAGAACGAAGGCGATCTTGTCATTGCTGCCGAGCATGTGACGCCCCAGGCCGTCAATTTCATGGCCAAACATGCCCGCGGATTGATCTGCCTCGCGCTGACCCCTCAGCGCGTCGAAGAGCTCCAGTTGCCGCAGCAGGCGGTTGAGAACACTGCCACGTTCGGCACGGCGTTCACCGTATCGATCGATGCGCGGAAAGACATTACGACGGGAATTTCCGCTGCGGATCGGGCCACGACGATTCATGTGGCGATCGATCCGAAGGCGAAGCCCGGCGATCTGGCGCGGCCCGGGCATATTTTCCCCTTAAAGGCGCAGCAGGGGGGCGTGTTGAAACGCGCAGGCCAGACCGAAGGCTCCGTCGATCTGGCGCGGTTGGCCGGGCTCAATCCCTCCGGTGTGATCTGCGAAATCATGAACGAAGACGGCACCATGGCGCGGGTGCCGGAGCTGACGAAGTTTGCCAAGGCGCATAAGCTGAAGATGGTCACGATCAAGGCGCTCATCGAATACCGCATGCAGCGCGAGACCTTTGTGCGGCGGATGGCCAGTGCGCGGTTGCCGACGACATTCGGCGATTTCGAGGCGGTGGCGTTCGAAAATGAAGTGGACGGCATCACGCATATCGCCCTGGTGAAGGGGCGAGTCGATAGCGGGGAGCCGACGCTCGTCCGTGTGCATTCCGGCTGCTTGACGGCCGATGCGTTGGGCTCGATTCGATGCGATTGCCGAGACCAGCTTCATAAGGCGATGGAGGTGATTCAAAAGGAAGGACGCGGGGTCCTGCTCTACTTGAATCAAGAAGGCCGCGGCATCGGCCTGCTCAACAAGATCAGGGCCTATGGGTTGCAGGATCAGGGGTGCGACACGGTCGAGGCGAATTTGCAGTTGGGATTCAAGGCGGACCTGCGCGATTACGGCGTGGGGGCGCAGATCCTCGTGAATCTCGGGCTGCATCAGATCAAGCTCATCACGAACAATCCTCGCAAGATCGTCGGTATCGAAGGGTATGGATTGAAGGTGGCCGAGCGGGTGTCGATCGAGATTCAGCCTGGCGCGGCGAACGTGAAGTATCTGCGGACGAAGAAGAATAAGATGGGGCACATTTTGAAAAAGGTGTGAGACGGGGGAGCGGCCAGCCCGCCCTTCTTTGCTCGCGGAGCCCCCACGATGAAACGGTGGTCGCTCGACGCGCGCAGTGGAAGGGCAAGCTGGCCGCTCCCTAGTTTGTGGCGAATGTGCTGGGGAGAAGAAGCGAAGAGATGAAACTGCGCAAAGGTTCACAGGATGCGACGGGGTTGCGGTTCGGGATTGTCGTCGCGAAGTTCAACAAGTTCGTTACGGGTAAACTGCTGAGCTCTTGCGTCGAGGAGTTGACGAAGCACGGGGTCAAGGCCGACGACATCGAGGTGGTGCGGGTGCCGGGGGCGTTCGAGATTCCCTTGGTGGCTCGGACGATGGCGCGGACGAAGCGGTTTCATGCAGTGATCTGTCTCGGGGCGGTCATTCGCGGCGATACGCCGCATTTCGATTACATCTGTGCGGAGGTCAGCCGCGGTATCGGGCAGGCGGCGCTGGATGCCGACGTGCCGATCATCTTCGGCGTCCTGACGACGCACACCGTCGCGCAGGCGATCGAGCGGGCTGACTCGGTCAAGCTGAACCGTGGTGGAGAAGCGGCCAAGTCTGCGGTCGAAATGGCAGCCGTGATGCGTTTATTACGGGAGGGTGAGGAAGCTCAGCTTTCTGCCACAGTCTCGCGAGTCCTGGGCGCCAAGACGCGGGCACCGCGAAAGCGCAGGGTTTAGCCATGGGATCTCGCCATCAAGCCAGGGAGCGCGCGCTCCAGATTTTGTTTCAGTACGACATTCACGGCAAGCCGGGCCTATGGCTGGATGTGTTTTGGAAGGAAAATGAGGCCACGGATGAGGTGAGGGCCTTTGCCGAACGACTCGTGGACGGAGTGTTGGAGCAGAAGCCGGAGCTGGACGCCCTCATTGGTAAATATGCCACCAACTGGAAAGTCAGCCGCATGCCGATCGTGGACCGCAATATTCTGCGAGCCGGCGTCTACGAGCTGCTGTGGATGGATGACGTGCCGGCCAAGGTGACGGTGAACGAAGCCGTCGAGTTGGCGAAAAGCTTTGGCGACGACGAAGCCTCGAAGTTCGTGAACGGGATTTTGGATAAGGTGTTGAATCAGGAATTGACGCTGGCTGCCAAGCGGGCGGACGCGGCAGGCGTGAAGCGTGAAGCGTGAAGCGTATCTCGTGGGGGAGAAGAGCATACAGCTCATGGCTTATAGCTGGAGCAACGTCCCCGCTTCACTCCGGACCATACGCTATTGGCCATATGCTCTTTTCTTCGGATGAGATACGAACGACGAGGAACTTATGATTGAGCGCTATACCCGCCCCAAGATGAAGGCCATCTGGGAATTGAAGCGGAAGTACGAGATCTGGCTTGAAGTCGAGCTGGCAGCCTGCGCGGCTTTCGAGCGGGCAGGACAGGTTCCACGCGGCACTGCGGCCCGCATCGGGAAGAAAGCCAGGATCGACGTGAAGCGGATCGCCAGGATCGAGAAGGTGACGAAACACGATGTCATCGCCTTCCTCGAATCGTTGGTGGATTCAGTCGGGCCGGAGCATCGGTTCCTCCACATGGGGCTGACCTCGTCGGATATTGTCGATACGTCCTTAGCGGTGCAGATGACCGAGGCGCTGGACCTCATCCTCGACGATCTGGACGAGCTGATCGCTGTGTTGAAGAAGCAGGCGTTGACGCACAAGGACACGGTGATGGTCGGCCGTTCGCACGGTATCCATGGCGAGCCGATTTCGTTCGGTTTCAAGCTGGCCATTTGGTACGAAGAGGCCCGCCGGCATCGGGAGCGGCTGACGCACGTGAGGCAGGAAATCGCCGTCGGCAAGCTCTCCGGTGCGATGGGCACGTTCGCGCATCAAGGGCCTGAGGTCGAAGAGTATGTCTGCGCCAAGCTGGGGCTCACGCCGGACCCCGTCTCGAACCAAATCGTGCAGCGCGATCGCCATGCGGCCTATGCCTCGGCCTTGGCCTTGTTGGCGGCCAGTATCGAAAAGTTCGCGACGGAGATTCGCCATCTGCAACGGACCGAGGTGCTGGAAGCGGAAGAGTATTTCTCGGAAGGGCAGAAGGGGTCTTCGGCGATGCCGCATAAGCGGAATCCGATCGCCTCGGAGAATCTCTGCGGGCTGGCGCGCGTGGTGCGGGGCAATAGTCTTGCGGCGATGGAGAATGTCGCCCTATGGCATGAGCGCGACATCAGTCATTCGTCTGTCGAGCGCGTGATCATGCCGGACAGCACGATCCTGATCGACTATATGCTGGCGCGGATGACCGACGTGATCAAGAACCTGGTGGTCTACCCTGCCAACATGAAACGCAACCTGGATCTCACCGGGGGGCTGGTCTATTCGCAACGGCTGCTGTTGCTGCTCGTCGAGAAGGGGGCGCAGCGGAAGGAATCGTATGAAGCCGTTCAGCGCAACGCCATGGCGTCCTGGAAAGGGGCCGGGGGGCTGCAAGAATTGGTTGGGAACGATCCCCTCATCGCGAAGCACCTTACGGCAAAAGAGATTCAATCCTGTTTCGATCCGAAATATTACCTGCGCCACCTGGATCAGATTTACCGGCGGGTATTCGGATCGGCGGCGCGCAAGCCAAAGAAGCGAGGGAAGCGATGAGATCCTCTGTGTCTATCTTCGTGCGGTTTGTTGTGCTGCTGTTGGTCGCTCTGGTGTGGGTGGCGGCCTCTGAAGCTGCCGATCGTGACAAGTTGCTGAGCGAGGCGGGCGTCTACGGCACCTTTGCGGCGTTCACGCTGGATGAGGAATGGGCCAAAGAGGATCAGGCGACGCGGATCGCGCATCTGACGGTATTGAGGGGGGTCGTCGAGCAGCATCGCGAGAAAGTGGCGATCGATCTCTATTTGATGCGCGGGCTGTCGGATCACGCCGATGTGATGTTTCGCGTGCATGCCGTTGAGCTGCGCGAGACGCAAAAGTTTCTGCTCGATCTTCAAAGCAGTCTGTTCGGCAAGCATCTCAAGACGTCCGGCATCATGCACGGCTTGACCAAGAAGGCGAACTATGCGCCAGGGTTTCCGGACCAGATGAAGGCCGATCTCAAGGCCGCCAGCGAGCCGGGGCCCAAGCCCTATGCGATCGTCATTCCGATCAGGAAAAATGCGGACTGGTGGGCGCTCGATCAGGACAAGCGGACGGCGCTGATGAAAGAGCATACGGACGCCGCGTTGCCCTATCAGAAGACGGTGAAGCGCAAGCTCTATCACTCCACCGGGCTCGATGACCTGGATTTCATCACGTATTTCGAAACCTCCAAGCTGGAGGATTTCCACAGCCTGATTCTCTCGCTGGAGCAGGTGAAAGAGTTTCAGTACGCGAGACGATTCGGGCATCCGACGTTGCTTGGCACGGCGATGTCGTTGCCGGAGATCATGGAAGTACTGGCGCAGTAGTGTTCGTGATGGCGGGAGTGAGGGGCAGATTATGACCATCGGCAGCATGCTCTACGAAGGCAAGGCGAAAAAGGTGTTCGCCACCGACAAGCCGGATCAGGTCGTCCAGTATTTCAAGGACGATGCGACGGCCTTCAACGCGCAGAAGCGCGGGACCATCCTTGAAAAGGGCGTCATCAATAACAAGATATCCGCGCGGCTCTTTGTGTTGCTGGAGCAGGCCGGTGTGCCGACGCACTTTGTCGAACGACTGAGCGACCGGGAACTGCTCACGAAGAAAGTTGCGATCGTGCCGGTTGAAGTGGTGGTCCGCAACGTCGTGGCCGGCAGTTTGGCGAAGCGGCTGGGGCTGAAAGAGGGCGATCTCATCGAGCCGGCCATCGTGGAGTGGTACTACAAGAATGATGCGCTGGGCGATCCGCTCATCGCCGACGAGCACATTCGATTGATGAAGCTGGCGACGCCGGAGCAAATGACGGAGATCAAGCGGCTTGCGTTGAAAGTGAACAGCGTGCTGCAGCCATTTTTCCGTGAACGGCAGATGATCCTCGTCGATTTCAAGCTGGAGTTCGGGCTGCATAATGGCAAGTTGATCCTGGCCGACGAGATTTCGCCGGACACCTGCCGCTTCTGGGATCAGGCGACGAAGGAGTCGATGGATAAGGATCGGTTCAGGAAAGACTTGGGGAAAATAGAAGAGGCGTATCAAGAAGTGTTGAAGAGGGTGTGCGGATGATGAGGGGATACCGTGGTAGCCTCTGTGCTCGCAGAACGCGCACGATGAAACGGTGCTCGTTCGATGCGCGCAGTGGAGGCTAACCACGGCATTCCCTCATTAGGGTTTTCCGCTCCTTTGAGGGAGGGAAGTAGAAAAGAGGGACGCAGGGGACGGTGAGGCTGTCCTCTTTGCTCGCGCAACGCGCGGCCTCAGAAGGCCCTCGTTGGACGCGCGCAGTCGAGGACAACCTCACCGTCCCCTCATTGGAGTTTCCCGATCCTTTAAGGTAGGGAGAGTAGAAGTGGGGGACGGAGGGGCCGGCTTCTGTGCTCGCGGAACGCGCACGATCAGAATGTGCTCGTTCGACGCGCGCAGTTGAAACCGATCACCACATCCCCTTACGAGGGCCAGCGTCTTTCCCTCACTGGGGGAAGGAAGAAGGAAAAAGCGTGAAGGGTTTTTTGCGGTTGTTCATGAATTACGGACTGGTGGCGTCCATTCTGGTGTGGGCGGCGGTGGTGGGCATGATGGCCTATCGCCTGAACGAATCGCCGTGGCG
>JBEGVJ010000080.1:0-22975 GCA_041178465.1 Nitrospirota bacterium
GCTTGTCTTTTGATCTACGACGGCCACTGTCGTCTTTGTGTCACAGCCAAGCAGGGCCTGGAACGGGTAGGGGCGCATGTCGATGCCACTCCGATACGGATGGTTCCCTATCAAAGCGAAGAGGCCAAGCAGGCCCTGGGGGACGGTTATCGGCCAGGCTGTCCAGACGTCGCCTTCCTGGTCCGTCCCAACGGGGAGATTGCCAGTGGGCTCGATGCCTTTCTGGCTCTCCTGCCGGGCTTCAAGGGGGGGCGGGTCCTCTCAGTTCTCTTGCGTCTCCCACTGGTCAAGCCATTCGGCTATCTGCTCTATCGGTTTGTGGCCCGATTCCGGTACTCCGTCTTCGGCCTAGTTCCGCTTGCAGGGGCTCAGGAGCATTCCGGTACATCGCATCGAGAAACGCCGCAGAAATAGCTGCCTTTCGACGTTCGTTCAAGATCCCCCCCTTTCGAAGGGGGTTCTCCCCCACAGTGAGGAATTTACGCTGAAGGGTGTCAATGCGAGACTCCGGCATACGCGAGGGAGAACCGCACGTGACAATCATCCAGTGGCTGTCCAGGACAAGAGGTGAAGTGAGGGAATGGCTGAGTGGGCGGCCATGCGTGTCCATGTTTCGGGAGCCGTGGATCGATGGGCGGATCCGAAAGGTTTTTTCTGTCTCGTTGGTCGCGTCAACCATGATCGGCTATGGTCTTCCGCTGACAGCGTGGACCGCAGATCTGTCGTCTTTCGCACCGCTTCAACCCGGGAAGGTCGTGTCGGCCGGTATCGGGTATGAGAATGCCGAAACGTCGACGATTACTGTGAAAACGTACGATGCTGAGAGCGGCGCGATTCTCTCAGAGGAAACGTATGAGTTGAACGTGAGGGAGGATGCCGCGTCGACGGCCAGTCAACCGCGTGAGAGGATTTTTGCGGGCGGAGTGGGGCCGGGAGCCGATGGGCTGTCAGCGTTTACGCTCCGCGTCTATGACGCAGCCACAGGGCGGTTTCTCTGGGAAGGTTTTCTGGATCTGACGGTCGGCGATCAGGAAGCCGCTTCGACCCATCGAGTCGTGGCCCATCTCACGCCACAGGCGATTGCGACTCAGGTCCGCAGTCGAGGAGTCGCCATTGATGGGCAACCCCAGCTGTTCCTGCGCGCCGTCGATTCGGCAACCGGGCAGCTTGTGTGGACCGATCAGTTCTCAGCCGGAGCTGGCAGGCTCGCTCGTGCAGAACGTGTCGGCAGGGCTGTGGTTGGCCGGGCAGAGGGGGTCGCGGCTCCATCGCAACAGATCGAGCTTCGTATCCGGATGTTTAACGGTCGAGACCGGCAGCTGTTGTGGGAAGATAGGATCGAGCCGGCAGTGGATGAGACCGAGGTGTTAGCTGGTCAGAATGATACAGTCGGAAATTTGCCGCCATGGCGTAGTGCAGGATCCGATGAGATGAAAAAGGAAGCGATCTAACGGACGATGCTGCAAGACTGCTGCGAGTTAGATTTTCTTTTCCCGCCCCTGTGACTGATCCATCCACCTGGACTGAAATTGCTCGTACGACAGCGAGAGTTGCGATTGCATGGCGGCAGAGAGTGTCTGCCTGGCTTTGAGGTGCGCGAGCAGCTCTTGCACCCGAGGCAGGCCGAAGCGGTCGAGCAGATAGTGGACGGCCGACTTGGCCTCCAGATAGGCCAGGGTCGTGGCATCAGCGGGCAACTCTCCCCACCCTCCCTCTAACGCAGACAGCGGGATTGGTGTGAACTCCTGTTTCCTGATCTGGTCGAGATCCGACCAGCGATCTCCGGACAATTCCATGGCTAAGCCTTCGTTGAGCCAGGTTGGCACGGCGCTGCCGGCAGGGCCCAGTTGGTTGTGCAGGAGGGCGTGCACGAACTCGTGTCGCAGCACGCGTGTGAGCCAGGCACGGTCTGCCAGGGCATCCTGCGCGGGAACCTGGATGCGTCCGAGCACGGGATCGAAGAGTCCGTCGGCCCACACAGGGCTGCCGGTTGCGCTGTGGAACGTGGACTTGGTGTGCAGGACGACGACGATGGTTTTGGACGGAAAATGACCGAACGTTTGGCCGATCTCGCGATAGGCCTCTTCAAGAATTTCCAGTACGGCAGCCCAGGTAGACGGATCGGCTTCTCCGTCGAACTTCACGGTAAAGTGCGCGCTGTTGCGGCTAGTGAGCCGCGCTTCGATTGTCTCGGTTCGATGGACTTTGGCCGTGACGGTTCGCAGATAAGATTGTACGGCTGGGTCTTTGCCTGCGCGGGCGATGGCGTGATCGAGATGGTGAGCCGCTTCGCCGAGCTGATCCCGCTCCTGAAAGAGATCGGCCAGCGCCAGATGGGGGAAGGGTTCGTTCGGAGCCAGGGTGACCAGTTTCTCCAGAAAGTCCTGCGTCATGGCCGGATCGCGCAGCTCCCAATAGGCCTGGGCGAGGTTCAGTTGGACGATGGGGTTCTTGGCGTCGAATGACGCGGCTTTCCTGAAGGCTTTGATCGAAACAGCGGTCCCGCCACTTTTTTCCTGTTGAATGCCCAGATTGTTCCAGAGGATGGACAGATAGGGGCGTGCAGTTTTGCTGGCTACGATGGCTTCCGGCAGACCCGCCAGTTTGGTTTCCGCCTCCTGGAGGTTCCCTTGCTCAATGTCGTCGCGAATCGTTTCTAATAGTTCGTGTTGCGCTGTTTCAGGGATCACGCTGGGATCGATCAGGCGAGTCTGTTTCGGTTCCGGTTGCGAGGGAGGGCTGTCGTGCTGCGGCTCTGGCGGCGTGCTCGGGGAGTCCTCCACGGCAGCAGCGGGCAGGCTGGGTGATGCCGTCGGCAGATAGGTCGGCTTGAGCCAGGCCTGATAGACGATGAACAGTCCAAGCAGGCAGGCGAGGGGATACAAAAGATGAGAAATGTTGCGGCGGTGCATAAGGGCCTTCTTCGGATGAAATTCAATGTAGCACCTCAGGGAAACGCGACAAAGGATTCTCAAGAAACCGACAGGGCTTGCAGGATGGTGAAAGCCTAGCCGCGCGGGACAGGCGGGATGAGCGAGATGGGCAAAGGAGATTGGCCCTCGATCTGTCCACGTCGCGCCATTCTCGTCTGTCTCGCGCTTCACGCGCCACGCGTCTGTGGCATTGTCGTGCTCGTTGAGGAGGGGCAGAGGCTGTGATACGATCCGCCACTGTGATACGGCGCTCTTCCGAGCCCAACCTCCCTGAACAGTTTCAGCAATGGCTGGACCGTGTCGCGCGTCCGATCGAATTCGCGACTCGCGATGCCTTCGCACATCTGCCCACCGTGAAGAATCTGAGCCGCTTTGTTGCCTCGCAGGTCATGCAGGCCCTGTCCGATCACGTCTATCCGAAGGCGATTGAAGCATCGTTGCTCCAGCTGCGCGCGCTATTTCTTGACGAGCAGCAGCGGCTCCCGACAGAGGATCAGCAGCGCCGCTTGCGGGAAGCCACGGCCATTCTTGGGACCTTGCGCGAGGCTATTCGCAATCCGGCCAGGGCCTGGCAGGAGCCGGAGCCGCTCGCGATGCCGAAGCCGGACGTAAAAGCGTCATCTGCACAGCCATGGTGGGAGCAGCCGATCCGTTTTGTGAAGGGAGTCGGCCCGAAGCGCACAGTGCTGCTCCAGCGGTTCGGGATCGAGACGGTCGAGGATGCCCTGTGGACTCTGCCGTGGCGCTATGAGGATCGTTCGGTCATGACTCCGATCGGGCAACTGGTGCCCGGTGTGCAGGCGTCGATTTGCGGCACGATCGTTCGAAGCGAGGCCAAGAAGGCCCGCAGTCGCCGTCTCGCCATTCTGGACATCGTGGTGGAGGATTCGACCGGGCGTCTTCAGGCGGTGTTCTTTAATCAGCCGTTTCTGGAACGGCTCTTTACCGTTGGAACGAGCGTCATGTTGACCGGGCGGATGGTGGCAGGCGCGCAGGGCTGGGTGGATACGAGGATGGAGGTCGCGCAATACGAAGTTGTGGGCGCGGAAACCGAAGCGCCGCTGCATGTGGGGCGGATTGTGCCTGTGTATCACGAAACCAAGGGGTGGTCGTCCCGGCAGATGCGCGTGCTCATGAGAAGCTTGCTGGATGCCCATGTCGCCGATGCGCAGGAGGTGTTGCCGATTTCGCTGCGGGCCCGCTATCGCTTGCCGCCTATTCAACAAGCCATTCAGGATGTGCATTTCCCCCCGACAGGGACAGGGACGAACGGAGGACAGCTCGAACGTGGTCTCACGCCGGCGCATCGTCGCTTGGCGTTCGAAGAGCTGTTCGTGCTGCAACTCGCGTTGGCATCGCGGCGACGGGTCATGAAGGAAGAGGTCAAGCAGGTTTCGTTCAATCCCAAGACGCCGCTCCTGGGCAAGCTGGATCGGGCGCTGCCCTTTCGATTGACCGTGGCGCAAGATCGGGTGATTCGCGAGATTCTGTCGGATATGACGTCGTGCAAACCGATGAACCGCCTGGTGCAGGGCGATGTCGGCTCCGGCAAAACCATCGTGGCGGTACAGGCGATGGTGCTGGCCTGTGGGTCGGGCTATCAGGCGGCATTGATGGCGCCGACGGAAATTCTCGCCGAGCAACATTATCGGACGATGAAGGGGTTCTTGGAACCGCTCGGGCTCTCCGTGGTGCTGCTGAGCGGGGGTGGCCGCGCGGCAGCGCGTAAAGCCGTGCGTGAGCAGGTGGCTGCCGGGGCCGCGCAGGTCGTGATCGGGACCCATGCGGTCATTCAGCAAGGCGTCACCTTTGCGAAGCTTGGCCTGGTGGTGGTGGATGAACAACATCGATTCGGTGTGCTTCAACGGAAGACGCTCATCGAGAAGGGCTATAAGCCCGATGTGTTGGTGTTGACGGCGACGCCGATTCCACGCACGCTGGCCATGACGGTCTATGGGGACCTGGATGTGTCGGTGATCGACCAGATGCCGCCTGGACGAAAGCCGGTGCGGACGTTTCTCCTCAACGATAGCCAGAAGGGGCGGGCCTATCAGATTCTCCGCGATGAACTGCGGAGCGGCCGTCAGGCCTATGTGGTCTATCCGCTCGTCGAAGAATCGGAGAAGACTGACTTGCAAGCGGCCATGCAAGGGGCGGAACAGCTGCAAGCGAACGAGCTGGCCGAGTTTCGTGTCGGGCTGTTGCACGGACGGATGAAGTCGGACGAGAAAGAGCGGGTCATGGCAGCGTATAAGAAGGGGGAAATTCAGGTCCTGGTCTCGACGACGGTGGTGGAGGTCGGGGTCGATGTGCCCAATGCCACGGTCATGATGATTGAACATGCCGAGCGGTTCGGGCTGGCGCAGTTGCACCAATTGCGCGGCCGCGTCGGGCGAAGCGGGCATCAGTCCTATTGTCTGTTGATGGCCTCGGGCGGGGTGCTGTTTCGATCGACGAAGCCTACAGCAGCAGGCGAAGCGCCATCGGCGGCCCGGGAGCGGCTGGAGGCGCTGGTGCGATCGACCGACGGGTTTGTGATTGCCGAGGAAGACCTCCGCATTCGCGGGCCAGGAGAATTTTTCGGATTCAGGCAGTGGGGCTTGCCGGAGTTTCGTGTGGCGAACTTAGTGCGGGATGCTGATATCCTTCAGCAGGCCCGGCAGGAGGCCTTTGCCCTGTTGACGCAGGACCCACTGTTAAAGGCGCCGGTGCACCGTGCGTTGCGAAAGACCATGCTGCGGCGATGGGAAACGAAGTTGGATTTGGGGTCGGTCAGTTAATAATAGGCGAGAAGCACGAGGCTGAAGGCTAGAGGTGAGAAGTGATTTTCCTTCAGCCTTCAGCCTATAGACCTTAGCAAGGAGCTTTTGTGGGCTTACTACAGCGGTTAAAGCATGATTTGAAGGCGGGGATGGCGACGTTGCGTCTTGGCACGGCGCAAGCGGCGAACCGCGCATTGGAAGAAACGGAATTGCTGAGAATCCGGCTGGAAATCCGCAAGCTCGACCAGCAGTTGAGTGAGCTCTATCGAGATGTCGGTGAGCGAGCAGTGAATCTTCGCGAGGCAAGCGAACCGGTTGAGCGGGTCCTGCACGACGCGGAAATCGGCCGGCTCGTCAAGGAGATCCAATCGCTCAAAGACGCGCGTGGGAAGCTTGAGTCGGAGATCGGGGAGGTTCGAAGCGCCGTATGAATGTTCCGTCCCGCACGATGCGTCTCGCAGGCGTGGATATCGGCACGCTCACCTGCCGCTTGCTGATTGCCGATCTGTCTCCTGGCGGGAAGCTGAAAGAAATACGGTCTGACAGGAGAATCCTCCGGTTGGGCGAAGGCGTCGATCAGACTAAACAGTTGAGCGTGGCTGCGATGGATCGTGTGATCCTGTGCCTTCAAGAGTGGCGGGGGCTGATCAATGTTGCTCAGGTCGATAAGGTTACGGCTGTCGCGACGAGCGCCGTGCGTGATGCGGCGAACCGCGATGAGTTTCTCGATCGCGTGAAGCGCGAAGCAGGCTTTGAGATCGAGCTGATCTCAGGCGAAGAAGAAGCCAGGCGGACGCTGCTGGGCATTCGCTCCGGCTTGCCGGATGGCGTGACCGACGTGCTGGCCCTCGACATTGGCGGCGGCAGCACCGAGTTTATTTTAGATAGGCCAGGTCAGAAGCCGGTTGTGCGCTCGATCGATATTGGCGTTGTCCGGCTCTGCGAGCGGTTCCTGCAGCACGACCCTCCGACCGACGATGAAGTTCGCCAGGCGCGAGCGTGGGTTGCCAGAGAAACCAAATCGGCAGTCGCCGAAATGGGCAACTATCAGACAGCCACCTTCGTTGGCACAGCGGGAACCATCACCAGCCTAGCCGCCATGGCCCAGAAACTTCCCACCTACGAGCCAGCCAGAATCCATAACTACAAGTTACAGCTCGGCACGATTCAAGAGCTCGAACAGACGCTCTTGTGCCGTAAGAAAACCGACCGAACTGGCCTGCCAGGTCTAGAAAAAGGCCGCGAAGAAGTCATAGCCGCTGGAGCGATTATCATCCGGACGGTGATGGAGACGCTGGAGATGCCGAGCGTACTCGTTAGCGATCTAGGGTTGCGCGAGGGGGTGTTGATCGATCTGGCGAAGCAGGTACGATACATGTGAGAGTCTGATGCGAATAGATCGAAAATGTATGATTGCAAGACCTGACCCTGTTTCTGGACCCTCCGACCTCGCGGTGGGGTACCCGGTAATAAATGTGTGGAGTGAATCTGGAGTTGCGTCAGATTGGGCACAGAGGTGGCTCCGCGCGCGACGCCGGTCAGCGCACTCAATAGTCAGGAAGCAAGGAGATGTCAATTGAAGCGATACGAAGATAGTTTGCTTACAGTAAGGTTTGTTGGTAAAGGCCTAGGTGAACGAGGCGTAGGAATCTATGACTTAGGCCTTACATTAATTGCGTTCCAAAGAGTTGTACATAAAGCGTACTTAATTGAGAAGGAAAGATTTAAGCGAGGTGCTTTCCCTGTAACAAAAGAACGTGAATGGTTGTCGTTTCAAATTGGTGAAAGAAAAAGACAATCGGATGCGTATGCGTTAATTCCAATTGTAACAGACCCAGCGTTTGTCTCCTCGGTCAGCTATATTGCTGACAGTGTATTTAATGCTTTGCTGGGGTATTACACTGGGAAAATCCTTGACGGGGATAAATTTAATGAAAGCGAACGGCAGGTAATTATTAATGGTGCAATTTATGCCGAGGTTGTAAATATTGTTGGAAGGATTGAGGCGTCTGGCGGTGTTGAGAAAATTGAAATTGGGGCGCCAGGTTTAGATCGCAGAGAAGTTGTTTCATTTGATGCTTCACATAAAGAGTTTATTTCAAGTTTGAAAAATAAGTATTCTCTTGGGAAGGTGCAAACAATAGTCGGCAGGGTATTCAAGCTTTACCCGGACAGTAAAATCGTGCAAATACGGCGCCCCGGTCACGGTAAATGTACCATTTTTCTTGATGGGTCTAACTTTGATAAAATCAGGTACAGTCAATCTGCTGATCTTACAGTTACATTTTCAGGCCGGCCTCGTTATCCATTTGGTGTTGACAGTCAGTCTATCGCTGAGTTTGAAGCATATAGTTTGCAATTTGGAGAGATCCGCTAGGGGGAAAGAAGCGAGGTCATTGCTTGACTTTGCACCTGGCTAGCCCAGTTGGACCTCCCCCGAAGTGGCGGCAGTTTAGTTTGGAACGGCATTCAGTGGCATGTCTTGCAATCGTACATCTCGCCTTCCAATTGAGCGATTCCTTTCCGTGCCCTCCTCGTTACTCTTTCAGCAGGGTGACCGGATTGCCCTTCACTGCGCGCATGATTTCTTTGACGCGAGACGTGCGAGACATGCAGGACGAGCAAGACGGGCCAAGCGGGGGGGCTGGTGGATTTTCAACTGTGGGCATTGAGCGACTTCCATCCATCTAAATGGTCCCTCCAAGCTCGCTCGTTATCTCTTCAGGGATGGGGGCTGATTGATCTTCCACTGCGCGCGTCCAACGAGGGCCTTCCTAGGCCGCGCGTTGCGCGAGCACAGAAGATCATCAGGCTCCATCCCTTCCTCTGTTCCGAGAGCACAGGGACTGGCCATGCCTGTTTTTCTACGTCAGCTTTCTCTTTTATACGCAGTTGCCTATAGTAGGGCATCTGGAGCGATGATTTGATGAGCATGATTCACAAACAGCTTGTGACTGACGAAGAGGGGCGCCCAGTCGGGGTCTTAATTCCCTACGAAGAGTGGCTGCGCATCGAACAACAGTTGGGGAACGCAACTGCAGCTATTGGGATAGAGCGGCTTCGGTGTCATGAGGGCATGATCCACTTATCGGAAGACCCCGTGGCCTACCAGCGTCGCTTGCGCGATGAGTGTGTGTAGACCGGTCGTGAAAAAGAAAATTACCAAATCCAGCGGCAATGTCTTTGTCGATCTCGGCTTTGATCCAGCCGAGGCCGCTGTGCTTCAAGTGCGCGCTAACCTCATGACCGATCTTCGTCTCTACATCGAGAAGCAGAAGTTCACCCAGTCAGAAGCGGCCAAGCGCCTTGGCATCGCACAATCCCGTGTGTCCGACCTCGTGCGTGGTAAATAGGACAAGTTCAGTCTCGAAATGCTCATCACGCTTGAAGCGCGCTTGGGCGTACCATTCGAGTCGAGTTCGCAGCGTAATGAGTCTCGGTCGTAGCCGATAGCTGACTGCTGAGGGCTGACAGCTTCTTATTCACCGCTGCGAGTACCACCGATAGCCTTGGTTCTCTGAGAAGCTGGCCTTCGGGGCGCCGCCTGGCTTTTCCAATAACAAGACTTTGAAGTCGATGAGACCGAACCAGGCGGGGTCTACCACGTCGTGGTAGTGGCAGCCGTGGAGTTTGGAGAGCATGTCGCCCAGGGTTTGTTGTAGCTCCTTCTCCGTGTAGGCGCGCACGGGGAAGGGCTTGTGCATGGCCTGGCAGAACCGCTGAATGGTATAGGCTGCGCCGGTGCAGAGCACCTTGGTATCCGGCTTGATGGCGAGGAACTGCGGCAGCGAGAGATAACGTTCCTGGAAGCCGAGCCAGCGCACGGCTTGGCGTAGATGGCTGTATTGGACTTCGTATTCCGTATGGCCCGGCAGTTTGACCGGTGCAGGCCAGCCCTCTTCGATCCCGAATTCCGTAAGAAAGGCCCTGCCGCCTGGCTTCAACACTCGCCACAGTTCCGCCACAAATCGAAATGGCCCCAGATTGAAGATCACGTCTTCCGGCAGGTCCTGGCCCAGCGGCAGTCTCACCCGTCTGATCCAATCCAATGCTTCCTGATGCTGCGGAGTCTCGCCTGTTCCCTCCTGGAGTTCCTTCCTGGTCAGCTTCACCGGCGTCATGTCGGCCATGTTTTCGTTGTCGATGACGAGGTCGACGGAGTTGTCTTTGAAGGGCAGCCATTCGCCGTTGGCGCGGGTGCCGATGCCGCCCCAGCCCCCGGCTTTGGCGCGGGTGACTTGCAGCTTGAGGAAGGGCTGGGTGATGTCGAGAGAGATGTACCGGATGGTCTGCTTTTCAAAGGGCAGGAGTTCCTTGCCCAACTCACGGGCGAGGTAGCCGAGTCCGCCGCCCACCTCCACGATGACGCGGGGTTTGGGGTTGAACCAGCCCAGCTTCCGCAATTGCTTCATGAGGAGCCGGCCATAGGTCAAGCCGTTGAGCGTCTCGTTTGGTTCCCGGAAGAGATGGGAGACGGTGGTTTCGATCAGGTCGAAGTGGCCGTCGTCTTCGCCGCTGTCGGTCAGTTCGTGGTGGTGAAAATCTTCAAGATGCTCTTCTCCCTCGAACCCTTCTTGGCCTGACCAGCCTTCCCGGATTTCTTGGAGGAGCAGATCCCATTTGGCCTTGTGGCGGTGGCCGCCCGGTGGCTCTGTCCCGTAGTAACAGAGGGAGTAGGTGGGGAGGGACCAATGTTCCAAATGCCACTGTCCTGGCTGTCCATCAGGTCCGCAGATTTTCGTCCCGT
This sequence comes from Nitrospirota bacterium, assembly GCA_041178465.1. Lineage (GTDB taxonomy): Bacteria > Nitrospirota > Nitrospiria > Nitrospirales > Nitrospiraceae > Palsa-1315. Next base: position 10,443 of record JBEGVJ010000080.1, read on the forward strand.
ACTTTTCCAGCAGTGCCGCGACCGATGTGTGGCCGTTCATGGCCTGGAGCATCTCCAGGCCGGTGCGATTCAATCGCACGATGGGCAGGTTGTCATCGAGGGGGGCGAACCACCATTCGTCTTCGTGGTGCTGATAGGCGATGAGATCGGGGATGTGCCAGGCCAGGAGGCTGAGCGTCTCTCCGGTAAGGCTGAGCGGTTGGTGCGCGGCGACAGCTGGTTTCATGATTGGCGTGATCCGTTTGAGCGCCGCAGCCTACACGACGGGCTGGGATTCTCGCAAGGCCTCAAGAAATGTGAAGCGCCTCTCGTGCGGGAGCTGATAGCGAATGGCTTATAGCTGATGGCTCGGGAAAAGCACGGTCGGGTGTGAAGATGATTCGATTATTGGTTTCGGCAGTTCCGACTGTGGTTTCTAGCCATAAGCCATACGCTATATGCTCTTTTCTTCGGACGAGTGTTAAAGCTGGGAGGGAAGTTGAGACGCTTCTGTGACGGTGACGACTCCGCGCATGATGGGGTGAATGCGGCAGAGGTAGGGGTAGCGGCCGGGGGCGAGCCCGTGGACGGCAAAGGTGCCGTTTGGGAGCATGAGGCCGGAATCGAAGGCGCAGTGATCGCCGTCTTCCAAACAGCCGGTATGGGTTACCGTATGCTCTGTTGCGGTGGGGTTTTCCCATTTGATCGGAGAGCCGGTCGAAACCGTGACAGACTTCGGGACGAAGTAGGGGGATCCGCTCTCAATGATGATGGCGGTGTAGGGGGGCGTCGCTGCCGTGGGCCAGGGGGAGCACAGCCCCGTTGCAAGTAGCAGGGCGATGAGTAGACGAGGGGGCATACAGAGCTTCCTGATTATCCAGTTTCTATACCATAAGAGCTGCTTCGATTGAGAAGGATTCAGCCGTTTCTTGCCGTGTATCCTAACATGCCGGCTAGTGAGAGAGCCTGGATGTGAGCCGGTAAGGGCCGGAAGTTTCCCTGTCTTGATGCGCCAGCTCGATTGCGCGATTTTCTGCTTTGCCCAGGTGGGTAGGGCGAAGCGGGGCCTTTTCAGCATCCTGTCAGAGGGGGTAGTGGTGTGAGTTGCAAGACCCTATAAGTTCATGCTAGATGGAGGCCGCGTCAGACATCCAATGGATGAGAGAGGAGAATTTCGATGGCCAAGACTAAGAAACAGCCGGCGAAGAAGACGCCTGTGAAAGCAAAGGCTAAGGCAAAGTCAGCAGTGAAGAAGGCAGTAAAAAGGACGGTGAAAAAACCTGCCGCAAAGAAAGCCGCCAAGAAGCCTGCCAAGAAGCGCTCTGCTGCGGCGTCCAAGCCAGCTCCAAAGAAGCCGGTGGCGAAGACGGTTTCAGCGGCTTCTTCTAAATCAGCGGCTGCAGCCCCCGTCAAAAAATCTGTGACGCCGTTCGTGGATGAGGCGCCACAGAAGTCTGTGTTGTCGCGGCCGATGGGGTCGCCAATGCCGAAAGATGCCGACCTTGAGGATGAGCTGAGTGACGAAGATGTGGATATGGCCGGTGAGGCCGATGAAGTCGATGAAGATGTGGAGGAAGAGCTCACGCTGGACGGGGAAGATGACGACTCCGATTTTCTCGAAAAGCCAGAAAGCCTGTTAGACGACGCGGACGATTACCACACGCACTGACACCCGCATGGGATGCCTGCGCTGGGCGACTTGGCTGAGTCGCCCAGCGGAATGACCCTGGAATGTGTCCCAGTCATGGCATCCGTTCTGCCTGCGTAGCATCTTCCTGCTGAATGCCTGCAATGAACTATTTATGAGTCATTTTCTGTTCGTGGCTGGGGCGCTGCGAGAACGCACCTCGGAAGAAAGTGCCGAGCTGCAACTCGGGCACAGTCTCTGGGGCCTCTGCACCGGGCTGATCCGAACGAACCTCCAGACCTATCTCGACGCGCAGTCCCGTGGACTGGTGTATGTGCTGAAGGTCGGACTTTGTGCCGAGTTTCAGATCCTGTCGCCGGTGTTAGATTTTTCCTCGCTCGATGCGTTCCTCAGTGACGAGCTGAGGACTGAGGCTCGATTTGGCTTTGTGCGAATCGATGGAGTGCGCCGGTTGGCCTGCTCGTCTGCGGCGAGTCAGGCATTATTGCTCAACGTCTTGCAGATTTCCGATCAGGCCGAACTCACTCGACGATTGACGCTGGGCATGCATCGGCTGACGCAAACGGAGTACGACGCGATCATGCAGGGAGCCACGGCTTAGCAGGCGGATGAGAAGGCGGGTCTTTCTGGTCTATCTGGTCTGTCTCGTTTGTTTGGTTGAACCAGACTAACCAGATAGACGAGATGAACCATCCCGTTTCAAATCCTCCGTCCTGTCATCAGCTGATACGCCTCGTCGATTGTCTCCACTTCCTTCACCATTACATTGAGCTGAAATCCCAGTTCGTTCAGGTTCCATCGCGCCTCATGAATCTGCCCGCGTGGAACCAGCACGGTGCGATAGCCCTCTCGTGCAGCGGCGCGAATTTTATCCGGGATGCTGCCAACCGGGCCGATCTGTCCTCCCGGCTCCAAGGTTCCGGTCAGGGCAATGCCCCGCTGAATAGGTTCACCTTTGAACAGGGCAATGAAGCCCACGGCCATCGCCGCACCGGCGCTCGGCCCGTCGCTGCCTGTGGGCCGGTAGGTAATCCCTTGCACTGAGACAGTCCCGCTGTGCTGGACCGAGGGTGTGCGTTCGACGGCATAGTCAAAGGCTTGAGCCATGGCGCCTACATGGGCGTTTCCCAATCGCACACCGGCAAGGAGCCATTGCAATTGAACGGGATACGGCTCCGGTTTCTTATCCCACCACATCATGAGAATTTCAAACACGCCAAGATTATTTTGGCGAATGGCTGCCAGGACCGGGAGTTCAATGATCGTGTCCGCCTGGGCCAAGACCGGGATTCCGCAGAGGAGGGTGACGGCCAATGTGTAGGTGGCGGCAAGGCGGCGTGTCATTTCGCCAAAGTGTAGCAAATTCGGTTGGGCCGTACAGTGATTCAACGGTTCTTGCCTTGCGTTGGGCTGCGGCATTCCGTATAAGGGCCTGCATGATGAAGTTGGTCGTGACGGGAATATTGGCGGGGTTGGCCCTGCTCTGGCTGCCGCTCGGCACGTCTGCATCGAGCTGTCAGGTGGAGACAGCTGCTGTAGGGCCGGACGTGGCCTTGACGCTTCATCTAGGCGCCGACTGCACGGAGCAGGAGCGCGAGGCGCGAGCGGTGGAGGCGACGCAGCTGTTGCAGGCCCTCAGGGAAGGGAAGGGGATCGATCTTTCAGGGGTGGTTGTTCGCGGCGACGTGTCTTTGGATCTGTTGCCTGTCGGTCCGTTGTCGCCCGAGCTTGAGGCGATCAAGGAGCTGCAGGGGCCCGAGGTGCGGGTGATTGCCGGCCCTGTGACGATCGTGAACTCGGTGGTGCGTGGCGCGATCAGGCACCAATCGGCACAGGGTGTGCTGGTGGTGAAGGGGCCTGTGACGTTTAGCGGGACCAGGTTTGAGCAGATCGTGGATCTTTCTCGATCCCTGTTTATGCAGCCCGTGATCTTGTCCGGAGCGATCTTTCTGAAAGAGAGCTATTTTGTGCAGGGGCGCTTTCTGCGCGATGTATTTGCTGAAAAAACGGCCTTTGGCCCGCACACGAGGTTTCACCGATCGGTGTTCCAGGGGCCGGTCACATTTCAGCAGTCGGGATTCAACGGGTTGGCGGAGTTCCTGGAGGTCGTCTTCCAAAAGGAAGCCAATCTGTCGCGCACCTATTTCAGGCTAGGCACCGGGTTTTCCGGGAGCCGTTTCCAGGGCTTGGCGGATTTCTCTGAAGCCACGTTTGACCGTGAGGCGTTTTTTACCTTTTCCCTATTCGAGGGGGATGCGTATTTTCGCCGGGCCACATTCCGGTCGACGGCGGATTTTTCCGACGCCAAGTTCAAGGGACGAGACGACTTTTCCAAAGTCTTTTTTGAGAAAGGTCCGGAGTTTACCCGGGCGACCAGGTCGGCAACCGGACAGGCGCCCCTGGGGATCGAAAATCCGACCATCCAGTATGCCATCACCCTGTCCCTCTTGATATTCAGCGTCCTGCTGATCGCCTACCTGATCCGGTCGCGCTGAAAAGGCGCTTCCCTCTACCACCACTACTAATAGATGGAGGCTTGCTCCTCTCCCCCAAAGCTGGTATAAATCCGCTTGTGGATAACCACTCTGACGCCTCCGAACAAACCGAATTGCCCTATCATGTTCGCATCGAGAACTTTGAAGGGCCGCTGGATCTTTTGCTCCATCTTATTAAGAAGAGCGAGATCAACATCTACGACATTCCCATTCATCTGATTGCCCAGCAATATCTGACTTATATCGAAGCGATGGAAGACCTCAACCTGACGGTGGCAGGGGAGTTTCTTGTCATGGCCGCAACCCTGATCCAGATTAAATCCAAGATGCTGCTTCCTGTCGATGAGACGGCGGTTGACGAGGAGGACGGGCCTGACCCACGTGAGGAATTGGTGCGGCGGCTGCTCGAGTACAAGCAGTTCAAAGAAGCCGCCAATCAGTTGGACGAGCACGAGCGGCTATGGCGGGAGATTTACAGTCGTGAGCAAAGCCCGACGGTCGAATTGGAGTCGGATGAGACGTTGCTGGACAATGTGAGCCTGTTCGATCTCGTGGATGCGCTGCAAGGGATTCTGAATCGCAATCCCGGCAAGACGTTCATGGATATTCTGCCCGACAACTTGACGGTTCGGGAGCGGATGAGTGCAATTTTGGAAATGCTGGAAGGGCAGGAAGCGGTGAACTTTGTCGAATTGTTCGAGCCGTCCTGCCATCGTCTTGTCATCATTGTGACGTTTTTAGCGGTGCTGGAACTTATGCGACTTCGAACGGCCCGGGTATTTCAAGCGGAGCATTTCGGGCCGATTCTCGTATCGCGCGCCTTTTCACTCGTGCCAGACCCGGCGGAATTGGATGATGCTGAATGGAGGGGAGCATGAGCTCAACCGTGGAACAAGCAACAGACGACATAACGTTGCCGGACACAGCGCCGGTTATTGAGGACAGCGGGGTGCCGGAGTCAGAAGCCGCAGCGAAGGAAGTCGTTGTCGAGACGACGGCGAACAGTCAGGCCGCGGCCATCGACGCACGAGAACTGAAGGCCATTCTTGAGGCGATCTTGTTTGTGTCGCCTGAGCCGGTGCCGGTCGCGCGGCTGATGTCCATCTTGGGGACGGTCTCAAAAGCCGAAGTGGTTCAGTCCCTGGAAATTCTCTCGCACGACTTGGATCAGGAAGGGCGAGGCATTCAGCTTGTGCAGGTTGCCGGCGGGTATCGGCTGGCCACGAAGCAGGAGTATGGACCGTGGCTGAAACGGATGGATAAAGCCAAGGCGGCGCAAAAGCTCTCTCGCTCCGCGCTCGAATCCCTGGCCATTATCGCCTACAAACAGCCGCTCGTGCGATCCGAGATCGAGGAAATTCGCGGCGTGGAAACGTCCGGCGTCCTGCGTACGTTGTGTGAGCGCAAGCTGGTGCGGATCGTCGGGAGAAAAGACGTGCCAGGCCGGCCGATCATGTATGGGACGACCAAGTTCTTCCTGGAGCATTTCGGGTTGCAAGATTTAACTCAGCTCCCGCCGTTGCGTGAATTCAAAGAACTCGGCGAGTCCGAGCAGGCGCTCCTGCCGATCGAAGAATCGTCCCTGTTGACAGTCGAGACTTCCGAGTCGTCCTATTCGGACGCACAGGCCGGCACGAGCGATCTAACAGAAGGTGAATCCTTACTGGGCTTCGATGTAGAGACCGCCGTAGAAGAACCGGTTGAACAGGCCTAGCAGGCGGCTAAAAAAACCACCAGTTTTCTGATAGCGCGCGAAGCGCGAGGTAGGCGAGAAAAGCGCGATCGGAAGTTCGAAGGTTTGGAAACCTCGGACGTAGGACCTCGAACTCCCGTCCCTCTCGTTTTCCACTCCCTTTCTCTTCCCCTCATCCTTCCCGACGCGGGGGCCTGAGCGCTCCTTCAATTGTGCGCGTCCAACGAGGGCCTCAGATTCTTTAACTTATTCATAGGGAGCAGGCAGGGCGGCCTGCCTGCTCCCTTGCGTGAGGCCGCGCGTTGCGCGAGCAGCAACAGGCGCGCAGAGCCCCGTTGACTCCCCTCTGGCCGCTTTGTTAGACTTCCCATTCTCAATCTAAGTTGTTGAAAGAGGCGAAGTTCTTCGGTATCACCCGGTCCTGTCACACGAGGCACCACCAATGATCAAAGCATGGCTACTCGACGAGATGTTTCGGTTCAATCGAACGCATCTGAGCATCGAAGAAACTCAGGGGGAATGGGGTGCCGGCGATTCGATCGCCCAGGAAGAAGAACTCCCACCGCCTCCGGCGAACGTGGCCGTGAAGTCGGGGAATGGCCGGGTCACCATTACCTGGGACCCCGTTCCCGATGCCATGTACTACAATCTCTATTTCAAGACGACCAAGGGCGTGATGATCAAGTTCTCCGATCTCACCCGTCCGATTGCCGGCGACGATGACTTCAAAGCCGTCATTGGGGTGACGAAAGAGAACGGCACCTGCGTCGAAGGTGTCCAGAGTCCGTTCGTCCACGACGATCTGGCCAATGGGACCTGCTACTACTACGTGGTGACCGTGGTGACGCAGAAGGGGGAGAGTCTCGAGTCTCAGGAAGTCATGGCGGTTCCCTCGCCCTATTTGTTGGCCATGAGCATCGGTTGCGAAGGCGTAGATGACGGCGAGTTCAGTTCGCCCACCGGGATCACGCTCGACAAGGATGGCAACATCTACGTGGCCGACACCGATAACCATTCGATTCAGAAGCTCGACAAGACCGGGAAGTTTCTCGCGCGCTGGGGTAGCGATCCTTCTTCGCAGGAAGGAAGCTTCTACTATCCGCGAGGATTGGCTGTTGGGCCGAATAACGTGCTGTACATCGCGGACAGCGGCAATAACCGCATTCAGAAATTCGATCTCGACGGCAATGTGATGCAGGCCTGGGGCAAGTTCGGCTTCGCCTGGCGCGGCGCCGATCTGGGCCGGTTCGATGTGCCCTGGGGACTCGCGACGGACGCAGAGGGCAATCTCTATGTGTCCGATACGAGCAATTCACGCATTCAGAAATTCACCTCGGACGGACAGGCGCTGCTCAAGTGGGGCCGCGACGGGAGCTTCGACGGCGCCTTCTTTTTCCCCCGCGGCGTGGCGGTCGACTTTGTCGGCAACATCTTCGTGGCGGATGAAAGCAATAATCGCATTCAGAAGTTCGATGCCCGCGGGAGCTTTCTGGCCAAGTGGGGACGCGAGGGCGCGGGCCCAGGGCAATTCAAGTCACCCTGGGGCATTGCCTGCGACGCGCTCGGCAACGTCTATGTTGTCGATACCGGCAACCATCGCATTCAAAAGTTCGACGGCAACGGGACGTTCCTCTGTGCCTGGGGAAACCGCGGGCGGGCCGAAGGGCAGTTGAACTATCCTTACGGGATTGCAGTCGACAAAGAAGGCGCGGTCTATGTGGTCGATAGCGGCAATGGCCGTGTGCTCAAGTATGTGCCGACGGAGGAAGAGCTCGATCGCGGGAAGGATGCCGCCACCGCCGCCGCTGCCTCTAGTCTGGCGCCCAGTGAGACGCCTGCGCCCCGTAGCGTGGCGGTCAAAGCTGGCGATACGGAAGCGTTCCTCAGTTGGATGGAGGTGCCTGGCGCCCAATCCTATAATTTGTATTTCAACACTCTTCCGAAGCTCACGACCCAGTCGGCGACGAAAATCGAAGGCGTGACGAATCCCTACACCCACACGGGTCTTTCGAACGATACGCCGTACCACTACGCCGTGACCGCGGTGTTCGAGAGCGGCGTGGAAAGCGAGTTGTCGAGTGAAGTGACGGCTACGCCGGTGCTCATCGATATTACGGCGCCGCAAAACCCCTATGCCGTGATCAACCATGGCGCGTTCATGACGAATACGCCGGAAGTCATCGTGACGGTTTCTGCGAACGACGTCGATACCGGTGTGGCGGCCTATTTCACCTCGGAAGCGCCCATGACTCCCATGTCGGGGACACCGGGTTGGGTCGATGTGACGCCTGCCACCAAGTTCGGTGCAACGATTCCGTTTATTCTGTCGCCGGGAGACGGGCAGAAGTCGATTTATGTGTGGTTCAAAGATGTGGGTGGAAACGTCTCCACTCCCGCGACGGCGACGATCCTGGTCAACACGTCGGGGTACCTCTGCGTGTCCGAATGGGGCAGGACGGGCCGCGGCGCATCCTTGCTGCATGGCGGCGAATTCATGGCCCCGGTGTACGGCCTCTGCGTCGATCAGCAGGGATCGCTGTTCGTGGTCGATAACGGCAACAACCGGATTCAGAAGTTCGACAATGCCGGAAACTTCATTATCCTCTGGGGGAACTTTGGTTCCGCCAATTCGAACTTCCATAACCCGACCGGGATTGCCTGCGATGGCAAGGGCGACGTGTGGGTGGTCGATACGAACAATCACCGCGTCCAGAAATTCGACGGGAAACTCGGCGGCTATCTGATGAAGTTCGGGTCGCGCGGCAACGGCGAAGGGCAGTTCAACTCACCCTGGGGCATCGCGGTCGATCGGGTACGCGGGTATGTCTATGTCGTCGACAGCGCCAACTTCCGTGTGCAGAAATTCGACATGAACGGGGAATTCATCATGTCCTGGGGCAGCTTCGGAAACGGCGACGGCCAGTTCTACTTCCCGCGCGGCGTGGCGGTAGACCAGACGGACGGGTTTGTGTACGTCGTCGACATGGGTAATCACCGGATTCAGAAGTTCGACACCAGCACCAACGTGCTGCCGCAGTTGCTGACTAAGTGGGGCGGCAGTTCCGAGCCGGGCCATGCCAGCAGCCCGCTCGCGCAGGAGGCCGGTCAGTTGCGGTCTCCCTGGGGCATTACGGTCGATGGAGCCGGCGATGTCTATGTGTCGGACACCGGCAATCACCGCATCGAGAAGTTCGATAAAGAAGGTAATTTCATTACCCAGTGGGGCGGGTTCGGGAACGGCAAGGGGCAATTCAACTTTCCTTACGGCATCGCGGTCGATGTCAGGGGCAGCGTGTTTGTCGTCGACAGTGGAAACACCCGGGTTGAACAGTTCATGCCGGCCGACGAAGGCAGCGAACGGCTCCAGGAAAACGCCGAGACCGCCGCTGAAATCGAGAACGCGCAAGTGACGGGCACCCCGTCGAGGAAATCATAAGCGCGGACACGAGGATTTGTGGGCCGTTGCGGGAATGCTCAAGCGGGCTATCCGGCAAGGCCCGCAGCGAGTGAAGGGCCGAGGCGTACCCTCTGAGGTGCGTTGAGGGTCTGAGCGATGCGAGAGCGCAGCTGGTAGGACTTTTCAGCATCCTGCAGTGAAGGGGAGATATGCTCGACAAGGAACCACGTTTGGGCCTGACCTATGACGACGTCGTGTTGGTTCCGGCCAAGTCTCAGGTGTTGCCGAGTGAAGTGGACATGCGTACGACGCTCACTCGCCATATCAAGATCAACATTCCCATTATCAGCTCGGCCATGGATACCGTCACCGAGTCTCGGTTGGCGATTGCGATGGCCCGCGAAGGCGGGCTAGGAATTATTCATCGCGTGTTGTCGCCGACGGATCAAGCGACTGAAGTGGACCGGGTCAAGAAATCCGAGAGCGGCATGATTCTCGACCCGATCACGATCTCGCCCGATCAAACGATTCGCGATGCGCACGCGTTGATGGCGAAGTATCGGATCTCCGGCATTCCCGTTACGAAAGATAAAAAACTGGTCGGTATCCTGACAAATCGCGACCTGCGATTCGAAACCAGGATGGATTTGAAGGTCTCGCAAGTCATGAAGCGAGACAAGCTGATCACGGCCCCTGAGGGGACGAGCCTGGAAAAGGCTCGCGAGGTGTTGCACGAGCATCGCATCGAGAAGCTTCCAGTCGTCAATAGGCAGTTCGAGCTTAAGGGGCTCATTACGATCAAGGACATCGAAAAGCGCATCATGTATCCCAACGCCTGCAAGGACCGACATGGCCGGCTCTGTGTCGGTGCGGCGGTCGGTGTGGGGCCTGAGACGGAAGATCGCGTGGCGCGGCTCAAGAAGGCCGGGGTAGACGTGATCGTGGTCGATACCGCCCACGGCCATTCTCAGGCGGTGCTGGATACGGTCAAGATGATCAAAAAACGGTATCCGGAGCTTGAGCTGATAGCCGGGAATATTGCCACTGCCGAGGCGGCGAAGGATCTCCTCCGGGCCGGTGTCGATGCAGTGAAGGTAGGGGTAGGGCCTGGTTCAATTTGCACCACCCGTATCGTGTCCGGAGCCGGAATGCCGCAGCTGACGGCGATCGCCGATTGTGCAAAAGTCCTCGCAGGCCAGGGGGTTCCAATCATTGCAGACGGCGGGATCAAGTTTTCAGGCGATATCACAAAAGCTCTGGCAGCCGGTGCCTCTTCGGTGATGCTGGGAGGACTTTTGGCAGGGACGGATGAATCGCCGGGGGAAACCGAGCTGTATCAAGCCGGGACGTATAAGGTATACCGCGGCATGGGCTCGATCGGCGCAATGGAGCGCGGCGGTGGAGATCGGTACGGGCAAGGCGGACGTCCGGTGCAGAAGTTGGTCCCGGAGGGCATTGAAGGGCGCGTGCCCTACAAAGGGAAACTCTCGGCCGTCATCTACCAATTGATCGGTGGGGTGAAGTCCGGCATGGGCTATTGCGGGTGCAGGACGATCTCGGACTTACAGCAGAAGGCCACGTTTATCAGGCAGACGGTCGCGGGTCTCCGCGAAAGTCATGTGCACGATGTGATCATCACGAAGGAAGCGCCGAATTACCGGATGGATTGGGAATAGCCCCGCGTGAATCGTCCCTCGTGAAGCGTATCTCGCAAGCAAGATCTGGCTTCCCTTATTAGACGAACGATGCTTCACGCTTCACGAACGACGAGCTAATGGAACTCTGGCACAATAGAATTCTGGTCCTTGATTTTGGATCGCAATATACCCAGCTGATTGCGCGCCGCATCCGCGAGGCGCATGTCTATTCGCAGATCCTCCCCTGCACCGTGCCGTTGGCGACTATTCTGGCCTATCGTCCGCAAGGGATCGTGCTGTCAGGCGGCCCCTCCAGCGTCTATGAGAAGAAGGCGCCTACCGTCCCCAAGGAAATCTTCGACCTGGGGATTCCCATCCTCGGCATTTGCTACGGGATGCAGCTCGTGACGCATTTGTCGGGCGGTGAGGTCGCCAAGTCCAAACATCGGGAGTATGGCCGGGCTGAGCTGACCATCGACGACAAGAGCAACCTCTTCAAGGGCATCGGCAAAGGCGGATCGACGGTTGTCTGGATGTCGCACGGGGACCGTATCGAACGGATGCCTCCCGGCTTCCGTTCCATCGCGCATACGGCCAATTCGCCGATTGCGGCGATGAAGCGGGACGACCACAAACGTCGGATCTATTGCCTCCAGTTTCATCCGGAAGTGGTGCATACGCCGGAAGGGACTCAGATCCTTCGGAACTTCGTCTACGACATCTGCGGTTGCCAGCCGACCTGGACGATGCAGTCCTATGTGGAGACAGCGGTGCAGCAGATTCGCGAGCAGGTGGGCAAGGATCGTGTGATCTGCGCCTTGAGCGGTGGCGTCGATTCCTCCGTGGCGGCCGCGTTGACGCATCGGGCGATCGGGGATCAACTGACGTGCATCTTCGTCGATAACGGATTGCTTCGCAGCGGAGAGAAGGAGCAGGTCAAACAGACGTTTGCCAAACAGCTCCATCTGAACTTGCGGATCATCGATGCATCCGATTTGTTCCTGGCCAAGCTCAAAGGTGTGGTCGATCCGGAGCGGAAGCGGAAAATTATCGGGAAGCAGTTCATCGAGCAATTTGAGGCGGAAGCCAAGAAGAAGTCGGGCGGTGCGAAATTTCTGGTTCAAGGCACGCTCTATCCCGACGTGATCGAAAGCGTGAGTTTCAAGGGGCCGTCGGCGACGATCAAGACCCACCATAACGTCGGAGGGTTGCCGGCGCGGATGAAGCTGAAGCTAATCGAGCCGTTGCGCGAACTCTTCAAGGATGAAGTGCGGGTGCTCGGCCAGGAGTTGGGCTTGCCGGATGAGATCGTCTGGCGGCAGCCTTTCCCCGGACCTGGCTTAGCGATCCGGGTGCTGGGCGCAGTCACCAAGGAGCGGCTGACTATTTTGCGAGCAGCCGAGTCCATTCTCGATCAGGAAATCCGCGCGGCCGGCTTGTATCGCGAGATTTGGCAATCGCTCGCCGTGCTCTTGCCGATCAGGACCGTGGGCGTCATGGGCGACCAACGGACCTATGAGCATGTCATTGCGCTTCGCGCCGTAACGAGCCTGGATGGGATGACGGCTGACTGGGCCAAGATTCCGAATGACGTGCTGGGTAAGATTTCGAATCGGATCATCAACGAAGTCAAAGGTGTGAACCGGGTGGTGTACGACATCAGTTCGAAACCACCGGCCACGAT
>JBEGVJ010000081.1:0-51350 GCA_041178465.1 Nitrospirota bacterium
CCGCCCGCGCCATATTGATGCATCATGGCGGAGGTGTTGTACATGCCGGTGTTGATGCCCTGCACCTGGGGATCCTGGGCCATGTGGTCCATGATCCGCTGATGCTGCTGCTCAACCATCGCGGAACGCTCGGCCTTGCCGCCCATCGAATCTTCGACGATCGTCTGGCCTTTGAGCTTTTCTGCCCAACCGGGCAGCTGGTGGTTCATCGCAACATGTTGCGATGGCGAATGCCCTGTCTGTGGGGGATTCTCAGCGGATGCGAGCGGGACCCCAAGCAGGGCCACCGCCGCAATCGCGCTAAGCATGCGGGTTGCGACACAAACCCGTCGCGTATCAAAAAACATGGACCGGCCTCCTTGTTTTTGGTGAGAAAACGACTACGAACTCAACGAACTCTGTATAGACCGAATAATGAACCGGCCTCTTTGAGGTGAGGAGTGAAACAGCTAGCGACTTATCTGCTGAATGTGATGACTCATGCGCATCGCACACCCATCCCCCGCATCGCGAGGAGATCGTCATCTTCAATAATGAGGGGCGAAAGATACTGAACTTCCACACGGGCTGTCAACCCCTCCGAGCCTCTTATGCCCAGCCAAACAGCACAAGCCGCGGCTCATGCGGAGTCCCGCACGCCGCATCGATGAGTGATATTTTGCCCCCTATGATATCGACGGGCTTCTTCTTCGATGCGCCGGCCTCCACTTCTGTGCAATAATTGCCTCCATGCTTCTGAAACGTTGGCTCGTCGGAAATCCACTGAAGACTGCGCAAGCTGCCCACCAGCGGCTCTCAAAACGTTTAGCCTTGGCCGTGTTCTCTTCCGACGCCTTGTCGTCGGTCGCCTACGCCACGGAAGAAATCCTTCTGGTCCTCGTGCCGGCCAGTCTGGCCTTCGCACATTTCTCAATTCCGATCAGCGTCATGATCATCCTCCTGCTCGCGATTTTGACGCTCTCCTACTCGCAAATCATTTTCGAATATCCGGGAGGCGGCGGCGCCTACATCGTCTCGAAGTCGAACCTGGGTGAATGGCCGGGCCTGACTGCTGCAGCCTCGTTGATGATCGATTATGTCCTCACCGTCGCGGTCAGCGTGGCAGCCGGCATCGCCGCCATTACCTCCGCCGTCCCCGCGCTCTTTCCCTACCGCACCATACTGGGCGTGGTGGCCATTGTGCTCGTGCTCCTGGTCAACCTGCGGGGCGTCCGGGAATCGGGAAAGGTGTTTGCCGTCCCGACCTACCTGTTCATCGTGGGCATGCTCCTCATGTTGGCCGCAGGCACCTATCAGCTCCTCTTCGGCCAGCTCACGCCAATCGCCGCACAGAGCATGGCCACGCAAACCGCGGTCGAATCGGTGTCGTTGTTTCTTCTGCTCCGCGCCTTCTCATCTGGCTGCACGGCGCTCACCGGCGTGGAAGTCATCTCGAACGGCGTGCCGGCCTTCCACCCCCCGGAGCCGAAGAATGCCGCCATCACGATGATTACCATGGCACTCGTTCTGGGCACACTCTTTCTCGGCATCAGCACGATGGCCTATCACCTGGGCATTCTGCCGAAAGAGGATGAAACCGTCGTCTCACAGGTAGCGCGAGCCATCTTCGGCGAAGGATTCCTCTACTACTTGATCCAGATCTCCACAATGTCGATCTTAGTCCTCGCGGCGAACAGCGCCTTCGCCGGATTTCCACGACTCGCATCCCTGTTAGCCCGCGACGGCTATATGCCCCACCAGATGGAGCTCATGGGCGACCGCTTGGTGTTCTCCAATGGCATTCTCATTCTGGGAGCCTTCTCCTGCTTCCTCATCATCATATTCGGCGGCGACACCCACGCGCTGATTCCACTCTATGCCGTCGGCGTGTTTCTCTCGTTCACCCTTTCACAAGCCGGCATGGTCCGCCGCTGGCTAAGCAAGCGTGGCCCCCATTGGCGAAAGAAGATCGTCATTAATGGCATCGGCGCGGTTGCCACGGCCATCGCCACCGCCATCATCGCCAGCACCAAATTCATGCACGGCGCCTGGATCGTCATCGTACTGATCCCGATCCTGATCATGATGTTCCGCGGCATTCACGCGCACTACAAGGCCGTCTCCGACCAGATCACGCTCGACCGGCGAGGAAGCCGGCCTCCGATGCCGAGGCGCAATATCGTCATCATTCCAATCAGCGGGGTAAACCGCGCCGTCATCCGCGCCGTCGACTATGCCCGAAGCAGGCCAGGGGAAGTGCGGGCGGTGTTCGTCGACGTCGATCCGGAAGCCACGGCCCGACTCGAAATGCAGTGGGCCCAATGGGGATGCGGCGTCAACCTCGTCGTGCTGCCCTCGCCCTATCGATCCATCCTGAATTCCCTCCTCGACTACGTCGAGGCGATCCTGGAAAAAGAACCGGACACCTGGGTCACCGTCGTGATTCCCGAAATCCTCCCGGCTCGCTGGTGGCAGAACATCCTGCACAATCAGCGCGCCCTCCTCTTGAAAGCTTCGCTCCTGTTCAAAGACCGCGTCATCCTGACCGACGTCCCCTTCCACCTGACGAGGTGAGTGTGGAAAGTACAAAGGAAAAAGGAAAAAGGAAAAAGTTCGGATTAAGTTTTTGCCTTTTTACTTTTGCCTTTTGCCTTGCCCTGGCGCAGCCAGCCCATGCCTTCAAAATCCTCGAACCGGCAGAAGGGGCCAAGCTGGCATCAGGGAAGACCGTCACCGCCCGCGTGGATCTCGGCAAAGATTCCGGCATCGTGACGGTCCGCTACTATTGGTATGGCGAGCAGGACGAGACCCTGGTGGGACAGGAAGATGCGACGGCCACGGGATCGATCATCGCGCCGGTTGCCCTCATCGGACAGGCCGACCAAGACCCACCGTTCGGCGGCACACTCCTCATCCCCAAGGACGGCATCGGCCCCATGCGCTTGCTGGCGGTTGCGGAAATTTCACGGGGACGATTGGGGACAAGATCCATCTTCGATGAAATTCTCGTGAACGTCGAGCCGGCTGCCTCCCTCGCCATCATCGACTTCGAAACCGACAAGCCCTTGCATCTTGGACGGGCCGGGCAATCCTCCGCCTTCGGCCACGTCGACTCCATGGGAAAGATCTTCGAATTGCCCGTGGTGGGTGAGTTCACCGATGGGGTCACCCGCCGGATCAGCAGCCTGGGCAGCGGCACGAGCTACCAGTCCTCAAATCCCAAGGTCATTCAGGTGCTGGCGAGCGGGCTGCTGCAGATTGTCGGCAATGGGAAGGCCTCCATCACTGTCACCAACCGCGGCAAGCAGGCCTTACTCGACGTCACAGTCGCCGTGAATGAGGAGCCAAACGAGCCGCCGATCGCGGATGCAGGCCCGAACCAATCGGTCAAAGCGGGCACGAAGGTCAAGCTGAGCGGCCTCAAGAGCCTGGATGCGGAAGGCGAAGCGCTCTACTACTCGTGGAGTCAGGTACGGGGCAGCAAAATCGCGCTGCTGGACGTGAATAACGCCGAAGCCTCCTTCCTCGCGCCAACCGTGTCAGAGAAGCGGACTTACCGGTTTAAGTTGCGGGTGACGGATAAGAAGGGGGCGGATTCTGTGCCGGCGTTCGTGGATGTCACCGTCGAGCCGTAACGGCTGCTGAAAAAAGGCCCCCAGCTTCGTTCTCAGTCCTGTGTCTCCTTGCGACGTACCCTCCGGGTACGCTTCAGTCGCCCCACTCCTTGCGGCCTTGCTGGATGGCCGTTTTGAGCAGCCTGGAATCAAGAAAAAACTCCCGGCACATTTCTCTTCCCTATATGCTCCGGTGGTCCCGCTCCCTGCCGCCTTGTTGAGCTGCCGTTTTGAGCAGCCTCACGCTGACCCCTCTTTTCGTTGCAGAGAGAGAGCAGACTCTGGAGCTCGTCAACAGGCGGAACGTCCAATTACAAGATCCTGCTGACTCAGGTTGCTCGCGTGGCGCGAAAAAATCTTCTCGATGAATTTCATGAGGCCGAACGTCTGAATTCACCGGCGCTGCGCGGCTTTATTACGCAGCGTCCGGTGGAATGATTGGTTCGGTCTCTGGTTTCGGAATGAGAGATTTCGCAATCCATTTTTCTTTTACGTACTGAAAGAAGCCATCTACAGGCTTGGACCCGCACACCTGCGCAAGCTGTTGGCCCGCGCGGGTGAGGAGGACGTTCCCTAGTTCAAGGTCGTTGTCTGCATCATTTGGAAATGTGAGAGTTACAGGTTGTCTGTAGTAAAAGACAGTTGCAGACTTAGGAAAGCGAAGGCGCCTGAAACCGGAGAGGGTGTTGAATTGAATCAGTCCGAGGCTCTCAAGGTGAGATAAGGTGTTGAAGTTGATTCCTTGATCGTTGTAGATACTCGCTTGGACATCAAATATCAATGGAACGACGTTTCCGATCATCCAACCAAAGCCACAGAGCCGTACGAAGAGGACGGCATCTTCTTTGTCGAGGTCTGCCAGCAGGTTGACAGTTCGCTTCGCAAAGGCACCCGGTGCATTTGCTTCTCCAGCGAGTACCTTTGACCAGAGACTTTGCATCTCCTCATCTGAGACGATGCGAGACTTATCAAAGAAGTTTGTAATCCAATCGTCGGCAACATTCTGTGGCGTCGACTTGTCTTCAAGAAGCGGCAGGGCATTTTGTGTGATCGCTTCGATGTTGGATTGCTTTTTCGCTTCCTCTTCCAGAAAGCGATGCATAGCACGCCTATGCAGGTCAGTAACCACAATCTGCGACTCGGCCTGAATTCGACCTGCCTCGGCTTCCGCTTTCGCCACACGGACAATTTGATACGGCTTGAACACTCCGCCCACCGCATCCGAGATTTTCTCGATCAGAACGGTAGCTGGCTTTGTGAGGTCACCAAGCTTTGCAATAGGGTTTTCGTCACTCATGATCAAGAGACCGAACGTTTGAGTTCAGCCGCCCACGGATGGCCCAGCCAGGAGTGGGTCGGCTGGAACGAAAGGTTGGGCGTCATTTCGCCAGCTTCTTGCTCAGCTTAGTAAGGACCGCGTACGGATGCTCACCCAGCGCTTGTTTCTCAGACCACGCATCGATGAACTTAAGGTAGTTCTGGACTTCCGGGTTGCGAATGACACGAAGTACATAGTACTGAATTGGCCGCACGTCAGTGATGCTCAGAAGACCGGCTTGCCAGGCAAGCGCGATGTTGGCGAAATGGCGCAGGAGTTTGTCGACTTCGCGTTCGCGGTCCGATTTGTGAAACCCGTCGTCGTATTTGAATTCGGAGTACTCAATCGCGTAGAACGCGCGCTGAATCTCTTCGTCTTCCGTGAATCCCTTGAGGCATGCAGCCACAAGGGCGGCTCGAACTTGCGCGTTTGTCCGACGTGATTGAAAGAACGTGAGCAGCAACCCGCCTGCGGCGAACGCTGCACTCGCCGCGGGGACGATCAATAACGCGAGCTGCGCCCAATATGGAAGCGTTTGAATCGAAGACTGCATGGCTATAGTCGTGACGCCCAACAATGTTTGGACAGACTGTATAATCCGGTTAAGGGAGGCTGTCCACTTCTGCCTAAATCGACGGGTAAGCACCGAATGCCCGCCCTAACCCATTGGAAGAGGGCAAGTTCTGCTCCAATGCCGCTTTCAAGTCGTCGTCTTATGCAGTCTGTATAAGACGGTTCACAGGCCATCGATCGGACTCCTCACCCCGTGGCCGCCTTTGTTCAACACGTGCGTGTACATCATGGTGGTGCTGACGTTCTTGCGACCGAGCAATTCTTGGGATGAGGCCGGAAACGATGATGTTGGTGTCAACGGTGACCCGCACGTTTTCACCTTACCGCCGCGACTTCGCGGGCTATCGTGGCTGCGGTGACCGATCCTGATTCTTTTGCAGCCTGCCGCAAGCGCTGGACCATGCGGGCCGCACGGAGCCGAGCCGTCCGCCGCCGCTCAGACTCGACGAGCAGCACATTGCCCTGCCGCTGAACGGAAACAAGTCCCGTCAACCCTTTCAACAGGGAAGAGGGAATCAATAATCCTTCTTTCGTCTGCCGCAACTTACTCAAGACTATTACCCCCGAATTTGGCCTTAAGATAGCCGAGTTTTCTATCGAACACAACCGATACAGCCCCGCCAAACCTCCTCACATACCTTACGCGTGGATATACCGGGTGAGTCCCCCACTGCGCGCGTCCAACGAGAGGCCCCACGATTTCTCATGCCACCTTTAAAGGGAGTGGCCGAGGTTGCCCTTTACTGCGCGCATCGAACGAGCACATTCTTATCGTGCGCGTTCTGCGAGCAAGAAGGGCACCTGGCCGCTCCCTCTCCCCTGCTGGAGGACTTTTTCAGCAGCCTGTTACACCTTCTCCAGTCGTACCGGCCCGTAGGTTTCCCTGGCTTGCTGAAGTTCCTTCACATGTTTGCGGAGAGCTGGGCCGAACTTGGAGGCGAGGACTGCTTTCCTGTGGGGCTCGATGCTCTGTTCGACCTGCTCGATGGTGTCTGCCAGCTGTTTGACCAGCTGCTTGCCTGAGCCTGTGAGCCACTTGAGATGCCAGCTGGCATATTCCAAATCCTGGATCGAGTAGCGGACCGATTCCACTTCTTCGAGACAGCGAAACCTGGCTCGCTGCAAATCTTGCTGAGTCAGCCCCGCCCTCTTCCATCTGGTCGATCCACCCACCCCCGAGGCCCAGGTTGAAAGCCGTTCGAACAGCATCGCCCCCATCGTAAAGGTAAAGGCCGCATGGAGAATGCCTCTGAACGGACGGAGGCTGCGGCGCCAGGGGGAGTAGAAGACTTGCTGGTTGCGATCGCCCTGATACATGACGTACTTACGCAACAACAGATTCAGGTGATGGTGGCTATTCTCATGGATCAAGTCGTCGACCAAATCCAGATTATCCCGGTCGAAACAGTTGATGAACGATAAACCAGGCCTATGCCGATAACTGAAACTCACCACGCCCTTGGCCTTGAGCGGGACGATCCGGGAGGTGAGGAGCGACAGGACTTCATGCCCTTCCGGCCAGGCCTCTCGAATAGTAGTCCACGCCAGATTGATGCGCTGCACTTGCGCGGCGGACGTGGCAGCCACGGTCTTGGGCTGGCGGTCCTTTCCGTAGACGAGCGTCGGCCCGACTGTGATGGGCCCTGCCTCCGTCTCGATGGCCACGACTGGGGGCCGGTGCTGCCAGCTCCAGTCCAACCGGTGGCCTCTCATCGTGCAGAGAGGCGTCACGGTGCGGCCGACCTTCACGGACAACTCATGCGGGCGCACGAGAAGCGTCGCCAAGCCGGAAGATTGTTTGAGGGCTCGCTTCACCGAGGCAGGCGCCTCATAGGCCGCGCCCTCCAGCCCCATCGCCATCGTGCCCAACATTTCTGCCCGCTCAACATTGCCGCCAAGCTGCACCTCGACGCTCCATGAGGGAATCTTATGCGCGGCGCACCATAACATCGGAAGGCCCGGCACGAGACAGAGCGATTCCTGTGTCAGCTCCTGCGTCAGCCGCTTGCAAAGTTGGCTCAGTCGCCGTTCGAGTCCCGATGACTGGGCAACCCCTCGCGGGAACAGATCGTCCAGATAACTGTTCTCGAAGAATTTCTCCTGGCACTCGGCAAACAACTGTGCTGCAAACTCGGAAGCATCCTGCTCCTCTCGAATTTGCTGCAACAGATCAATAAAATAAACCAGGTCATTCAACGCTTCGATCCAACCGACCACTTTCCAATGGGCATAGGCCTCCCGGTCGAGCGATCGACCGAGATACCGGAAGTAGGCCACCGGCACGGCCAACGATGCCGCCACGTCTGCATATTGGTTTTCCAAGTCCAGGCAAAGATCGCCCAGGAGTCGCTTCATCGACAGGCGAAATTCTCCTTGAAGGCGAACGAGCAGAGGCACATCGAGCAACGGCATGGGAAGACAAGCTCCGGGGTGAAGGAGTCAGACTCTACCGGAGGAGAGGGCGCGCTGCAAGAATAGATCGGAGCCCGGGACGCCGCTGCGACTGCTTGCGTGTTTCAGCGATGAATCGTACAGTGCAGACGCTCGCCTCGACAGAGAGGCCGACCGGAGACGCATCGTGGCACTAACCGCAATAGAAATCGGGAAGGTGGTGGGTGAACTGGCCCCTGCCTTGGCCGAAAGCTGGATTCAAAAGATCCATCAGCCGACGGCCCGCACCATTCTGCTGGAAACCCGCACGCCGGGACGGACGCACCGGCTCCTCATCTCCTGCCACCCGGAAACCGCCCGTCTCCACTTCACCGCGAAAGCCGTTCAGAATCCGCCGACGCCGCTACCCTTCTGTCAATTTCTCCGGGCCCATCTGCAAGGCGCGCGCATCGAACGAATCGAACAGATTCACGGAGACCGGATCGTTCAGCTTGCCCTGAGCACGAAGGAAGGTCCTTGTACGTTGGTCGCAGAGCTGACAGGAAAAACCTCGAATCTCCTCCTGATCAATGAGGCAGGCCGTATCCGGCGAGACCTGAACGGGATGAAGGATCTGGTCGGACAACTGTATGTTCCACCAGCCCTCCCTCAACGGGACAAACCTACAGCAGACCAGGCGCGATTCAGCCAAGACAGCCAAGAATCCCCATTCCCTCTATCCGCTGCCATCGACGCCCATTACCACGAAGCCGAAGCCACTTCCATCGTCGAGACCGCACGGAACGCCCGGGCGGGAATCCTCAAAAAATCCATCAAGAAGCTCCGCCGCCGCATCGAGGCCTGGCACGAAGACCTCGCGAAAGCGGAAAAGTACAAAACCTACGCGCGTTATGGCGAGCTCATTAAGGCGAATCTTGGGACCATCCGTAAAGGCCAAACCGACATAACCCTAGTGGACTATTTCGATGAGGCACTTCCCAACCTGACGATCCCGCTCGACCAGGCCAAAACGCCTCACGGCAATATGGACGACTACTTCCGGAAACATCGGAAGCACCTGGCAGCGGAGCGGGAGTTGCGACCACGCATCGCAGAAGGACAGAAGGAATTGGAGCGGCTGCAGCGAGAGGTGACTGCCATCGAACAGGGAACCTGGCAGCCGCCCGAGAAGCCGCGTCCGATCATGAGAGCAGAAACCCTTTCGCGGACAGGAGGGGGGAAGGGCCGGCGGGAACAACGTCACGGCCCGTTCCGCCGCTTCACCTCGTCAGACGGTTTGGCGATTTATGTCGGGAAAAACGCGCGCGAGAACGACGAGCTGACGTTTGGGGTGGCGAAGAGCGACGACCTCTGGCTCCACGCCAGAGGCACCCCCGGCTCACATGTGGTGGTGCGTCTCGAAAAAGGAGCCGACGTTCCCCCTGAAACCTTGCGCGATGCGGCGACGCTGGCCCTGCTGTACAGCGACCTCAAGAAAAGCGGGAAAGGCGACGTCATCTATACCCGCCGCAAATGGGTCAAGAAAGCGAAGGGGCAGGCGCCTGGCGCCGTGACGGTGTCTCAGGAGAAATCAGTATTTGTGGCGCTCGACAAGACGCGGCTTGCCGGATTGAAGGAGCGATCAGAGCCGGGGTAAGCCCTTCAATTCACCTTTTGCTGGCGGAATAATCACGTCAGGACTATTCTGACCGTGCAACTGTGTGTTCCACGTCAGCGGGGAGATTCGTCATGTCCAACACAGATATCGCTTCACCATCACCATCAACGAGACACACCATCCTAGTCGTCGACGACGACACGGCCATCGTCGATCTCTGTGCGGAGATTCTCGATCAAGCGGGATTTTCCGTCCTGTCTGCAACAGGCAGCTCGAAGGCCCTGAAGCTATGCAAAGATCATCCGGGTCCCATTCACCTATTACTGGCCGATCTTGTCCTGCTCCCGTCGAAGTTTTCGTATGCTTCCAGTGAGAACGAATTCCCCAACGTCCATGGCCATGAACTTGCCATCCGCGCGCTCCGCATGAGGAAAGACCTGCGAGTGATCCTCATGTCCGGCAATATCGACCAAGACCTGGCAGGATACGGTATACGCCGGGGCACCCTCCCCTTTCTTTCCAAACCGTTCGAACGCCAGGCTCTGGTGGCGCTCGTGCATCAAACGCTTCAAGCGCCTCCGCCTTCCGTCGCGCATCTGACGGCGGGCCCGCCAGAAATCCCCAAAGCCTCTGATGAGTGGGTCGGGTAACTGACGACCCGCACCGCCACGCCGAACAACTCTTTCTTATTCCACGCAACAGAACGGGGGCTGCCATGTTGCCATGACAGCCCCCGTTCTCATTCAACCACTCTTGGAGCTTACGGATGTTCGGTCATGAACCAGCCGGCGATTGAAAGCCGCCGCTGATCACCCGCAACGTGATCTACCCGACAGACCCGGTGGAAACGGGGAACCGTGAACATCACCAAAGAGCCTGGCCGAGGCTCAATGCAATGCGTCACTTCGAGGTCCGGCCGCTCAGCGCTATGCGCCTTCCGCTTCGCATAAATGATGAGCTCCCCGCCCCAATCCGACCGCCACTCATCGTGGAAATAGCTCACCACCGCAATTCGGCGGCGGGGCGCCGCCACCCCTTCTATCGCATAGCCTTGATCCGTATCGTCATGGGTCAACAGACAATCGCCTTCCGCATAGGAATAATAACTGAAGCCCACATGGCGGCCGATAATATTCGGGAAGGATTCCATGTACGATTGGATGCACGGCAACTGCAAGCGCGCCAGTAATCGCTGCCCCTGCTCTCGACCGATCTCGGCCTTCGCCCAATTGCCGGCATTCGGAAAATCTTCCCTGACCTTCGGCAGGTCCGCCAGACTCTTCCACGCAGCCTGATGCATCCCTTCGCGAAAAAACTGCCGCTCTTCCTTCGACCAAAAATTTTCGACGACCAGCACGGGATTCTTATGGAATGAGAATGAAGACAAATCGGCCACTGATATGGCTGCTGACATCGATTCCGCGCGAAAGCTCACCAGACTCCTCCTGCACAATGTGGCCAGACAGATTCCCCACTCGCCAGCTCATGTATTTCGTCACTCGATTCATCCGCCAAGCTGCTCGCAAAAAAAGGGGCTGCTATCTTGACGATAACAGCCCCGGTTCATATGTGCGATTTACCGACTACCAGCGATCGCGCTTGCCGCCGCCAGCTCCGCCGCCGCTGCGACCGCCGCCAAATCCACCGCCGCCACCGCCGGTACGCGGCTCCTGGGGGCGCGCCTCATTGACGGTCAAAGTCCGGCCACCCATTTCCGCACCGTTGAGGGCGGCAATAGCTGCCTGCGCTTCCGAGTCAGAAGACATCTCAACGAAGCCGAAGCCCCGTGACTGTCCCGTGAACTTATCCGTGATGATCCGCGCTGAGGCGACGGCACCATGCCGCCCAAACAGATCACTCAACTCCTGCTCGGTCGCCGAATAGGGCAACCCACCGACATAGATCTTTGAACCCATCTGGGGTTCCTCCTTTGAGTATGATGATATTGTCTTGGGCTCGAGGGACGGGGGAAGGAGCGGGCCGAAGACGCAAAAGACCTGGCGGCTTAGGTCTGACTTCCGACGAGATTCTCGGGCAAGGCAACATCGATGCTGCAGGCCTGTATGTTTCGCTCCACCTTACCGCCAGGCCCCTGCGATACGGTAGTTGTAGGCTAGCACAGCCTTCTTAAAAATGGCAATCCGCGCCCCCAGGAATGCTGAAAAAGTCCGCCAGCGCACAGACCGTGAAGCGTCCATCGTGAACCGCATCTCGTTGCTGCGCGAGACTTGCGAGAAAAGCGGGACGGGGTGGAAGTTTCCTCTTCGTAAGTCGCGCCTGTCGCGCACGTCGTGCTTGTCTCGCTCACAATTCACGAACGACGGTCGAAGAGGACGGCCTTTTTGAACAACCTGCCAGACCCTGTGCCGTCTTACTCCCCGATGCGGACCAGCAGTCCACGCTCCCGGCACAGTTCGAACGTCCAATGGAAGGCGGCAATTCCAAAACCGAGAAACGCCAGATTCAAACCGGTCGCCCATGTGAGATGCGCAATCGGTGAAGCGGTCGCATTGAGCACCGCGCGCATCCCTTCAAAGACATGGGCTGCCGGATTCATCCAGGCAATGGCTTGCAGCCATCCCGGAAGCACCTCAATGGGATAGAAGACGCAGGAGATGGGCTGAAAGAGAAACACCATGCTCCAGGCCAACACTTCCGCCTCCTGGCCGAACCGCATAATGAGCGCCGTCGTCAGCACCCCGATAATCCACCCCGTCATCACCAGATTCAACACGAACGGCACGAGCCACATCCCGATTACGAAGATATTGTACGAATAGAACAGGCCCGCGCAAACAGTCATCACGATAGAAACCGCCGCCACCTTGAAGACGCTCATGACCATTGTCGCAGCCAGAAACTCGCTCGGCTTAAGCGGGCTGGCGAACAGATTCATGAGATTGCGCGCCCAGATCTCCTCCAGGAACGAAATCGTAATCCCCTGTTGCGCACGGAACAGCACATCCCACAAGATCAACGCCCCCAGAAAGAACGTCACGGCTCCAGGGATCTGTCCCTGAAACTTCATCAGGTAGACCGTAATAAATCCCCAGATGACGAGATCCAGAAACGGCCAATAGAAAATTTCCATTATGCGCGGCAAACTGCGCCGATAGAGGTACAAATGCCGCGCCACCAGCGCATAAATTCGATGGAATTTCATTCTTTCTCTTTTCTTCCCTCTACCCGGTTGGGCAGGCAAGGAGGCACTGGGGAGGGTCTCCCCTGCGCGCGTCCAGCGAGGGCCTTCTGAGGCCGCGCGTTGCGCGAGCACAGAGACCCTCCCCGGCGCCTCCTACTTCTCCCTCGCCAACTTCACAAACACTTCTTCCAGATCCGCCTGCCCAAACCGCGCCACAATCTCCTGCGCCGTCCCCTCCGCCACAATCTTCCCCCGCTGGAGGAAGATGATCCGGTCCGTCATTTCTTCCATCTCGTGCATGTTATGCGAAGTATAGAGCACGCTGAGGCCGGAGGACTCCCGCTCTTCCTTGAGAAAACTCCGAATCTTTTGCGCGATATCTGGATCCAGACTCGCGGTCGGCTCGTCGAGGAATAGAATCTTCGGTTCGGTCAAAAAGGCCTTGGCCAGCCCCAGGCGCGTGCTTTGACCGGAGGACAGCTTGCGCGTCACTTTATGGCGAAACTCCTCCATCTCAAGCCGCTTCACGATGTCATCGACCCGCGCCTGGATCTGAGGCAGCCCGTACAGCCGCGCAACCACCCAGAGATTCTCCTCGACCGTCAGCGCCTGCGGCATCGAGACATAGGTCGAAGAAAAATTCACTTGTTGCAGAATCTCCTCACGGTGCGTTGCCAGGTCGAGCCCGAACATTTGGATGGAGCCGGACGTCGGCTTCACCACCCCGAGGAGCATCTGAATCGTCGTGGTTTTCCCCGCCCCGTTCGGGCCCAGCAGCCCCAGAATCTCTCCCGGCCTGATATCGAAGGAAATATCGTTGACGGCAGTGAACTCGCCGAATCGTTTCACGAGATGTTGGACGTGCAGCACAGGTGCGGGTGTGGGCATGGACAATCAGCGAATTAGTTGAAGAGCAGGGCGTTGCCGATCTTCTCGGGGAGATGGCAGGTTTCACATTTCCGGCTCACGACTTTCCCCTCATGCTCCGTCTTCCCGTCGTGGCAACGGAAACAATCCTTGAGGGCTCTGGTCCGTAGATAGGAACCTTCCGGATGGTCCGGATACCAGGGCTTGTCGTCTGCCGAGACATGCCCGCGCGGCATCACGATCGGATAGCCCTTGATCGGCTGTTCATGCACGACAGAAGAATGGCAGGTCGTGCAGCCCTCCCCCTGACTTCGCTTCGCAAAGGCCTCGATATGTTTGCGATGACTCATGATCAGACCGACCTCTTTAACCGGCGGCGGCAGATCGCGCGGAGCCACCTCTGACACCCGCAAAATATTCCGATGACAGCCCAGGCACACGGCGGAATCGACCTTCGCCTGGAGATTGTGCGGATCGGTCGGGCTGCCGAACAGATAGATCGCCACATCCTTCGTCCCGGCCCAGGCCTTATCGTGGAGCCACCCTTCGAGTCCAGGCCGCACGTGGCAGGCGACACAGGTCACTTCTCGATGTGAGGACTTCGCCCAACTCTCATAGGAAGGCGCGATGGTATGGCAACTGGCGCAGAAGGCCGGATGGTTCGTCATAGGAATGGCGACCGCGCCAAGCGCGATGCCACCGAGGGCAAGAACCAGCAGAATGGTCGCTTTAGGTTTCCAGTTCATGCTCCGGACGATGCGACTTGGGGAATTGCTTCATGATTAGAGCGGCCACACCTGCGACATCGTCCAGGCCGAATTGCAGTACGGGAAGATCGACCGGCTTGTCCGAGACCACCGCGAGCAGCCCTTCTGCGGACACAGGGATTTCGCCGACTTCCTCACGAATAATGACGATTTTCGGATAGCCTTCGTGCTTCCACCCTTCGGCAATGATCAAGTCATAGCTGGGATCGAGAAACCGCTCCCGGACTGCTTCGACGCTCATCTGATCGGACACATCGGCAAACATCGCCATGCTGCCCTTGGAGAGCACCATCACGCTGCTGGCCCCGGCCCGCTTGTGGCGCCAGCTGTCTTTCCCCTCCGTATCGAGATCGAAGCCATGCCCGGCATGTTTCACCGTGGCCACCTTGTAGCCAGCCCGGACCAATTCAGGAATCACGCGCTCGATCAGCGTGGTTTTCCCACTGTTCGACCGACCGACAAACGACACGATAGGTACGGCCATACACAAGGGCCCTTCGTTAGGCATCACACATCAACATCGTCACGGGACTGGACGCGACCTTAGCAACAGGAGAGGCGATGCCCACTCGGCTGAACAGAATCTGAGTGGCTGGCCCAGACTTCACCGCTCAGCAATTGAACCGAAACCAGATCACCAGGATTGACCCGTTCCACTTCGACCGGGATGTCGATCAAACAGTTGGCCTTCACCATGGAGGTCAAAATCCCGGAGCCCTGAGCGCCGGTCGTTCGAACCTTAAAAACCCCCGCGTCCTGCGTGAGGACCCCGCGCAAAAAGTGGCGGCGATCCGTCCGCTTGGAAAACTTTTCCTGGAAAATCGCCTGCACAACCGGCCGACCGTAGTTCCGGTGCCCGCTCATTTTCAGCATTGCCGGACGCACCAACTGTTCAAACGTCACCATGGAGGAAACGGGATTCCCCGGCAATCCGAAGGCCAGCTTGCCCTGAATCTTGCCGAACGCGAGCGGCTGCCCCGGCCTGATCGCCAGCTTCCAGAAATTCATTTCTGCGCCGAGCTCATGGAAAACCGTCTTCGTAAAATCATAATCGCCCATCGAGACACCGCCGGACAGGACCAGAATATCCGCTGTCAGTCCATGTGAGATTTTTTCCTTCAGCGCGGCTGGCGTATCCCTCGCAATCCCCAATAAAAATGGAATGCCGCCCGCCTCCTGCACCGCTGCTGCAATCCCATAGCTATTGGAATTGATGATTTTCTCTTCGCTGAACCGCTCATCCAGATCCGCCAATTCGTCGCCGGTCGACAGGATCGCCACCCGGGGCCGTTGATAGGCGAAGATGAAGGACTTGGCGAGGATCGCCAACATCCCTGCTTCACCGGGCCGGATCTGCGTCCCCTTGGCAATGATGCAGTCGCCCTTCTTGACGTCTTCGCCTTGCGGGCGAATGTTGGCGCCTTGTTGTTCCGCCTTGAAGACACGGACGGAATCGGGCGTATGCTCCGTGTCTTCGACCTTCAAAACCGTGTCCGCCCCCTTCGGGATCGGAGCCCCGGTCATGATGCGAATCGCCTGCCCTTTGCCGACGGTCTTTGACGGCATCTTGCCGGCAGGCACATCTTCGATCACCGTGAGCGTCACCGGTTTCTGAATCGCGTGCTCCTGCTTGATATCCTCCCAGCGCACCGCAAACCCGTCCATCGCGCTGTTGTTCCAGGGTGGATTATCCCGCTCCGCCACGATGTCTTCGCCCAGGACACGACCGAGCGCATCGAGGATGGAAATCTTCTCCAGACCCAACGTCGGCGTGGACTCCAACACGATCCGCTGCGCCTCTTGTAGCTGCGTGAGCCCCTCTGTCGCGTCTGTGGCCTTCACCGTCTCTCCTCCATCAGTGCGCCTGCCGGGGCGCGATTTTCACGAGCGACCCGCTCTTCTTGCAGAATGCTTCGACCTTGTTGGCAATATCGTGATAACACTCGGCTGTCGGCGAGTCCGAATTGAACATTGCAAATGGCTCGCCGGCATCGGACTGGAGCACGACATCGGGATCGAGCGGGATGCGCCCGAGAAACGGCACGCCCATATCTGCTGCCGAAGCTTCCCCGCCGCCTTTGCGGAACACGTCGATGTGGTTGTGACAGTGCGGGCATTCCAGCCCGCTCATGTTCTCGACGATCCCGATGATCGGGACCTCGCTGTCCTTGCAGAACGTCACGGACTTGCGAGAGTCCAGCAAGGCCACTTCCTGTGGCGTCGTAATGATCACGGCGCCGCTGACATTGCCGAGCAGATCGATGGTCGTGACCGATTCGTTGCCCGTCCCGGGAGGCAAGTCCACAAACAGGAAATTCAGGTCCTGCCACTCGACCCCGCCCAGGAGTTGGTTGATGAACTCGTACTTGTACGCATCGCGCCAGATGATCGGATCGTCCGAGTTCTGCAACAAAAAGGACATGGAGGCGATCTTGAGGTTATAGGCCTGAAACGGAATAATCCCGCCCGAGCTGCTGATCTTAAGCTTCTGCCCTTCGGCCCCCACCATCTTCGGAATGTTCGGCCCATGGATGTCCATGTCGCAGATACCGACATGCCACCCCTTGAGCGCAAGACTCACGGCGAGGTTGGTCGTGCAGGTGCTCTTCCCGACGCCACCCTTGTTGCTCATGACGAGCACTTTGTATTCGATGCGCTCCATCCGCTTGGCCACCAGCCAGCGACTGTGCCCTTCCTTGTCCTTCTGGCAGGTTTCATTCTCGTCACAAATCGCGCAGGCCCACATATAGATGCAGGCATCGCTGCCGCCTGAACTGGGAGGTTGGATGACATTCAATTCACGAGCCATGTATCTTCCTTCTGTAAAACGTTACGCTCGGCCTTCGTATCCGTTATCGACGGCGGCCTGTCGGCACACCGACATAGTCGCCCGCTCCCACGTTGGGGAGTCCAGCCGCTTTGCCGTTTCCCGCCGCTGCGGTGGCCACAACCGGCACCGCCGACTCTTCCGGCACCGGCTTCTTCTTGTTGAAGAATCCCGCGCTCACAATGCCCACTTCATAGAACACATACATCGGCAGGGCCATGAGACATTGGTTAAAGGGATCGGGCGTGGGGGTCAGGATAGCGGCAATGATGAAGGAACCCAACAGAGCCCACTTGCGATACCGCTTGAGAAATGGCGCATCGACCCACCCCAGCTTCGCCATGAGGGTGATCGCGAGCGGCACTTCGAAAATCAGCCCGAACACCATCAAGAACCACAGGGAAAAGCCGACGTACTGCGCAATGGAGATCTGAGGAATGAAGCCGGCGTTGACGCCATAGGACACTAAAAAATTCAGCGCAAACGGCAGCACGAAGAAAAATGAAAAGCCCACCCCTGCGTAAAAGGCCAGGGCGCTCAACAGCACGAACGGCGCGACAAACCGCCGTTCCTGGGCATGGAGGCCCGGCACAACGAACTGCCAGACTTCCAACAAAATGTATGGAGTCGCGGCGACCAGGGCGAACAGCCCGGCGACCTTGACGTTTTGCCACAAGGCTTCAGCCGGGGCGAGAAAGACGAACGGCACGGTCGGCAGATCGGTCGGCACCCACGACAGGGAGCCTGGCACAAACATGTTCTGGAGGGGGATGCGTAACCATTGGACCAGCGTGTCGGCATAGAAAAACGTGCCGACGAACACCAGGGCGGTGATAATGACCGCGCGCGTCAGCCGGACCTGGAGCTCCACGAGGTGCTCCATCACCGGCATCTTCTTATCTTCCAGCGGCTTAAAGATCGTGTCTTGCAGCCACTGGTTGAGTGAATTCAGGCCGTCGGACATACGAACCGTTCATCCGATGATGAGCCCTGCCCGCTCGGAGATCGAGCGGGCAGGGCTCGCGTCATACGTGTTACTTAGGATTGACCGCCACAAAGAGGCTATTCCCCTGCCGACTCAAAAGCAGGACGGCCAACTCATCTTTTTTCAACTTCAGAGACGCCTTCTGATAATCGTCAAGCGTCTTCACGGTTTCGTGGTTCACTTCCTGAATCAGGTCCCCGCGCTGCAAGCCAGCCGCTTCCGCAGGACCACCACTCTCGACCGACGTCACGACCACACCGGTCATCTTCGCCGGGATGTTAAATTGGCTCATCGTAGCCGCATCCAACCCCTGCACCCGGAGAGAGGCCAGGACATTATCCGGCGGCTTCACCGTCTCGGACGGTTCCTTGGAAGCTGCGGGCTCCTTCTTCGCCAACATCTCATCGGTCGGCCGCTCCGCCACCTTCACGGCAATGGTCTGCTCTTTGCCGTCCCGCAACACCTTCACCTGCGCGTCCTTGCCGACCATCGTACGTGCGACGAGATTGCGCAACTGGCTCACGTTTTGGACTTCTTTCCCGTTAAACGCGATCACCACATCGCCGCGGCGGATACCGGCGGCGTGGGAAGGACCATTTTCGTTCACATCGCTGATCAAGACACCCTTGCGCTGCTCCGGCAACTTAAACGACTTGGCCAGAGCCGGCGTAATCTCCTGAATCGCGACGCCCATCCAGCCGCGCACGACCTTGCCGGTCTTTTGCAGGCTATCGACGATATCCAGCGCAATGCTGCTGGGAATGGCAAATCCAATCCCCTCAGATCCGCCGGTCCGAGAGAAAATCGCCGTATTGATCCCCATGAGTTCGCCGCTCATGTTGACCAAGGCCCCGCCTGAATTGCCAGGATTGATCGCGGCGTCTGTCTGAATAAAGTCTTCATAATCGGCAATGCCGACGTTGCCACGGCCCAAGGCGCTGATGATCCCCAGGGTCACGGTGGAACTCAGTCCGAACGGACTGCCAACGGCCAACACCAGATCGCCAACCTGCAACTTCTCATAGTCGGCCCATTTCAAGGAGGGAAGATCCTTCGCCTCGATCTTGACCACGGCCAAGTCTGTCTTCGGATCGGTTCCCACCACTTTTGCGCTGAACTCGCGCCGATCGCTGAGCGTAACGGTGATCTGCGTCGCGCCTTCGACCACGTGATTGTTCGTGACGATAAATCCGTTCGGATCGACGATGACGCCGGAGCCGGCGCTTTGATCGGGACGTCCATGCCCGCCACCAGGAGGCATCGGCGGAGGAGTCGGGAGTTCCCCCCCTGGCGCTTCTTCACCCGGAGGTCCACCGAAAGGACCTGGCGGCAACGGCGCTCTCCTGCCTCGGCCCCCGCCTTCTCCGCCCCCGGTCACCGCAATGTTCACCACCGCTGGCGTGACCTTCTTCACAATCTCCGAAAATCCCTGTGTCAGCCCGGCTGGAACCCCGGCGGCTAAGGCTGTGGGTTCGCTTTGGAGGACAGTAAATGCGAAGGTACTCACAACCAGACCGATACCTGCAACAAGACCCAGCACACTCCCCCCCTTACTCCGCGTAACCATAA
Source organism: Nitrospirota bacterium (assembly GCA_041178465.1). Classification (GTDB taxonomy): domain Bacteria; phylum Nitrospirota; class Nitrospiria; order Nitrospirales; family Nitrospiraceae; genus Palsa-1315. The sequence goes on from JBEGVJ010000081.1 coordinate 19,630, forward strand.
CAGCGTTCCTCCACAGGGTTAATCGATGCGATACCATGAGCCGAACGGCGCATTGTACACTATCCATTCCGAGGGCTTCAAAGACTAATAGTCCCCCTCTGACTCTCACCAGACAGAGCCAGAATGGGACAATTCAGCATGACTGCGCCGCGCGAGAGACGCGAGAAAGGCACGACGTGGAAAGATGAGGTTCCCATCTCGTATGCCCATCTCGCTCGTCCCGCTCATTGCGCGAGACGATGCCGCAACTTGCTATGAACTGGCTTTTCGAGCCGCCGCCTCTGATTCCAATACCCCGAGCCAAGAATTTTGGAGCTTCAGCACCAACCGCTTAGCCGCTTGCTCAAACGATACGACACGCAACGTATTCGGTGCCCCTTCGTATGTCGGAGGCCAGATACGCCGCTCATCCTGGGGACGGAGGTAGATCGCCGGATACCATTGATTAATCCCTGGCGCGCTCGGACGATCCAATGTAGCCCAGCCCCGTCCTTCGGCCTGTATTACGGTCCGGTTACGCTTCAAATCCAGCAGTGCAAACTCAAGCAGCGACCAATTATCTCGTCGGAATCCAGGCTGCGCATGCGTGGTCCATCCCAAAAAGAGCGTCACGGGATATTCCTGTTCGGTACTGGAGACCACCACGATGACGAGAAAATCGAGTCCGCGTTGCCGACCCAGCTCCGCGAATTGGGCCCAATCCCCCTGCGCCCGCGGCCTGATACGATCTGCTGGAATTACCTCTTTTATCGCCACAGGAATCGCACGGCCAATGTCCTGCTGGAGGCTCTCGATGAGCCGCGCAAGCGCTTCATCCGGCAAGTTCGAAGCCGCACCCGGCTCTGTCGTATCCGATACCACGACAAGCCCAGCCTGGAGTGGCCGCTGCCCGATCCCCGTAAGAGTCTCGTCTCCGCCCTGATGCGCCGAGGACACATATTCGCTCATTCTGGCAGGCGGAATGGCAGAAGCGCAGGAAACCACTAGCACCGCACTGAGCATAAGACTCACTTCTTTAAGCACAGAGCGCATGACCCACCTCCTGGCTGTGACAGACACACCCGACAGGGCCCTCTTTCCAGTTATACGTTCGCTCCCTGGTTGCAGATCTGTCAAGTCCACGGGTGCCCCCTTGCAATCCCCCCATGGCTCGGCTACCGTGCTTTCTCTTCTTCTAGTCTGGAGACGCTGCGATTCACCGCAACAAGGCTGGTTCCCGTGTCTCTCCGAAACGCCTCCGGCTCCATCGAGTGGTCGATCGTCATTCCGGCCCATAATGAGGCCGCTCGCATTCTTCCCTATCTTCGAAGCATCACATCCTACATGCGCGGCCGCGGACAACCTTACGAGGTCCTGGTGGCAGACGACGGCAGTACCGATGCCACGGCCTCCGTTGTTGAAACGCTGGCTTCTTCCGCCCCGGAAATTCAGTTACTCCGGACGCCACTACGCCAAGGGAAAGGGGCCGCTGTACGACGAGGGATGAGCGCAGCCGTCGGACGGCTACAACTCTTTGCCGATGCGGACGGCGCCACACCGATTCAGGAACTCGCCAGGCTCGAACAGGCCCTGGCGAACGGCGCAGACCTGGCCGTCGGGTCTCGCGCACTCGCCTCCCGGTCGCCAGGCTATGCAGTCCGAGCCCGCTTCCATCGAACTATTTTGGGCAACCTGTTCAATTCTATTGTGCAACGGAGCGGCCTCAGGGGGATCACCGACACGCAATGCGGCTTCAAGTTGTTCCGTCAGGCTGTGGCGGCAGATCTCTTCGGAGTCTCCTCAATCAACGGCTATGGCTTCGATCTTGAACTGCTCTACGTGGCGCAACAGCGAGGATACAATATCGCAGAAATTCCGGTAAATTGGTCCGATCAGCCAGGTTCGAAGGTCCACGCCTTCAGAGATGGAATCGCTATGTTACGCGAATTGGCCCTGATCAAACGAAAGAGCGCCAAGGGTTGCTATGCCGCTCTGTAATAAGACCGGCTCGTCCAGGTCTCACTCCCGCCGCTGCACATAGATCGAAACTTTTTCATCTTCGTATTTCCGCCGCCACGTCTGCTCACGCGACAGCGCTTCATCCAGCAGGCTCTTTTTCTTCACGATCGCCCAATCAACCGAATAGGCGCTCAAGATCGAGAGGCTCGGCGGGTCGGTCAGACTCAAGGCGACATAATCTTCAAAAATCCTGCGATCCCCGCTTCGCCAGGCCGGCATGCGTCCATCGATGAAGATTTTCTCTTCCGGCAACCACCAAACCAGAAACCCTCCGTAGGCGTAGTCGTTGTAGAGACGACTCCCCACTCGATCCCGATGCTCCCGAACCCACTGCACCGCCTCGATTGGATAGGACGTCCCCTTGAAATACTCGCCGGGCTGCAACCCGGATTGCGCCACCCGCTGGAGATGGTCCGGTCCCAGCCAGACCATGAGCACCCCTCCTGCAAGCGTCCCTGCCAGTACATACCGCCTGGCACTGGCAGAGTCCAGGCTGAGCCTGCCTATCAGCCGGCCCAGTCCTTCGGCCAGCAACTCGGCACAGAGAGGAAGACTGACCAGGAGAAAAAATGGAATGTTCCGCATATGACGAAGCGACAAAAACAAGAACACGATCCACAACACCCATCGCACCGGTTCAATGCGCCGATACCACGCTACCATCGCCATCCCCAGGCCTAGCAGATACAGCGCATAGCCCCGACCGGCCAACGAATTCAGCGACAGTGGCTGCCATTCCTGCAAACTATCGAGCATGAATCGATTCGACAGGGAATCAATGATCTCCCCGTATAATCTCCAGCCATAGGGATTCACCAACGTCACTACAGCCGCGACTGCCGCCGCCGCCACAAGCCCCCGGATCGCGGGCCAGGAAAGGATCGCTTCATCGAGGCGCGCGGCAAGACCAGGCGCTCGCAAGACAACCCCTGTGACAATCGCGGAGCAGGCGGCCACCAGCCCCAGCAGAAACAGTCCGGCGGTAAACCCTCCGTGCAAGTTGGCCCAGAGCAAAAACAATGGTGGGATCAACCACAGCGCACGGTTTTCTCCATTTTTACTTCTCTTGCTTTGTTGGAGCATCACCAGCAGAACAGCGAGGCCTAGCAACGTGACCATCTGGGTTCTCGCCCCCAGAAACGGCAAGCCCACCCACAAAGACAAGGCACAGGCGAGGAGTCGGTAGGTCCTGCCGCAGGGAGCAGAGAGGCTTGCGACCAGCCAGGCTCCTGCCGTCACTACAGCAAAGAATACGATTACCCCCGAAGCGCCGAACAGTGAGTAGCAGGTCCCGATGATCAGGTCGGTCAACCAGGCATGTTCAACCCAGGGCCAATCCGGCATGGTGTGGGAATAGGGATCCAAGGCCGGCAATATCCCGCCATGCTGCAGGAGATCGAGCCCGGTCCGTAGATGCCAGCCGAAATCCGGTTCTGTCAGAGGCTGGAGCGTAAAGTTCAGAATGATGAGCATGAGCAAGGCATCAAGGGCCGGGAAAACTTTCAGCCCCTGCACCTCACGCCTCACCTGTCATGCCTCACCAGGGCTGGTTGTTGGACCAGCAGATTACCCAGCACCAGCCACTCGACCTCCGTGCGAAGGAAACAATTGATAGCCTCGTCCGGCGTACAGACGATGGGCTCGTTCACATTAAACGAGGTATTCAGAAGCACTGGGACCCCGGTCTGGCGACCGAACGCTTCAAGCAGCAAGCGGTACTTCGGATTGGAGGTGGCATCCACTGTTTGAACCCGCGCCGACCCATCCACATGAACCACGGCGGGAATCAGCCCCTTAGCCGAAGGCAGAACCGGAACGGTCAACAACATGAAGGGCGACGGAGACGGAAGGTCGAAATACTCCGATGCCCGCTCTTCAAGAACCGACGGGGCAAAGGGACGAAAGGGCTCCCGAAGCTTCACCTTGGCATTGATCAGCTCCCTCATATCTTCGCGGCGCGGATCGGCCAACAGGCTGCGATTGCCTAACCCGCGCGGCCCCCACTCCATCCGGCCTTGGAACCAACAAACCAGCCGGCCATTCGCCAATTCACGCGCCACTTTCTCGCAGAGTTCATCATCCGGAAGACGTGAGGCAGACAGGCCGGCCCTCTCAAGCGCGGCCAGGCACTCCTCCTCGGTGAACTCCGGTCCCCAAGAGGCGGATCGCATGACCATGCGCTCGGTCAATGATCCGCGCCGATGGGTCAGCCACAAGGCCGCCCCCATTGCCGCCCCTGAATCCCCCGCAGCTGAAGGGATATAGACCTCGCGGAATCCAGCCTCCCGCCACAGACGACTGTTGGCGACACAATTATAGGCGACACCCCCGGCGAGACAGAGCCGATCAAGGCCGGTCAGCCGCTGCAGATGGCGGGCAAGATGGAGCAACGTCTCTTCCAGGACCAGCTGTGCACTGGCCGCCACATCTCGATGCCGCTGCGTCACCTCCTCCTCCGGCTGCCGGTTGGGACCTAATAATCGGAGGATGTCAGGCGAAAAAAGTCGATGCCGCGCCAAGTGAAAATCGAAAATCTTCGTATTTAATTCGAATCCGCCATCGGGAAGGAGCCGGAGGACTTGTTCACGGAGAGCCGCTGCAAACCGTGGCTCCCCGTAGGCCGCCAAGCCCATGACGATATATTCATCGTGATCCGGCTTAAATCCCAGATAGGCGGTGATGGCCGCGTAGAATTGTCCCGTAGAATGCGGAAGGGGGACTCGCTGCAACACCTGGATGTCCGGGCCATCGGCCCGCGCCAGCATAGTCGTATGGGCCTCCGATGCGCCATCCACGATAAGCACCGCCGCCCGGTCGAATGGCGAAACCAGCACTGTGCTGGCCGCATGACAGAGGTGATGGTCCAGAAACACAGGGTTCGGGCAAGCAGTGCCGTCAATCTGCCGAGTGAGATGACTCCGAAGAAACGCGAGCTCTGTCCACTCCTGAGCCACTCGCTCTGCACTCCTCTGTCCCTTCACCCAACAGAGCTGCGGCGACCGCAGCATGGATCCCAAAGCCAGACGCCCCCGCCGACCGATCTGCCAATACTTCCAGGGCACGGCAACGGCATCGACATCGCAGAGGCGCAGGCCTGCAGCGCGGAGACAATACCGAATCGCCTGCACCGGCAACGCCGTCACATGCTTTACCCGAGCGAACCGTTCTTCTTCTGCCGCGGCAAGCACTCGGCCATTCTCGACCAGCGCTGCAGCGGCATCCCGCATATTCGACAAACCAAGTATCCGCATCGGTATAGGCCCCTTGTCTCGGTCCGCCCCCACCAGGAGCGCAGGATAACCGAGGGCGCTCAACCTCGCAAGACGCATGCGCACCCTGTTGCATTCAGTCTGATATTTCGGTACGGTGCAGGCCTTGAACTCCAGTCACCAAACCAGTCGCGATGGACAGCTCCCCTCAGCCATGATCATCGGGCGACATCCAACCAGCTCACCGCAACGACGCACGATGCAAGGAGCCGTTCTCTTATGCCTCCTCATCACTATAGGTGGAATGTGGGGATGCGAGAAGCTGGCTTCGACGTTTCGCCGAACCCCGCTGCCGGACATGGGCCCTCGGCTGGCCAACTCCGTCAAGCTGACCTTCGACCCCTCCCTCACCAATCTCAAGATGCAGTATACCGACGGGTGCAATAGCCCGCACGAGCTCATTGTGGGGGAAGAAGCCGAATCGATCATCATTGATGCGGCTTCCCAAAATTTTACGGCTGTGACCGTCACCGGGGGCATCACCGCACCGACCCAACCAGACACGGAAATTGTGGTCGCCCTCCAACGCTCGGGCCTCAAACTCTGGGCCGATAATATCTATGATCGGGTGCCTGCGGACATGACCCTCGAAGCGCTCTTAACTTTTAAAGATGCCGCGGGGAAAGAGCTTGGCCAGCAGACCATTTCGATCACACACAACCAACGCCTTATTCTGGAGCCGACCCAGCGCCGATGCGATTACGGCAACATCGGGGAATTTGTGCATGACGCGGGAATCGCCCTCTCGGTGCAATTCATTCGCGCCGCCCGGACCCAGTTAACATCGGCGGGTAGAACCGCTCCCGCAACAGTCGCAACTTCGCCAGTGAGGCCAGCTCCACCCACAGCGACCATCCCAGCCAAAAGCGCTCCGGCAGCACTCTCGTTTAAGGCTACCATGCTGGACGAGAACGGCAATTTAGTCTTTGAGGGAGGGGAGCGCGTTCGGGTACGCATCGACCTTGCAAATGGAGGAGAGCAGGACCTTGAAGGTGTCACTGCGACCTTGACGGGAACCGCCTCGCTGCTCGCAAAGTTTCCTATCACCACACTTGTGGTCGGACGACTGCAACCAGGTCAATCCCGCTCAGTCGAATTTGTGGCGACGTTGCCACAGGCCGTCCAACAGCAAAAGGCCGAGATCCACGTGGCCGTCTCTGATGCAGGACCACGGGCGCAGCCGCCGGCTCAAACCCTGGCGCTGTCGATCCAACCGACCGGCATCAAGGCCGACGACGTGGATCAAATCCCTGCACTGGCCAACGGATTTCGACAGCCCCACACCTACTTAATCTCAATCGGGATCGGGCCCTATCGGGACCGGCAAGTCCCCTCCCGCAAATTCGCCTCCTCAGACGCCGAGATGGTTTCGAACTATTTTCAGTCCCTCGGTGGGTTGCCGGCCTCCAATGTCAGACTGTTGCAGGATTGGAAGGCGCTACGCCCTGACATCGACGAAGCCCTGATGGATTGGCTGCCGCCCCACATGAACAAGGACGCGGTCGTCATTGTCTATTTCGCCGGTCTGGCCTCGGTCTCTTCGACGGGAGAGACGTTCCTGATACCGTACGATGGAACCGCCACGAGCACCGCACGGTCATATCCGCTCAAGGATTTGGAGGCAGCGCTGTCTCGCTTGAAAGCGAAACACACCGTGTTTCTATTCGATGGGATTGTCTCGCGCATGGGACCAGAGAGCAAAGCTAAGACTGCCCTCCCGCAATGGAACCCCACGGGAAGCTCGACCCTCCACGTCATTGGAACCAGCGGCCTCGGGCGGGGGTTGGAAGACGACCAGCATCGGCATGGGCTGTTCACCTACTACCTGCTGCGGGCGCTGCGCGGCGAAGCCGATACCAACCGGGATGGTGACGTGACCCTCGGCGAAACGGTGACCTATCTCAGCCAGAAAGTGCTGTGGGCCTCCAAGACCCACATGAACCAGGAGCAGCGCCCTCTGATAACCCCCACTCTTCGCCCGACTGACCCTTCCGCGGCCTTCATCTTGACCAAGCTCGCCGCGATCCAGAGCACCGAAGCTCGCTAACAAACAGTTACAACGACCGTGCTTGTGGCGTGCCGAACCCCGGTGCGACACAATACGCCGCCCTTGCAGCGCTTGTGCAAACCTGAACGACTCGCCCCTTCTCTCCACGGGCCTTCCATGAAACAACGTCCCGCAATCGCAGGCAAAAAAAGAGGGTGGAGGATTGTCTCCTCCACCCTCTTACACTCACAACCGCGTCGAAGCTACTCTTTGCAGAAGCTCCGCTCGTAGTTGATGATCATCCAGGCTTCTTCTTCGTTGATCGCGGCCGGGATCAGGGAGACCATCCCAGTTCCCGCACTGCCGTTCTTGATCACCCAGAAGAGCTCGCCATCTTTCCGCTTCTTGTGGAACTTGCAGTTCGTGAAATCGCGCGGGCTCGGATTCAGGATCGCACCGGCCGGCCCCTGCCCATTGCCTTCCTTACCGTGGCAGTTGAAGCAGGTGCCCTTGCCCTCGAACAACGCCTTGCCTTTGGCAATGTTCTCCGGGGTCGCGGCGACCGGATTCTTCAGCGCCTTCGCATCGCTCATCTGATCCGCAGGAACGCGTGGCTTCAGCGGCTCGCGCTCTTCTGCTCCCACCACCGAGACCGACAACATCATCAGCGCTGCGCTGATTCCCAGGAACTTAGCAACATAACCCATCAGACTGCCTCCTTTGTGTTTAACCACCGCACGTGAACTCGACTTCTGGCTCATCAGATTCATGTAAAAGCGATAAAACGCCGGCGAATATAACAACGGCCTTCCACTCATGTCAAGCAACAGAACGTGCTATCGTTCGCGACCTCGTACTCACTTCCGCTCTACCGGTTTCCGTTCAGTTCTACCGGATGGTAGATCAAAGCTCGTGCCAGAACTCCATTAGAGCGAGACGCGATATTCCAGCTAGTTAGGAGCAGGTACTCTCACGAAAACCTTACCGGGGTGGCGCCATTGTGCCTCAGTTCTTGCGACATCGCCCCATCCCTCGCTGTTGGCAAGCCGGAACTGCCCTCGTCGCAATGCGTGCTGCGATCGGATGGATACAGCGAAGAACGGCTAGCGTTTGATGACAACATCGCGTGCGACTTTGCCGCTTGGGCCAAATGGCTTTTGAGGTACGCCGTTTAATTCGGCCTTGACGCCACCGGCGTTACCGAGGGTCACGGAAAACTGATCATGACCTTTCCACCTCGCCTTTTCACCGGGTCTGAGCAAGGCTTCTTGTGGACTACCGCCATCGACTTGAACAACGACCCAACTCAGCTCTGTCGCCGCAAGGTCCAGCACCAATTGTCCATCCATGGCCCCAAGCCCTTCGAGCGAAATCCCCCCCAACGGCCCGTCGCTTCCCAGCGACGAAGGCACCGAAGCCGCCACCTCCGGCACAGACTGATCTGTGGATGCTGAACCGGCTCCTGACCCAACGTTACTTTCCATGCCAGTTTTGGCCGATAGGGGCGGAGGCTCACTCGACTTGGCCTCAGGAGCTGGCAGGACTGCCTCGCTCTGCTGGTTTGGCGGTGCGCCCTGCGGCTCCGGGGCCGATGGAGCGGTCCGCGTGGATGCGGGAGCCGGAATATCTGAGCTCGAACGATGGACCAAAAGTGACGATTGCTCCCGGCTCAAGAGAAAGACAAGCGTGAGAATCGCAATGCCGATCGCGACCGCAACGGCCTTTCGATTGGCTTGACGCTTCCGCTCTTCTTCCGCCTGCCTGACCTTCAACCGCTCCCGCTCGTCTTGTTTGTCGTAATAGGCACCTGCCGATTGAACGAACCGGTGGATCGCATCGTCTTCGTCGAGCCCAAGGGATCGAGCATAGGACCTGACAAAGCCTCGCGCAAACACTTGATCGGGCAAGCTCGCAAAGTTTCCCTCCTCCAACGCTTTTACAAAATCCGCCCTGATTCGCGTCTTGGATGCGATATCCTCAATGGTGAGCCCCTTAGTCTCTCGCACCTGTCTGAAGAATTCGCCGATCGATTCCATGGATGTCTCTCTACGGCTTGAGCCGTGTCAGTAATTCCTTCGCGGCTGCGGCATACTCACCGCCCTTATCAAGCGTCGTCACCTTGGTCAGCGTTTCCTTCGACCGCCGCTCAAACCCCAGCTTGTAATACGCCCGCCCCAGTTCCAAGTATAACAAGGCCGGGGGGATGTTGGGCGGACTGACCACTGAGGCATCCTCAAACGCTTCCATCGCTCCCTGGTAGTCCCCCTCGTGAGCCAGCGACCGACCGAGATGGAATCGGGCCAGGTCCGGGGTCGCATACAAGGGATTCGTCAGCGCCTGACGGAACGAAACGATCGCGTCGAGCCAGCGCCCCTGCTTCTCCAAGACCTGCCCTAAATATGTGTGCGCTTCCGAGTAATTCTCATCGAGTTTTATCGCGGCCCTGAACTCTTCCTCGGCTTGAGGCAGTTTACCTTGCAGTGCCAACACATGGCCGAGCCCGTATCGTGCTTCCTTATTGCCAGGGTCGAGGGTCACGGCCTTCTGGAAAGACACAAAAGCCTTCTGCTGATCGTTATCCAGACTCGCAACACCTTCCTGATAATACCCTTTCGATTTCTGTCGCGACTCTTCCGATAAAGCGCAGCCAGTCAGCCATCCGATCAGCAGAACCAACACAAGCACCGGGCGGGCAAATGGTCTAACGAGTGAGCCGGCAAAAAGAGCTGTTGTCACGAAATATCCTCAAAATGGGTCAACTGCTTAAAGGCGCGAAACCGTTCTTGAATCTCTTTGTAGTCCAGGATTCGCAAACGGTCAAGGCTAAAGGCTTCGACGGTAAACGATGCCATCACACTCCCGAAGATAATGGCCTGCTTGAACGCCTCGGCGGAACGGTTGCCCGTGGCCGTCAGATAGCCCAGAAAGCCGCCGGCGAAGGTATCCCCCGCGCCGGTTGGATCGCGCACGTCTTCAAGCGGAAAGGCCGGAGCCCCGAATATCTGATTTTCGTTGAACATCAACACCCCGTACTCCCCTCGCTTGATGATGAGATGTTTGGGCCCGCGCGCGAGTACTTTCTGTGCAACCTTTACCAGATTCGTATCTTCGCCGAGCGCCCTGGCCTCCCCATCGTTAATGATCAGAATATCGACCTGCTCCAACACCCGCCACAAGGCGTCCCGTTTGCCGTTGATCCAAAAGTTCATCGTATCGCACGCGACCAAGGGCGGACGCGGAAGTTTCTGCAACACATCCAACTGGAGCTCCGGATCGATATTGCCCAAAAACAAGAGATCCGGGGATCGGTAGGACTCAGGAATCTTGGGCCGAAACGTTTCGAAGACGTTAAGTTTCGTGTCGAGGGTGTGCGCTTCGTTCAACTGGTGCGTATACTCACCTTTCCACCGAAAGGTCGCCCCGGGCCGCCGCTCCAACCCCGTCACATCGATGCCACGGCTTTTGAGAAAAGCGAGATGTAGCGAGGGGAAATCCTCCCCCACCACCGCGATCAGATCAACGGTGGTAAAGTAGCTGGCCGCGGTTGAAAAATAGGTGGCGGATCCTCCGAGAACCTCGCTGACTTCCCCGAAAGGCGTTTTTACCGTATCAAGCGCGACCGATCCAACAACAAGCAACTTTCCCATGACTTACCGACTTCCTTTCTTCACCGGAACAACCCGGTCTATCAACAAGGCCAGCTTCCGTCGGAGCGAGGCCGGCATCTGGTCGGGCGCCGTAATAATGGCATCCTGCAGCGCGCGCTGGCAGCGGCACGCCTTGGCGTCGGCCACCGCGCGCATTGCCGTCCGCAACAGTCGCTTGGCCAGCGTGACATTCTGCCGGAGCGTGGTCAAGATCGCCTCGACGGTGACCGCCTCTTCCGTCTCATGCCAACAATCGTAATCGGTTGCCAAGGCGACCGTGGAGTAACAAAGTTCCGCTTCTCGCGCAAGCTTGGCCTCAGGGAGATTCGTCATCCCGATCACGCTCGCACCCCACTGACGATACAATAGCGACTCCCCTTTGGTTGAAAACTGCGGCCCTTCGATGCAGAGGTAGACGCCGCCCTGATGCACAGTGGCGCCGACCGTACGAGCCGCCTCACACAATGCCGCACCGAGCGAGGCACAGACCGGATCACCGAACGCCACATGCGCGACAATCCCTCCCTCAAAGAAGGTGGACACCCGCTGCTTGGTGAGATCGATAAACTGATCCGGCAACACCACGTCCCCCGGCTTGATCGACTCCTTCATACTCCCCACCGCACTCACAGAAATTACCCGGCTCACCCCCAGCGACTTGAGCGCATAGATATTCGCGCGATAGTTGACCTCCGAGGGATTCAGCCGATGGCCTCGTCCATGCCGCGAGAGAAAGGCGATACGAATCCCCTCCAGCTCGCCGAGCACCACCTTGTCGGAGGGAGCTCCGAAGGGGGTTTTGACCGAAAGCTCTTTGACCTTCCGGAGCCCCTCGATATCGTACAATCCGCTGCCGCCAATAATTCCGATATCCGCGTTCGCTGCCTTCCCCTGTCGTGTCATCCCTGCTCCCCAAGTGTCGTGAGAAATCGCTCCACCTGCCCGATCACCAGCTCCGCTATGTGCTGAGCTGAGTCCGACTCTTCGATCATCAACCATTGAATCCCCGGCTCCTTGCGGAACCAGGTCATTTGCCGCTTGGAAAAATGCCTCGTATCCCGCTTGAACCGCCGGACCATTTCAACGGCATCGTACTCGCCGGCCAAGTGCTCGGCCACCTGGCGATAGCCCAACCCCTTCATAGCCGCGCTGTCGCGCTGATAACCCTGAGCCAGAAGCTGCTTCGTCTCGTCTATCAACCCGTGCGCCAGCTGCCAGTCGATCCGCTCCTCAATACGCCGATAGAGCACGTCGCGGTTCCGGTTCAAACCGATAATCAAGGAGGCAAAGGGCCGCTCGGCAAACCCGTGCTCCTGCTGAAACTCCGACATCCGACGACCGGACACCTGGTAGACCTCCAGCGCTCGGAGCACTTTCGATTCATCGCGCAGGTGCAATCGCGCCGCAGCCACAGGATCGACCGCCACGAGTCTCGCGTAGAGGGCATCGTGCCCCTGCTCCTTCATCTCCTGCCGCAAGGCCGTCCGCACCATCGGATCGGTCGGTGGTGCATCGCACAACCCCTGGAGAAGCGTCCGCACATAGAGCCCCGTGCCACCCACCACCAAAGGCAAGCGACTGTCGCAGTAGAGACGTTCGATCTCATCGACCGCCTGGCGGCGATACAGACCCGCATTAAACGGTTCATCAGGATTGACGAGATCGATCAGGCGATGGGGAACCCCCTGGCGTTCTTCTTGGGCCGGCTTATCGGTCCCGATATCCATTCCACGATAGACTTGCCGGGAATCTGCCGTGAGCACCTCGGTTCCGAACGCCTTTGCCACCTCGACGGCGACGCGGCTCTTTCCCACGGCGGTCGGTCCCACCACCACCACCACGGGCTTGCAGCGGAGTTGCATCGTAGAGAGACGACGCGGCGTCCTCACCGGAATCGCCATCATGTCCATCCCACCCGGCCAAACAGCTTGGCGAGCTCATCCGTGGAAAGACGGAACGCGGTGCGGCGCCCATGAGGACAGGTCATGATCAGCCCTTCCTCGACCCAATCGTGAATCAACTGCTGAATCTCGGGAAGGGCCAAGGCGCGCCCGGCTCGCACCGCTCCATGGCAGGCCAACGACGCCAGGACAGGCTGGACCTTCATTTCCAACGATGAAACGCTGTCCCACTCGGTCAAATCGTCGAGCAGATCCTGCACCAAGCCAGCCGCATCCACCTTGCCAAGCCCAACCGGCACTCCACAAACCGCAACGGCTGTCGCGCCAAACGGTTCGATCTGAAGACCCAGTTTTTCCAGATCATCGAGATGCTTGAACAACAGCGCGCTGTGCGCCGCCGATAGTTCAATCGGTTCGGGAATCAACAACGGCTGCGACGGGATAGCTCGGCTTTGCCATCCTCGCCAGAGCCGTTGAAAAAGCACCCGCTCGTGCGCCGTATGTTGATCGATCACTTGAAGCTCTTCTCCGACTTGCGCCACGAGATAAGTCCGGAGGATTTGTCCGAACGGCACGATGTCGGGTTTCTCGGTCCGCTGATACGCCGCGGCTGCCTCATGGGCGAAGGCCAACTGCCCTCCCTCGACGATGCCGGACAGCGGTGCCGCCTCACTCACGGGAACGCTGGAATCTTTCCCGAATCCCTGGGACGATCCCGCCCGGCGAGAGTCCCTGAACGATCCGATCTGCCGCTCGACCATAGGCGCGAACTCCGGTACCGCCTGCGGCAGCCCTGCCTGCGCAAGACCCAACACGACCTTTCGCTCGGAACCACCAAGGGCATGACGAACCGACTGGCGCACCAATTGATGCAGGGTCTCTGTTTCCGCGAAACGGACTTCTTTCTTCGTAGGATGCACGTTGACATCGAGTCGGTCCGGTTCGATATCTAAAAAAAGCACGAATGTCGGATGAGCCCCTTTAGGAAGAAACGATCCATACCCCTCCACGACCGCATGAAACACGGTGGCATTACGGATGGGACGCCGGTTCACAAACAATTCCTGTGGCGTTCTCGAGGACCGCGCATGAAGAGGATCGACCATCACGCCACGAATCGACAATCCCGCTGTCTGGCCTCGCACCTCAATCGTCCTATCCAGAAAGGCCGATCGATACACTTGGAGGATACGGTCGCGATCTGCTGTCACGGCAGGATAGTTGAGAACCTCTTGGCCGTTATGGGTCAAGCGGAAGTGCACCGACGGCCAGGCGAGTCCTGCGAGCTGCACGACATGGCTGATATGAGAAAACTCGGTCGTGGTCGTTTTGAGGAACTTCTTCCTGGCCGGTTGATTGAAAAACAGATTAGAGACCTCGATCTTGGTGCCAGGCACAGCCGCCGCGTCCGCGACGGAGCCGCCGACTCCTGCCACCAGGGAAAGCTGCGACCCCACCGTATCCTGCCTGGTCGCGGTCGTCACCAGCATGTGGGAGACGGACGCGATGCTCGGTAACGCCTCGCCCCGAAAACCCATCGTCGTCACCGAGGCGAGATCCCGATCGGATCGAAGTTTGCTAGTGGCATGCCGCTCGAAGGCGCGGGGAAGATCCTCACGACTAATCCCCTCTCCATCATCCGTCACTCGAATGAGGGCTAGGCCACCATCTTTCACGTCGACCGTGATATGGAGGCCCCCTGCGTCCAGACTGTTTTCCAGCAATTCTTTGACAGCGGCGGCGGGGCGCTCGACAACCTCGCCAGCCGCGATGCGGCTGACGACGTCGTCAGGGAGAACATGAATCTTGGCGGAGCGACTGGCGGCTGGCATGAAACTACACTCCAGAGAACGCCAGTAAAAATGGAGCCACCACGAGCCGTCTTACAGGATGCCCGATCATCGAATTTCAGCCAGCTTATTCTTCGCCAGCTTCGCCTCGTCTGACGCAGGAAACTCTTCGATGACCCGCTTGAGATACTTCCTCGATTTCGCGAGATCCCCCGTTTCGCCAGCTGCGAGCCCTGATTTGAAAAGCGCTACAGGCACCTTCTCGTTTCCTGGATACTCCGTTGCGAGATACTCGAACGATTGCATCGCACGCACATAATATTTTTGCTGATAGTACGACTCGCCCAGCCAGTAGTAGGCATTCGGCGTCAGCGACGTGCCGGGGAAATCTTTCGCAAATCGCTGAAAACCCGCCACCGCAAGATCATATTTTCCGTTGAGATAGTCGTTGTACGCCAGATTAAACGCCGACGTCGGGGTAATCGTGGGCACACCGGGCACCACCGTCGGCACATCTGAAGAAGAGGCCGGCTTCTGTGGCTTGGAGGGGCGAGCGGGCTCTCCCGGGGCCAGTTCCACCTTGGGCACAGCTGGAGCCGCTGGCGTCTCGTCGAGTTTGGCCAACCGGCCTTCTATTTTTTGAATCCGTGCAGACAGTTCATCGAGCTTCGGATCAAGCTTGAGCCTGGCGGACTCGCTATCCTTTACCCGCTCCAGCGACTCCACGTGCCGTTGCAGCGCATCCAGCCGTTTTTGGTCATGATCTTGGGACTTCGACACCGCCGCCATGTGCTCACGCAACTCCACAAAATCCGCGTGCGAGGCACATCCGGTGAGCCACAACACTGTCCCAATCATGCACACGGCCAGCCTCATACAACCTATTTCCTTGCGCATCACGGTTATCGCGACTCCTTCAACTGGGATAGTTTATTGGATGCTTTTTCTGCTTCGGGGCTCCGTGGGTACAACGTCACCACCTGTTTGAAAGCCGAAGAAGCGCGTTTCTTATCTTTCATCGCCAAGTACGCATACCCCTTCTTCAAAATCGCCGCTGGAACCTTCTCGCTATGGGGGAAATCCAGTTCAACGCGATCGTACGAATCGATCGCCTGCCTATAATCCTTTTTACCGTAGTACGATTCACCGAGCCAATAGCGCGCATTTGAGGACAGATCCGAGCTCGGATAGTTACGTAAAAACGCGGCAAATCCCTCTCGCGCTCCATTGAGATCCCCCTCACGGAACAGGGCCAACAAGCGCTCATACTCAAGCTTATCGGAACGCTCACCGCTCTGACTGGGGGAATGCGGCGACTCTACGGACTCGTCTGGCCGCGTAGCGACGTCCGCAGACTGTCCAGCCTCTACCTGCGCAGGGAGCAAAGCCGACGACGTTTTTTGCTCAACCTGTGGGACCTCAGGCGAAGGCGCCAGCGATGATCGATGGGCAGGCTTCGCCGTTGACGGACGCGCCCCTGCCTTGCTTCCTCCCCGCGAGTGCGCATCCTGCGCGACCTGATCAACGGCCCTGGAAAGGGTATCCAGACGACGGTCCTGCTCATCGAAGCGGGCAGCAAACTTCTGCGCGACAGAGGTCACGCTTTTGTTCACCTCACCCAAATAACCGGTCACCGTTTTATTCATCTCATTCAGATGGGTCATCGACGCTTTGCTCGCCTGCTCTTCTTGGCTCACCCGCTCGCTCAATCCTGTGAGCGAATCCCTGAACCCCGCCAAGGACTGACTGAACTGCGCAAATTTCGCGGCCAACTGCTCAACGCGGTTCTGGCTATCCGCCGCCGCCTTTCGCTGCTCCTCCAGGCGGGCATCCACATTCTTCATCAACGCACCGTTGGTCTTCTGGACCGCCTCGATCAGCTCTTTCCGCAACGTCTCCATCTGCCGATTCATATCATCCAGACGGCTATTCACCTCCGCCCGGAACCGATCGCGATCCTCTTTGTGTTTCAGCTCCTGACCGTCAAGGCTCTTCTGGACCCAGGCGTAACGCGTGGAACTATCCGTCTCTATTTTCGCGGCCACCTGCTCTAACTTCTTCGTTTGCTGCTCGATCTGGCCTGCGCGCTGTTTGAGATCCTCCTGCTTGCCCTGAAGCTCCTGCGCTTGATGCAACGCCCGCTCCAGTTCGCCGCGCAACTGTGGCAATTCCTGCTCCCGAAGCGTTGAAATCTCCAGACTCTGTCGCGCACTTCGCTGCTGAAAATTACTTTCAGTCCGTTTGAGATCCGACTGCTGCGCAAGGCAACCGGCAATCGACATCGCACAAACCACGCAGAGCGAGGTCCAGACCCCACGCATCTTGCCATGAGTCCACATAGCGTCACCTATCTCTCGTAAGAAAATCTTCTCTTCCTGCTCCGGGGACCATCGCCCGGCAACGGTCCCAGGAGTGGACGCGACTTACTTGCCGACCTTCACCACCAGGCGTCCGCGCCGGTTCTGCTGATAGCACGACTCCGCATGCTCATGGCAAGACGGTTGTTCTTTTCCATAGGACACCACGGCCAGGCGATTGGCACTGACACCGAGTTCGACCAGATAGTTCCGCACGGCTTTCGCCCGTTTTTCACCGAGGACGAGGTTATAGGCGGAGGTCCCGCGTTCGTCACAATGCCCTTCGATCCTGATCTGCGCACCCGGATTGGCCTTCATCCACTCTGCATTGCGAGTCAGCGATTGACGCCCCTCCTCGGAAATCGCCCAACTATCGTAGCCAAACAACACATCTCGCATGCCCGCTGCCGCTGAAGCCGCCTGTTCGGCACGCATCGTCTCATCCATTTGCCGCCCGGCGCTGCTGGAGGGATCGGCTTTTGCCAACATCGTACCACCGCCTACCCGCTCCTCCGAAGGATTCCTGTCGAGACCGCGAAGGCCTGCCCCTCCAGGCTGAGCCCCGGTCTCAGGAAAGCTGCCGACACCGCCCTTGGCGCTACCTAAGCTCCCTGCGCCTGTCCCTGTCCCTGCGCCCTCCCCCGCCCCTTGAGTAGCCTGAGAGTCACCGCCCGATTGTACAGACTTCTTGGAACAGCCCGGCATACCAATCAATGCCATGCCCATCACCAGCGCTACGCTACATGCAGACAATGTCCTCTTCATACGTTCTTCTCCTTTTCCTAACGTTAGTCATCTCGATCGTTGGCCTTTGCTCGCTCCACTCATACAACCGCGCCCGCCCCCTCATGATGCCGGAGACCAGGAGGGCGCACTATTGTGCGTTCCCTCGAAGGTCAGCCGCTCAATATCCTTGCCGTCGGCATTGATCATATAGATCTGGCTTTTTCCATCAGCCGTCGAGCTGAATACCAGATGCCGGCCATCCGGCGACCACGACGGCGAATCATCGACACCCGGCCCTGTCGTCAACTGCATCCGCTTCTGTCCGTCCGGAGAGATCACACAGATCTTATATTCCTTGCGCGGAGTCCGGCACACATAGGCGATCCAATTTCCGCGTGGCGACCACACCGGCGCTGCATTGTAATCCCCTTCAAACGTCAAGCGGCGCACGTTTGCCCCATCCGAACTCATGAGAAATACCTGCGGCGCGCCGCCCCGATCAGACACGAATGCCAGCTCTCGGCCGGTCGGAGACCAGGAGGGAGACAAGTCGCCGGACGGATTCACCGTCAAACGCTGAAGCGCCTTCGTCCTGGTATCCAACCGATAGAGCTCGGAGTTGCCCTCGTGACTGGAGGCAAATGCCAGAAGGTTCCCATCAGGCGACAATGAGGGAGTGATATTCAATCCTCCCAGGGAAATCATCGTCCACCGTTTGCCCGTCGCCAACTCGATCATATCGATGTCCTGCGTATTGCGATTGCGATAGGAGGTGAAGACGAGGAAACGGCGGTCTGGAGACCACCGTGGCATGAGATTCAGAAAGCCATCGGCCGTAATTTGACGCACATCATGTCCATCGTAATCCATGACGAACAACTCACGGGCAATCCCATGTTCAGCCACATAGGCAATCTTGGTCCGGGCAATGCCCGGTTCGCCCGTATAGCGGAAGACGAGTTCGTCGGCAAACCGATGCGCCATAAGCCGCACGACCGACGGCGACCCTGCATAGCGCTTGCCTCCAACGACCTCGTCGCTGCCGCTGTCATAGACGAAGCCTTCCATATTCACATCGGCTTCTTTGTCCGCCCCTTTCAAACCGGCTTTCCCCCAGACCAAAACCGATACCCCATTCTCCGTCGCTTGTTTGAAGACGGCCTTGGCCCCGCCCTCTATCCCTGTGCCAAGATCATGGCCCTTGATCCCCACACTCGGTAAATCCACCAGATCGAAGACCAGGGAACGCTTCACATCTTTCTTGAGGACTTCCTCGATCCGTCCCCCCAACCAATCGGGACCTCCCACGTTTTTGATCCCCACGACCCCCAGGGAAATCTTTTGAAAATCGGGACGGGTGGCCTCAAGAATTACGTCCGCCGCACCGGATTCAAGAATCCCCACAGCCCCTGCAACGAGCAAGAACCCACCGGCCCACGCACTGATCCATTTCATCTGTATCATCCGACCGACTCTCCGACTCGAAATACCATTTCGATATCCTTATAACCGTCCATCATATCGGCAGGAAACGCGGGCAGGACTCGCGGGCGAAGCACGGCACGCTGCCCCGCCATATCGAAGTAGGCATTGCCGGATGCCTGCTTGACCACCACATCCTTGATCAGCCCATCCCGTTGAAGCCGGAACTTGACGATCATCGTATAGGTCTGCCCCTCCATGTCGATCGGAGGCGGCTCCCAATGGCTGCTGATAATCGACTGCACCCGAGCCCAGTAGGAATTCGACCCGGCTGTGCCGGAAATCTTCAACGCCGTGTCTGGCATCTTTACTGCCGGAGCTTTCGTCTCTTGCTGGGGCGATGGCTTTACCTGTGCCTCGCGGGGCTTGACCTCGCTTGGGATCTCCAGCTTGGCCGCAGGCTGAAACGGTTTGATCTTCTTCAGCTCCTCCTCTAACTCACGATTGAGATCCTCGCTGACCGAAGACCGTTGTGGAGTCTTCGCCACCGGGACCTGTGCCGCATCCGGAATACGCGGAATATTGATCGACTTTGTTTTCGCCGCCTGCTGGGCCTGAGCCGCAGATTTTGCAGGACTCAAGTCTCCAAACTTTGGCGCATCCGGGGGAAGCTGAAGGTCCTTCAGCAAATCCCTCTTCGTCTCGCCTTTTGGCGGCGCAACGGGATGGGCTGCGCGTGCCGTCGTCGTCTTGGCCAACGGCGCTGGGACCGGCTTCGGATCTGAAATTTTTACTGGTTCGACCGGCTTCGCCGGCTCGGCTTGCCTCACGGGTGCCGGCAAACTGACCAACGACACTTCCACTGATGTCAGCGGGCGCTCACCCTGCTGCGGAAGCCTGAGCCCTAGCGCCACGAGCAAGACCACTGCATGCAAGACAAGCGACAGCGCCAACGTTCCCTTGAGGCGAGAACATACCCTGGATTGATCCTCACGATCGAACCACAGACTTGACTGAGCCGACGTCTGGGACGTCATAACAACCAGCCCCCTCGAACACGCAGTCTCAACCCTTTTGCGGCGGAAGATGCAGAATTTGTGGTGCCGCCACAGGCTCGGGGCCAACCGGTTCCGTCACCATTCCGATCTTCTCGATCCCGGCCTTCTTGACGCTGTCCATGACTTGCACCACGATACCATATGGCACATCGCGATCGGCCCGAAGATACAACGACACATCGTGGTGGTCCCGCTTTAAACGCTTCAATTTTTGCTCAAGCTGGGCCACGCCGACCGGCTCTTTATCGAGATACAATCGTTGATCTTTTTCAATTGTCAGGACCTGGCGCATTTCCGGCTTGATCGTATTCGTAGCAGAGGTCGGCAGCGTAATATCCATCCCTCGATACAACATCGGCGCGGTGACCATGAAAATCACCAAGAGAACGAGGACCACATCGACGAGAGGGATGACGTTGATTTCTGCCAGAAACCGGCGGTGCCGAGACTCAAGGGTCATCCTTGAACTCCGACCGGAACTGGTTTCGCCTTTGATGCAGCAATCGAGAAGAACGCCAACAGCTTGATGGTAACCGAATCTAACCGAAACGCCGTGCTGCGAATTCTGATAAGGAAGTAGTTGTAGGCAATGACCGCGGGGATGGCGGTAAACAGACCAGCCGCCGTTGCGACGAGGGCCTCTGCAACGCCGGGAGCGACAGCAGAAATACTGGCGGTCCCTTGGGTGCCGATCTCACGAAACGCATCGATGATTCCCATCACGGTCCCGAGCAGTCCGACAAACGGAGTAATGTTTCCCGTCGTGGCAAGAAAGGGGAGATAGGTCTCGAGCCGTGAGAGCTGACTTTGCCCGAGATGAGATGCCGTTCGTTCTATGACGTGCCGATCAACCGGTCCCGCGCTGGATCCGTTCTTTCCCTCTCCCCCTCCGGACCACACACGCTCCATCACCCCTTCGAATACGATCGCACAGGGACTCCCTTCAAGTCGTCGAATTTGCCGATACAGCTCGTCAAGGTCGTTTGTTTTCTCCAAAAGCACAAGGAACCGACGATCCTCTCGGTCGGCCACTCGGAAAGCTCGCCATTTGGAAAAAATTACGGCCCAGGAGATGACTGAAAACACGAAGAGGAGCAAGAGCACGACTTTTGAGACCGAACCAAGCGAGCCGACCAGTCCGGATAGACCTGTCTGAAACATGCGGCGACAACCTTTCCCGACTCTAGGGAGTCCTCACCCTCCTACCTGCAAAGTCCACACACACCGGAGAAAGTTGGCGGGGCCGACGGGATTTGAACCCGCGACCTCCAGATTGACAATCTGGCGTCCTAACCAGCTGAACGACGGCCCCTCGAAACCCAACTTATAGCGGAAGATTTTTATGACTAGACTATATCTAGCGGTTGGTCCCGTCTGAAGTTTTTATCTCTAGTGTCTTATCCGATCCATCCCCGCGAACCAGCGCGTTCACTGGTAGGCGGAACAGGGATCGAACCTGTGACATCCACCGTGTAAAGGTGGCGCTCTGCCAACTGAGCTATCCGCCCGATTTCCTTAGCAACCTTCGCGGATGCTACCAAGTCCTCCTGCGCATGTCAACCGAATCTCGCACTCTTCTTGCATTTTTTGGCCATGGCCCCCTCCGTTCACGTGAGTCGCATCTTCCCGGTTATGTTTTCTGCCCGCGCCGCCGGCCTCTCCGGGGAAAACAGGCATCGTGCACCCGTTTCAACCGTCCCCGCTCAACATGCGTGTAGATCTGCGTCGTCACAATGTTGGCATGCCCAAGCATCACCTGGACAGATCGAAGATCCGCGCCGCCCTCGAGCAGATGCGTGGCAAACGAATGCCTAAGCATATGCGGCGAGATGACCTGCGTAATTCCCGCTCGCTGTGCACGGCGCCGCAGCAACTTCCAAAACGCTTGCCGCGTCAACGGCCCGCCACGCCTCGACACGAACAGGTACCGTGACGCCCGTTGTTTGAGAAGCTGGGGCCTCGCCTCCTCCACATACTGCCGCAGCAGCTGCCGGGCCCCCTCACCCATCGGCACGAGACGCTGCTTTGCGCCCTTGCCCGTAACCAGGAGATAGCCGACATCGAGACTCACCTGCGCCAATTCAGCCGTCACCAATTCCGTCACACGAAGCCCTGTCGCATAGAGCAACTCCACCATGGCACGATCACGCAGATCTTCAAGGGCGGGTAATGCCGCCAGGTCCAACAATGCGGTGACCTCTTGCGGCGACAATGTTTTGGGCAGTCGAACGCCTCGGGCCATCGAGAACAGCCCGATGGCAGGACTTTCCTCGATCATCCGTTCCTGCATCAGAAACCGGAACCATCCACGAATCGCCGAGAGACAGCGGACGGAGGAAGCGTGAGACAACCCTGCCTCGTGTAACGAGCCAAGAAACCCCCTCACGGTCTCTACGGTAAGCTGCCGAAGCGGCACGGCGCCGTTGCGATGCACATAAGAATGGAATCGACTCAGGTCGCGGCGGTAGGCCTCAACCGTGTTGACGGAGAGGCCACCCTCCACTCGAAGATGGCGTAAATATCGCTCCGCCAGTGGGTCCAGCATCATCTGGACGATGATAGCCAATCACTCACCTGAACACAACGAGCCATGCGGGGCTTACCTTGACACTCCCACAGGGTTTCCGATAGTAGTCACATGCGAATGACATGCTCGTCACACCGTCCAGGAGCTCATGGCCCACCTGTTGAGACCTTCGTTTTCATGTCGTGCGCCCGCCCGCCTAGCACCCTGGTGCCAGACGCTCACACTTGCCTGGATCCTGCTCTGGCCAATTGGGTTCGAACTCAGCCCTGTTGCCCATGCGCAAACGGGGGCGCAGCCCCCTGCGGACCATTCTGTTCTCAACCAGGCGAAACGTCTGATCGACACAGAGCAAGCAGAAGAAGCCATCCCTCTACTCCGCCGTTTCTTGACCACCTCTCCGAAGCCCGACCTGCTCGACGACGCGTATCTATTACTTGGCGCAGCCCTGTATCACGCGCAACAATATGGAGACGCCCTCAAATACTTGCAGCAACTGCAGGCTGAGTTTCCCGACTCCGAGGTGACCGCCCGGGGCAAGCTGATGCAGGCCCGTACCCATGCGGCAATGGGCAATCTCGACCTTGCCCTCCCTCTCCTGACAAGTCTCCGCACCCTCTCGAAAGATGCTGACACCAAACGAGACGCGCTACGCCTGAGCGGGGAGTTCTATGCGCAAAAAAAAGATACGCCCCAAGCCATCCAAGCGTGGCTTGATGAAATGGCCTTGGGCACCGAGGACCAATCGGAAGACGCACGGGCCCGTATCCGCAAATTAGTCAGTGACACATCGGACAAAAAAACCCTCGAACGAATCCGCGAAATCTTTCCACGAAGCTTTCCAGGCGATCTCGCCTCCCTCCGCCTCGTCGACCTCTACATCGGTCGAGGAGAAGAACACCGAGCCGTCCGGCAAATCCAGCAATTCCTCTCAAATTTCCCGACACACCCACAGGCAGCCCAAACCTCGGAGCTCTTCGCCTCACTCCAAACCAAACTGAAATCCCATCAGTTTTTCGTCGCCGCGGTCCTGCCACTCTCAGGGAAACTCGCTCCCTTTGCCGACGAAACCCTCAACGGCATTCAATTGGCCATTGAGGCATACAAAGACCGAACAGGAGTCTCCTCGATCGGTCTCATCGTCAAAGAATTCGAATCCGATCGTGCTTCGTTTCTGGACGACTTCTCCGGACTGCTGAACAACGATCGCCTCCTCGCCGTCATCGGCCCGCTCCTCTCGAAGCATTTGCCGGTCATGGCCGAACTGGCCGGACGAGCCCACACCCCCTTGATTACCCCGGCAGCGACCCTCCCCAACGTCAGACGACTGGGCCCCTATGTATTCAACGCCGCGCTCACCTATCAACTCCAAGCCAAACGCATCGCGGCCTACGCGATCGGGGAGCAAGGCTTCCGCCGATTCTGCATCCTGCATCCCGACACCGCCTATGGCCGCGAATTAGCCCGGCTGTTTGCCCAAGAAGTGCGCCAACACGAAGGGGAAGTGGTCGCCATTGAGTCTTATAAAGAGGGCGAAGCCGACGTGAGCGTGCAGCTCAAACACATGAAAGCGGAAGATCTTAAAAAGTATGGTTTGTCCGTGCCGGTCGACCAGACTAAGCTGGAAGGGAAACCGACCAAGATGGACAGAAAAACCCTCTATACGCCAGGCTTTGATGCGATCTTCATTCCAGGCCGCGCAACCGATGCCGGCCTCATCGCCGCTCAACTCAACTTTCATGACATGACGGTTCCACTGTTGGGCGCAAATGGATGGAACTCGCCGGACTTTGCCCGCACGGCCGATTCGTCGCTCGACGGCGCCGTATTCGTCGACGGCTTCTTTGTGGACAGCCCCAACCGCGCCGTGCAGGATTTTGTCGAGCGATACAGGAAACGCTTCCAAACCAGTCCGACGCTCTTTGCCATGCAAGGCTACGATGCCGCGAATTTGGTGGTGGATGCAGCGCGAAAAGGCGCCACATCTGGCGAAGCCGTCCGCAACCAGTTCCTGGCCCAGCCTGACCTCGCAACGCTCGCGGGGCCGGCGGCGTTTGGGCCGGACGGGACCTTGAACCGGCCGCTCTTTCTCATACAAGTCAAACGGGGCCGATTCCTTCAAATAAACTAAGAAAGCCGACCCCATGAACTCCATCCCGCAGATCCTGCATACGATTTCCTATATGGCGCTCCCGCTCCTTTTCGCGATGGTGCTGCATGAGTACGCCCATGGCTGGGTCGCCTATCGATGCGGCGATTCGACCGCCAAGCGGCAGGGGCGACTCACCATGAACCCGCTGGCACACATCGATCCGTTCGGGACCGTTATACTGCCGTTGCTCTGCCTGGCTATGCCGGGCGGGTTTTTTCTCGGCTGGGCCAAGCCGGTCCCCATCGACCCACACTGTATGCATCAACCTCGCCGCGATATGGCACTCGTCGCAGCCGCGGGGCCGGCCATGAATCTCGCGCTGGCCATCGGCAGTGCGCTCCTCTTCGCAATCCTCTTATCGATCGAACCTGCAATTGGGAACTACTGGTCCAAACCGGAAGGCGCTATCTTCCCCGATACCTGGCAGACCATGCTCCTGCTCCCGATCGCCGTGATGGCGGTCTATTCCGTCTTGATTAACGTACTCTTGATGCTGTTCAACCTGCTGCCGCTCCCCCCGCTGGATGGCGGAAGAATTCTCACGAGTCTTCTCCCGCCTGCTGCGGCGGTGACGCTCATGCGGGTGGAGCCTTACGGCATGTTCATCCTGGTGGGGCTGATCATCTTCGACCCGCAGATCCACCTTATTCATACCGTCACCAGCACCTTGACGCACAGTCTATCCAACACGATTCTCTCCACCGCCATCGGTCTCGGAACAGGAAATACACCATGACCACACCCAGAAAACGCGTCCTCAGCGGCATGCAGCCGAGCGGGCTGCTCCATCTCGGCAACTACCTCGGCGCCTTGGAAAATTGGAAGGGCCTTCAGGACGAGTTCGAGTGTTACTTCTTCGTCGCAGACTGGCATGCACTCTCGTCAAACTATGCCGATACCAGCCGCATCAGAGAATTCGTCCACGAACTCTTGATCGACTGGCTGGCCGCGGGCATCGATCCTGCGAAAGCCACCGTGTTCATACAGTCCCGCATCCCGGAACATGCCGTTCTGCATCTCCTGCTCTCGATGATGACGCCTGTCTCCTGGCTGGAACGAAACCCAACCTACAAGGAAAAACAGGAAGAGATTAAGGATCGCGACATGACCACTTATGGATTTCTCGGCTATCCGGTCCTCCAAGCCGCGGACATCCTCCTCTATAAACCTGACTTCGTGCCGGTGGGAAAGGACCAGCTGCCGCACCTGGAGCTCACCAGAGAACTGGCCCGCCGGTTCAACAGCCTTTACAAGCCGGTGTTCCCGGAACCGGTCGAACAACTCACCAAGTTTCCGAAAGTGCTCGGCACGGATGGACGGAAGATGAGTAAGAGTTACGGCAATACGATCAATCTGTCCGACGCCGAGCCGGTCGTGCGCCAGAAGCTCAAGACAATGGTCACCGATCCCGCCAGAGTCCGGCGCCACGACCCCGGAAACCCGGATCTCTGTCCGGTATACGATTTTCATAAAATATTTTCATTGCCGATGGTTCAGGAGCAGATCAAGACGGAGTGCCGAACCGCCGCCATCGGCTGCATCGATTGCAAGAAGCTCGTCGCCGACCGAGTCGTCGAGCGCATGACGCCGATGTGGGACGCCCGGGCGGTCCTGAGCAAAGACCCGGCGCGCTTACAGGACATCGTGCAAGACGGCAGCCGCCGGGCTAGCGAGGTCGCCCGCGCGACGCTCCACGACGTAACCGACGCGATGAAAATTTGACAGTCCCGTTGCTGAAGACCGGCCGCACCCCGGCTTCCACTGCAACCGAGGCCCGGCAGGCACGCTGCGAGGCGCCATTTATGCCGCGAAGGAACAGGCGATGAGGACACTGGCGTTGGTATTGATACTACTGGGAACTGGCTGGGGCACCGGCTGGGCGGCCGATCCCCCTTGCGACAAGTATCCCCCTGCCAAACAGGACAAATGTGCGGCGGTCTGGAAAGCGCTGAACCAGGAAGACGGCCCCTTGATCTCACAGTTCGGGCTGGCCCAACTGAAGCGGCGCGAGGAGGGGAAAATCAACGCAGAGCAACATCTGGCCGAAAACATGGCCTTCATCAAACAATCCACCGAACAGCGCTTAGCGCGGCTCCGCACCAGGATGGAAAAAGAATAGCGCCTCACGCTCCCCCTTCGACGATCCTCAAATGCGACTCACCAGGGAGATCCATCCCGCAGGATACTCAAACAGTTCGTCCAGCAAGGCCGCAGGCGAGTTGAAACCGGAGGCGGACCCTCAGGGGTTCGTTGAGGATTTCGATGAGCCGAGAACGAAGCTGGCGGACTGTTTCAGTATCCTGCTACATCCGAACAAACTGATTCGTCTCTTTCTCTAGCCCAATTTCGGTCTCCGGCCCATGGCCGGTCACGACGATCGTGGCATCGTCCAAGGTATACAGCCGCTCTCGAATCGATTGCTCGATGGTGTCGAAATCTCCGCCCCAGAGATCGGTGCGTCCGATGCTGCCTCGGAAAAGCGTATCGCCGGCCAGCACCAGGTTGTCGCCAGGGAAGTGAAAGCTCATCGACCCGGGCGTGTGACCGGGCGTGTGGAGCGCGACCGCGGAAACCCGTCCGACCAACAACTTCTCCTCATCCTTCAACCAATAGTCCGGCAGCGGCACCGGGACATAGGCCACGCCAAAAAGATCGCATTGCACCTCCAGCATCTTCCAAAGATCCAGGTCGTCATGATGCAGGCACAATGTTGCCCCTGTCGCCTTCTTCATTTCACCCGATGCCAGAAAGTGGTCGAGGTGGGCATGGGTGTGGAGGATATACGTCACCGTCAGACCAAGCTGCTGCACCTCGTGCAAAATCCGCTCGTGCGCGCCGCCCGGGTCAACCACAATCGCCTGCTTCGTCACCGGGTCGCCGATGATCGAGCAATTGCACCCAAGAGGCGGGACGGAAAATGTCTTTCGGATTATCCCCGGTATCATGAACGCATGCTACCGTCCACGCCCCTCAAGGCGCAAGGAGCGGGCCGCCCTCCGGCTCTTCCTGAGCCTGGATGGCCCAAACAACTTCCGTATCGAGGATCACCCAATCTCGCCCGCGACGATGAAACCATATGAGAAATCCTGCTCCGGTGCCGTCGGGACGAAGGGCTTCCACATACAACAGCGCCTGGTCGTTGCGGAGGCTTCGCGCCACACGGGAGAAAGCCAAACGTTCCAAAATCTCTGGCGCTTGAACCGGCTTCACATGGGCCACCGTAACCGGGCGAGTCAAAGATACTTCCGGCGCTTCAATCGTATCCCCCGTGACAAACCGGTAGCTGACACCGACGTGAAATCGTCCTTCGAGCCGGCCTGGTTGCCGGTTGATCGAGATAAACTCCTGGATCAGGTCCGCTGGCAGCTCGCCATCGAAATATCCCCCCTCGTGAAAATGTTCGGCCTCCGTCGGCTCCTCTTGACCGGGAGAGAGCCTGAGCCTCGTCATACGTTCAATCACAACCAATCGAGTGGCCGACGTGAGAAACTTGCTCGTCACCACCTGATCGTACAAGGCATAGTCTTCAGCGGGAATGTTGCTAGCCTTCTGCTCCGATTCCGCCACTGCTCCCGGCAAACCAGGCAAAACATCCGTGAATAGCACCGCCATGACCAGAACCGCCACACGAGTCATCATGGATCGAGCATAGCGTCCGGCCCGGAGCATGGTCAATTCATGGATTCCGGCATAGACAAGTTAGCGCGAAGCGTGGATAATCCTTACGATCAGGTGGAGGAGCGTGACGTGCGTGACAAGACTCAGTCAAACCCGTGGCCCTTGTGGATCGGAGCAATCGCGCTCTGTGTCTTGGCCAACGGTTGCAAGCCCGACGACTCTCCGCTCAAAGCGGAAAATGAGTCGCTCCGCAAGCAACTGGCCCGGCAGGAGTCGGTCATCACCTCGCTGCAAGATGGGAACAAGGTCATGCAACAACAGATCGACCTGTTGAACCAGGAGCTGCGCGATGCGAGGAAGGCGACCGAGACCGCCAAAGCCGATGCCAAAGCTGCCGCCGACAATCTCGCGATACAATTAGCCCAGACCAAAAAGCTGAGTGCCGACGTCCAAAAAACCGCAGCGACTCAAGCGGCGCAGCATATCCACGTCGAAGAAAAAGAAACACAAACTGAAAACATCCCACGCCCCTTGAGTGCCGTCGCCAGGGCTGTAGAAGAAACCCTCAGCCGCAATGGATACCACGTCAAAGTGAGTATCAAGACCGATCAGAAAGCGGTCTACGTGACGGAGCGAAAAGTCTCCCCCCCGGCCTCGCTTGAAGTCGCCGGCTCACGGAATCAATATATCCTATCGCTTCACGCTCTCCCCTCGACTGTCACCCGGCTCAGCGTCAAGGCGGACTTTGAAAAACTGGCCCAGGGCGGCCGCATTCTCAGCGTGAGCGCAGAGGAAGTCTCGGAAATTGAGCGGAGCCTCATCCGTGAAATCACCAAGGCCCTGGCCTCCCCCGGCAAAACCTGATGCAGCACCATCGCACATGGTTGGCAACCTCGCTCTCCCTCCTCCTCTTCATGGGAACCCTACAAGACGTGAGTGCTGGGTCAAAATCGTCACCGGAACTGGCCCGCCATTTGACCGGGATCGCGACGCTGGCCCAGCCGTCACCGATGGTCACCATCCCAGCCGGGCTGTTCTTGCTCGGCAGCAAGCGAGTCGATGACGATCCTTACGGAAACTGGACGCAGTTCGATGACACGGAACTGCCGCAACATCGAGTCTGGCTGGATACCTACGAAATAGATCGCGATGAAGTGAGCTTGGGGGAATACCTCGCCTTCCTACAACAGCAAAAACTCCATCCGTCGGACGAGCTGCAGAAACTCATCTGGCACGTGATCACGATCCATTCCGTCCCGGACCAGACCTTGAGCCGATGGCCGGCTCTCTATGTGACATGGGCCGAAGCCAAAAATCTGTGCCTGGCAAAGGGCAAACGGCTTCCGACGGAAGCGGAGTGGGAAAAAGCAGCGCGAGGATCCGAGGGCGGCCTATTCCCCTGGGGAAATACCGACCCCAACCCAACCCTCGCCATGTTCGGCCAGCATCACGTCCACGAGATCCCCATTCTTGCGGCAGTGGATTCGCAGGAAGCAGGTAAGAGCCCCTATGGCCTCCACCATATGGCGGGAAACGTCGCCGAGTGGGTGCAGGACTGGTTTGGATTCGACTACTACGCCTATATGCCAGAGCGCAATCCGCCTGGCCCAACCAGCGGGCGCTACAAGAGCGTCCGAGGCGGCTCCTGGAAAAGTAACCAGATCATGCTCCGAACGGCAACCCGTGGCGGCTCAGCACCGGACCAACGTTCAGCCACAATCGGTTTCCGATGCGCACAATCACCCGCATCTCACGACCACCCGCTCGGCGCAAAATAGCCCTGCCCTTGGTCCACCTCACATCCCATGATAACGTGTGCTCGAATTCAGACGCTTTCTGAAATGACGGCTGGACGCACAACGATGCCCCGCATGGTCTTTATTGGATTCCTGATCGCAGTGGCAACATTAGTCGGCTGTGCCAGCGCGACACAAGAGCGCACGACAACAATCCCCATGGACAAGCAGGGATGCTGCCAGGTGGTGGAAGCCACACCACGCCGAACCGCCATCGTCCGTACCGCAACACAGCTTGTCGGAGCCACCACCATCGACGTACACGGCCGCCGCATCGCCTACGACTGCGCCGGAGTCACTCGAGCCATCTTCCTCGATCACGGCATCGATCTGTACGACAGCGGCGTGAGCGACCCCACAGCCAATGGCGTCCGGCTTATCTATGCCCATATGCGTCAGCACGGCGCCCTTCACCACGGGCCGGTTGCCCACCCGGGAGATCTCGTCTTCTTTAACAATACGTGGGACTACAACAGGGACGGCAAGGCGAACGACCTGTTAACGCATGTCGGGATCGTCGAACGGCAGGAGCCGGACGGCACCGTCGTCTTCATCAGTCGCGTGGCCGGCGCAGTCGAACGCTACCACATGAATCTCGCACTCCCGCACGTCCATAAAACCACTGGCGGCAGAATCCTCAACGACTATCTCCGCCGCAAGGATATCCTCGACCCAGCCAACACCGACTACCTCACAGGAGAACTTTTTACGCAGTTCGCCACTCAGGCATTACATTAAGCAGCGCTATTCCCCCGTTGCCCAGGCCCCCCGCCTCCCTACGAGCCACATCATCGACTTGCGCGATACTTCGACAGCATGGTCTGTTTCAGCGTACTCATTCGCTCTGAATACCGAATGATTCATGTTACGCAGTGCACCGAGCCGCATAGCGATGGGACAGACTACAACCCATTACATCGACGATCATGACGAGGTGGAGCGAGTGCAGGAGGCAGAGAGCAAAGCGATTCGACGATGGCCCGCCTGCGACAGGTTAGCGTATGGCAACAAGGACCTGCTAAAATTACTTTTATGGCTGCTGTAGCGCGAAAACCCTCGATCGGGAAATCCTGCTCTCTTCGCGATGGGCTTCTCAACGTACGGGGCGGCCTCTTGAAGCTCCATAAGACCCTCATTCTGGCAGAGCAAGTAACCTACGAACGCATCCATGGCCGTATCGCCTCAAGCAGCCAACTGCTGCAATTGGTGCTGAACGATCCCTGGTTTACCTGGCTTCACCCCTTATCTCAGCTGGTGGTTCGTATCGATGCCCTCTTGGATAATGACGAACTATCGTCGGTTGATGTGGAGCACGTTCTGATAGAAGTCCGAACCCTCCTGCGCCCTACTGAGGAAGGAATGACCTTCCCCCAATTCCGTGGACACCTGGTTAAGCTACTGCCGTCCTCGCTTCATACTCGGCTGGGGAGTGATAGCCAAGGGTTGAGTGGCGGCGCTGCCGATTATAGAACACCT
>JBEGVJ010000082.1:0-5688 GCA_041178465.1 Nitrospirota bacterium
GCGAACTGAACGAAGCGATCGTCTGGTTCGAGAAGGCCCTGCAGGCAAGACGGTATGAGAGCCCGGCCTTCCCCCATCTCAACCTGGGCCGCGTCTACGAGCGCAAGGGCCGATGGACCGAGGCCATCGACTCCTATAAGAAAGCCCTCGCCCTCAATCCCGATTATTCCTTGGCCAAGAAAGCATTGGGGCGATTGATCAGTTCACTCAACTGACCGGTCTATCTGGTCTGTAAGGTCTATCTCGTCTGTCCGGTTCGGTAAAGAAGACAGCCCCTCTACTCTGACGTGAAGGCATGATCACCTATGAAGACGAATTCTCACCAGACAGACAAAACAGACCAGATAGACCAGAAAACCATCCTCGTCGGCGTCACCGACATCTTTTTTTACACCAAAGTCCGCGACGCGCTGATGGCGAAGGGCTATAAGATCGAACGGGCTCGCACGCAACAGGACATCGCCGAGAAGGCGTCCGCCAACAGCCCGGCCGCGGTGATTTTGAACATGAACGACGAGACCTTGAACGCCTTTCAAGCCTTAGAAACACTCGCAGCCGATATACAGCTGAAGACCATTCCTGTCCTTGCCTTCGCCAATCACGAAGAAGTCGATACCTTTAACCAGGCCAGAGCGCTGGGCGTGACTAAAATCGTCTCGCGCAATGAGTTCTCCTCTCGCTTGAAAGAGCTGGTAGAGGTAATGATTACCGGGCAGCAGTCAGCCGAGTCAGAACGCTGATCGCTGACAGCTGAAAGCTTCCAGGCTATTAAGGAATTATGAAACAATCCACACTCCACGATCACCACGCGAAGCTCGGCGCCACCTTTGAAGAGGTCGCAGGCTGGGAGATGCCCGCGCACTATGGCAAATGGGTCGAGGAATATCAGGCAGTGCGCCAGGCCGTCGGCCTCTCCGACCTCTCGCACCGGGGCAAGATCCGCGTCACCGGTGACGACCGCGTGAAATGGCTCCAGGGCCTCATCAGCAACGACATCCTCCCGCTCCAGCCAGGCCAAGGCCGCTACTCGAGCTTCCTTACGCACAAGGGCAAGATGCTCGGCTATTTTCGGGTCTATGTCCTGGCAGACAGTCTGTGGGTGGAAGATGTCGGCGAGGTCGGCGACGCCACCATCCAAGCGCTCAAAAAGTTTCTGCTCTACGGCATCAAAGCGAAGATGGAAAACTGCGCAGAATCCTGGGGACTCTTGCTCGTCAGCGGACCCAAGACCTGCGCCACCGTCAGCGCCGCCTTCGGCGTGGAAATGAGCGACCTCAAGCCAGTGAGCGCCGTCCCAGCCCAAATCGGCGGCCATGCAGCGTTCGTCCTGCGCACAGAGGAAACGGGAGAGACTGACATCGAAGTATTACTGCCAGCCGAGGCCCTCAGTACGGCCTGGGAGCGACTCATGGAGGCAGGAGCGGGATATGGCATTAAAGCTGTCGGCGGTCACGCTCGTGAGGCCCTCCGCATCGAAGCAGGCCTGCCCAAGGCAGGACCGGACCTCAACGAAGAGATCGTCCCACCGGAGGCGAATCTGGAAGGCAAAGCCTTCAGCTTGAACAAGGGCTGCTATCCGGGACAGGAAGTCGTGGCGAGGATGGATACCTACGGCAACGTGCGGCGGCATTTAGTCGGGCTGGTCATCAAGGGCTCGGTCATTCCACCGAGAGGCGCCAAGCTCTTCAGCGGAGACCGTGAACTCGGCTGGGTCAGCAGCGCGACGCACTCACCACAGCTCAAAGCCCCTATCGCCCTGGCATTCCCGCTCCGGGACTTTTCAGCCCCCGGCACAATCCTCACCGTTGAAATCGATGGAGCGCGTCATGACGCGACGGTGCAGGCACTCCCCTTCTACCGTCGAGCCTAAGCACGCAGGATAAACGCGCGCGACAGGCGAGAAAAGCGCGACGTGCAAGCCAACCAATTCCGAGTGACTCAATGAGTCCGGCCAGTCCCGCCCTTCTCGCTAGTCCCGCTAATCTCGCTCGACTATCTTACTTTTCGGGGTTCCTGACAGATGAGACCTCGCTGGCGAAAGCCAGAAGGCTCGTCCGCTCGTCATCTTCCAGCGCCAACAAGAGGTGGGCCTCTTCGGCATGCATCAGACGGAGGCTCAGGAACGGCTCTTCCTTGCGCTTTTCTTTGTTGTCCCACATGGCATCGATCACCTGGACTTTGTCCAGCTGACCGACCGACACCACATCGTAACGGAAATAGGAATCGCCAATGACCATATCGAACAGCACGTTGCCAGCGGTCAGCAGCACCAGGTTGAACCGACCCTGGTCTTCATAGCCCTCGGGCAAAAACTTGTTGATGTGACAACGTGCAACTTTACGGTCACCCAAGGCAGCGCGGATTTTTTCTTTTAGTGCCGGGTAATCGATCTGCATGGCCTTTTCATCAGCATTCGTGGCCGCCGCTGCAGCATTTTGCGCCTTTTCAAAAATCTCATCCGCCGACATCAAACCCGCCATGTGCATAGTCCTTTCATCCGAACCCTGTTAACTCGCGGTACGCCTGGCCTTCACGGCCCTGGCTACGCCGACCAATCCCAGGCCGGCCCACGCAAACTCCAAGAAAATAAATCCTGCCCTCTCATCCGCAATCGCGACAATCCCCAGCAACAACGACCCAACGATGTTCAACGCGAGGTAAGCCGCGTCCAACTCACGCCAGACCCCGCCCTGAATCAGGCCATAGGCCGACAGCACCATCAGGGCACCCAGCAAGGAAACCGCCTGGAGCAACATCACATATCTCCCCTGATCCTCGCACACGCACACAGAGGACCGCGTACCGTAACTGGCCGCTCATCCATATTTCAAGAGGATTTTCGAAAAAGGCCGAAGGGGCTAGTCCTTCGAACGCCGCAACGCTGGATGAGGTGCACTGACTCGCAGTCGCTGGCTACCTGGTTGATAATCAGTCCGTCCGTCCTGCATACTATGAGCTCCAAATTGGAGGGGAGAGATGCACGACCTGACCTGCATGATCAAAGGCTGCCAAGCTAGAGTCTACGCCCCAGCCGGCACGCATAGCATCTGCCGCGAGCACTTCCTCGCCTATCTCACCTGGCGCCGCCGCAAAGGCCCGCAAATGTTCATGAAGTACGCCGGGATGACGATGGAAGAACGAGACCCCCTCGTCGCCGAATGGGCCAGCACCATCCGCGTCGAAGAACTCCCCACCGCTGCCGCGCCAAAATCCTAACGTTTCACGCCAGCACACAAGAAACGATTCTTGGAACCATCTCCTGTCTTTTAGGCGCCACCGCTGACGCTTAACTTTCGAAATCACCGGCCGCCGAAGACGGTCCGGCGCAATGAGGGGTTAGGCGTCAATTTCCTCAGGGTTTAAGTAACGAATTTGTTTCTCAGAGATCGGCTCCCAGTCCACGAGTCGGACATTAAACCCCTTTCCAGTGATCTCCTTCCCAATCAAGCGCAAATACTCAATGTCTGGCTCGAAACTTCCAAGACCCAAAAGCTGTGCCCCAACGCTGGTCAAAATGTAGACCTCCAAACTAAGCACCTTCGTTGCATCATCGTTCTCGACGAGGAGAGCTTTTCCGTGAGAACGAAGTAGCACGAGAAGCTTGCTAGGAATCGCTGATTTGTACTGCCTGGTAAGGCCGATGGACTCAACGCCAGAAAGCAGACCCAAGTCTTGCATTTCCAGCAACTTGGAGAAGGATATGCCATGCGTCTCAAGATACTGGAATTGGCTTCTACTAACACAACCCTCAACCACATAGCGGGCTAATTGACTAATCTGCTCGGCATCCGATTTGGATAGCCCTCGCAAGAACTCGAGAGTACGAATGGAAAAAGTTCCTGGAGACTTTACTTCACCGGCGAGAATGCCGCCCCAAAGGCGCTGCAGGTCTTCAGTAGACACCTTCCCTGCGAAATCGCGCCACGTAAAGAGCCAGTCTTCATCAATCGGCCGATCTGGGGGAATTGCGAATCATTGGAAAGAATGTCCTCAGCACAGACGACCGCCTTGCTAGTGTTGATTTCTTCGCGCACAGCATCTGCCGCGTTGTAGGAAAGGGCAAGTTTGGCAACTGCCTGAAAATTAAGCGTGGGTTCCGCGCGGTCGGCAGCATCAACATGCGCAGTGGCTGGCCCGACAGTGGTACCCGAAATCAGGCGCACAGAACCAGGGAGGTCGAAGCGCTTACGGCCGGCCCGAATATCGGCTACCTCCAACTCGACTTGAGCGATCGTCAACAGTTCTTCGCGTCGAACTTCATTCCTTGCTCGACCCTCACGCTTAATTTGCCAAGGCGACAGCAAGGAGCCGATGCCTTTCTCCGTGAGGGTCTCCCAAAGCTTGACGATCAACTTTTCGCCAGGTAGTTCCACCGCCGGTTCTCCTTGATGCCTAACTAATAAATCTGCTACGAGCTGCCAGGCAGCATAGCCTTGCTCAATCTTGAAACTCCTCCACTGCGCCCGTCGAACGAGCACCGTCTCTCTTTTCTTATTTCTCCATAACCAGGGCTTGGGAGCGGGGTGTCTCCGATTGCGCGCGTCCAACGAGGGCCTTCTCAGGCCACGCGTTGCGCGAATCCACGCCCCTTACACAAAGGGGTAGGGCCTGGGTGTGTTTCGATTGCGCGCATTGAGGGAGCACCGCCCACAATTTCACCATTCAATCATTCTCGCGTGCGCACTCAGCGAGCACGAAAACACACCCAGGCCCTACCCCATCACCGCCGATCCATGATGATGTATCAACAACCACTCGTCCCCGATCCGCTCGAAGAGATTCGTGGCTAACACCTGCGCCTGCTGCGGTTCCTCGGATTGATGGGTGGTGATGTGCTCCACGCAGACGACCCAGGCCATATCGCCTGCCACCTGCACCGTCACGTCGCTGAGTTCGAACGTCATCGAAAAAGTATTGTTAAAAATCAAAACCCAGGAATCGCGGACCGCAGGCCAGTCCGACCGTAACGACCAGCCTGGGTGGATACAGGTGACGTATTCCTGGTGCGCCCAGACCTTATCCATCTCATTGATATCGAGACTACTAAACGCGGCATAGAATGCGTGGTTCGCCTTGTTCACTTCTTCGATACGCTGTTCCAGCATGAGGGCTCCTTGCCTGAAAATGAGCCGTATCATACTGCAATCACCGAGAGAAGGGCGAGGGGGACGGGAACAGCCAGGCCATCCTTCTTGCTCGCAGAACGCGCACGATGGGACGGTGCTCGTCCGATGCGCGCAGGAAAGGATAACCTGCCTATTTCCTCTTAGGGGAGGAAAGGCGGAACGGGCTCAATCTGAACAGGCTGCTCAAAAAGGCCGTCCAGCAAGGCCGCAGCGAGCGAAGGCCCGAGGCGTACCCTTTAGGGTACGTTGAGGGCCTGAACGATGCGAGAACGAAGCTGGCGACCTTTTTCAGCAGCCGACTACGTGGTGGGCCTGGAGGTTTGCCGATCGACCACCCAGACTCCAGTCAGGATCAGCACGATGCCGAGGATTTCACTCGTGCCAACCGGCTCTCTCAACAGCACCGCGGACAGGACGATGGCAGCCACAGGAGTCAGATTGCCCAGAACGGAAGCGCGCGAGGGCCCGATGCCTTTCACGCCGAACAGCCAGGCCTGCTGCGCGATGGCCGTGGCGAACAGGACCAAATACCCCAGCGCCATCCAATCCGCCTGCGTCACGG
>JBEGVJ010000083.1:0-8043 GCA_041178465.1 Nitrospirota bacterium
GGCATGGGGCCTGCTGCCGCCAGCTGTTTCAACATGCAGCGAATCGGCACTAAGCCGGTATAGCGACTGATGAGGAGCAGCTCTCGATCGAGTGGGGAGGGCAAAAGGAAGCTCCCATAGGGGCCGGACAGCAGCAGTTCGTCGCCTGGCTTGAGTCCGTAGAGATAGTGTGAGCCGGTTCCATCGGGGACTTGATCGAAGACCAGGGTCAGTTGCCCCGTAGGGGAAGGGGGCTCTGCCAGTGAGTAGGCGCGATTGAGGGGCGGTTTGGTGCCTACCGGGAGCTGGAGGGAGACCCACTGACCAGGCTGAAAGGGAATCGTCTGCGTCTTGGGGAGCAGGACCAGTTGGCGAACGTGGGGCGTGAGATCCGCGACCGAGAGGACCATTGCTGGTTGTGTGGGCTCCGCCATGACGATCTCCCTCCTGTTCTCTTATCAGAAGGCCGCTCGGGATGAAAGGGCGAGCCATAACCGATTCTGTACAAGACTTTTCACCCCATGCTATAGATACCGGTCCATTCTCCCACGATACAGGACACTCATCGTATGAGTCAGGTCAGAGTCAGATTCGCCCCCAGCCCAACGGGTTTCCTCCACATCGGTGGAGTCCGTACGGCTCTGTTCAATTGGCTTTTTGCCCGCCAGCAGAAGGGCGTATTCGTCCTTCGCATCGAAGACACGGACCAGGACCGCTCGACCGATGAGTCGATCCAGGCCATTCTTGAGGGGCTCAAGTGGGTGGGGCTCGATTGGGACGAAGGCCCCTTCCGTCAGACCGAGCGCATCGACCTCTATCGCAGTTATGCGATGCAGCTTCTGGAGAAGGGGCAGGCCTATTGGTGCTCCTGCAAAGCGGAGGAGCTCGAAGCGCGGCGTAAGGAAGCGGAGGCCAAGGGGCTGTCGCCGAAATACGACAGCCGCTGTCGTGATCGTGGCCTCACTAATCCAACGGGCGACGCGGCCCTGCGCTTCAAGGCTCCGCTAGAGGGAGAGACGGTCGTCGATGACCTCATCAAGGGCAAGATCGTGTTCGACAATAACGTGCAGGACGACCTGATCATCCTCCGGTCGAACGGCTACCCGACGTACAACTTTTCAGTGGTGGTCGATGACGCGCTGATGAACATTACCCATGTGGTGCGGGGAGACGATCACTTGACCAATACGCCGCGGCAGGTCCCGATCTTTCGGGCCCTCGGGTTTCCCGTTCCTCAGTTCGGGCATCTGCCGATGATTCTTGGCTCGGATAAGGCTCGTTTGTCGAAGCGGCATGGAGCCACCTCGATCATGGCCTATAAGGAGATGGGCTATCTGCCTGATGCCATGGTGAATTATCTCGTTCGGCTCGGGTGGTCGCATGGGGACCAGGAGCTCTTCACCCGCCAAGAGCTGATCGAGAAGTTTTCCTGGAAGAACGTGCAAACATCTCCCGCCGTGTTCAATCCCGAGAAGCTCATCTGGGTGAACGCGGAATACATCAAGATCAGTCAGCCTGCACAGGTGGCGCAGGCGCTCGTGCCTCTTTTGGAAGCAGCGGGATTGAGAGACGAAGTTCGAGCTGTTTCGGCCGATTGGCTTGCGCAACTCGTTATCCTCGTAAAGGAGCGGGCAAAGACGCTGGTGGAGATGGTGGATTGGGTGAGGCCCTATTTCGGGCAGGCCGTGACCTTCGACGAAGAGGCAGCGAAGAAATTTTTGACGCCGGCTATCGCGTCAGCCCTTGGCAAATTGCTCACCCGATTCGAGGCGTTCCCTACTTTCTCGAAACAGCCATGGGAAGAGACCTTCAAGCAGCTGGTCGAAGCAGAGGGGATGAAAATGGGCCAGCTGGCTCAGCCGGTTCGCGTGGCTCTGACCGGTCGCACGGCCAGCCCTGGTCTTTTCGAAGTGATGGAGATACTGGGGCGAGACAGGACGCTGTTTCGGCTTCGTCAGGGGATCGACCGGGCCTTGCAGGCCTGAAAAAGTTCTATCCCTGATCCGCTCGATCTTGACGAAGCTGCGAGCCATATATTACTGTGGGCGTCGGTTGGGGGATCGTCTAGCGGTAGGACGTCAGTCTCTGGATCTGACTACCTAGGTTCGATTCCTAGTCCCCCAGCCAAATAATCTTTCCTGCCCGTACCTTCGGATCTATGCCTCGGCTCCGTACCGCGCTGGGGGATCGTCTAGCGGTAGGACGCCGGCCTTTGGAGCCGGCTACCTAGGTTCGATTCCTAGTCCCCCAGCCATTTTTCTAATCGTGCTCAGCCCCACGTCAACGTTCGTTGTTTTTCCGTTGGTGCGTGACGGATGCCGGAACAATTACGTCATCGATCCCATGTCGATGACGAAGCGAAACCGCACATCGCCGCGGAGGACCCGTTCGTAGGCTTCATTGACTTGCTGTACGGGAATGACTTCGACATCGGACTCGATGCGGTGCGCGGCGCAGAAATCGAGCATCTCCTGGGTTTCTCGGATGCCTCCGATCACCGACCCGGCAATGCGGCGGCGATGCAGAATGAGCGGGAAAGGTTCCAGGAGCGTTGGTTTATCCGGTGCGCCTACAAGAATCATAGTGCCGTCGGTTTTCAATAAATTAACGTAGTCGTTGTAGTTATGCGGTGCGGAGACCGTATCGAGAGTAAAATCAAAGCGACGTTGCAGTCTGGTAAAGGTCTCGGGTTGAGAGGTGAGGGCGAATTCCGAAGCGCCTAACCGCGTTGCATCTTGTCGCTTTTGTTCGGACGTGCTCAGCACGGTGACGTGGGTTCCGAGCGCCTTGCCGATCTTCACGGCCATATGGCCCAGTCCTCCCAATCCCACCACGGCCAGCTTGTGATACTTGCCGACGCCCCAGTGGCGCAGCGGAGAGTACGTGGTGATCCCCGCGCACAAGAGCGGCGCTGCTCCGGCAGGCGACAGACCGGAGGGAATCCGCAGTACATAATTCTCATCCGCGACAATTTGTGTGGAGTAACCGCCTTGCGTGGGCTGGCCGTCTTTGTCGTGGCCGCCGTAGGTGAGGAGCATGCCGGTTTCACAATATTGCTCCAGCCCCTCGCGGCAGGCGGGACAGGTTCGGCAGGAATCTACAAAGCAGCCGACGCCGGCCGTTTCGCCCACGTGGAACTGTGTGACCGCGCTCCCTACCTGCACAACTGTGCCGACAATTTCATGGCCCGGCACCATGGGGAAAATCGAGCCGCCCCATTCGTCACGGGCCTGGTGAATATCCGAATGGCAGATACCGCAATATGTGATCGCGATGCGCACGTCATGAGGACCGACCGCTCGTCGCGTAAATGCGAAGGGCTGCAGCGCAGCCTTGGCGGTCATCGCGGCATAACCTTTGGTCTGCAACATGGCTTGTACTCCTTACGAGAGGCCTGACTCGACCTGACCATAGCAAGACGCCGTGGGCTTGCCAACTATGAAATGTGCGAACAAGGTCGTCGTCAACCAGTGCCGCGCGCAATCGTTGTCTGGCGCCAGTGAAGCTGTTGGAGGGGTGCCGATGGTGCACTGTGGGAAGGCAAGAATCTGTCTCTGCTCTGCCGGTTTATTAACTGGCTTGCCCCGTTCCTGACTCGTCGTCTTCCTCCGACGAGCCGGGGAGTGAAGTGTCCCTCGTGAGGGGAGGGCCTGGTATGCGGTAGCGGTTTGTTGCCCAGGCGCTGAGGTCGGTCACTTGGCATCGCTCAGAGCAGAAGGGGCGCCAGGGATTGTCTTCCCACATGGTGGGGTGGCGACAGAGGGGGCAGATCATGTCCGGCATTATACCATGCCGTGCGTGAGAACCGAGTAGGGGGCAACGTAGGTGGGCCTGGTGCAATCGGGGCTGATCGGTCTCGATGCCTTAGAAATTCGACTCCGACGTTCCCGTCTCCATTTCAGTGGCCTGTGGCGGGCTTGCTCGTGACGGCAGATGGCGAGAGGGAGGGTTAGGGCGCCGGAGACCGTTCGAAGACCTTTACGGCGACCGCCTTCTGTTTCATTTTCTTGACCAACCCCACGTATGAGACGTCGCGAATAACGCTGGTGAATTGTGAGCGGTAATTGCTCACGATGCTGGCCCCATCGATGACGACGTCATAGACCCGCCATTCGTGTGCGCGGTGAATCAGCCGGAAGTCGATCGGTGTGTCGATCTTCCGTCCTTTCATTTGTGCGTTGACTTCGGCAAAGGCGCTCTCTCGAAGTTCCCCCTGGAAGACTATCTGCTCATCTGAGCGTTCGGCGATGCGGCCTGCAAACGTGTCTCGAAGGAGTTGCACGAAGAGATCAATGAATTCGTGCCGTTCCCGCAGGGAGAGCGTGGACCATTGGGTTCCCAGCGCATGTCGTGCCATTTCCGCATAATCCACGCGCTGCTTGACGATCTCTTCGATCTTACGCCGCCGCTCTTGGGCCTGGTCCGGTTGCTTCAAGGCGGCGTCATCGAGCACGTGCATTAGATCGTTGATCGTGCTTTTCACGGCTTCGGTGGCGCTTGGTTCTTCAGTGTCATGTGTCGCGGCGGTGGACAGGAGGGGAGAGGCGAAGGTCAGCCCGGCGACAATTCCCGATAGGAGCAGGGGCGGGGCAAACTGCCTAAAGAGATTGTGGAAGAAGATCATATGTCACCATAGGTTTAGGGGCCGTTTAGTCACTGAATGATTTAAGCGTAGCAGGGATTCTGCGCTTGTAAAGGAATATTCAATATGGCGGAAAGAAAGGGAGGTCCTTGTGAGCTTTCGCGACCGGAGCAGTTTGCCCTTTATTACCGGGAGGGTTGCGCCTTTTCGATTTTGGCCCAGGCGTCTTTGAGTGACACGGTGCGGTTGAATACCGGTGCCTCAGCGGTCGAATCTGGGTCGGCACAGAAGTATCCAAGGCGCTCGAATTGGTAGCGAGCGCCTGATACTGTCCGCCGCAAGCTTGGCTCGACCAGGCAGTCTGTGATTCGCTCCAAGGAGGTGGGGTTGAGGTAGGCCGTCCAATCTTGGTCCGGCGGCATCTTCGTCAGATCGGTTACCAACAAGGGATTATAGAGGCGGACCTCGGCCTTCACGGCATGAGCCGCAGAGACCCAATGGATGGTGGCTTTGACTTTGCGCTGTTCCTGCGACATGCCGCTTTTGGTCGTGGGGTCGTAGGTGCAATGGAGTTCGGTGATCGCGCCGGTCTGTGGATCTTTTGTCACCTCGACGCATTTAATGATGTATGCGTACCGGAGTCGCACTTCGCGTCCCGGGGCGAGTCGGAAGAATTGCTTGGGTGGATCTTCACGGAAATCGTCCTGCTCGATATAGAGGACGCGGGAGAAGGGGACCGGCCTGCTCCCCGCAGCGGGATCCTCCGGATTGTTGATGGATTCCAATTCTTCGAACTGGTCTTCGGGATAGTTGTCGAGGATAACCTTGAGCGGCCGCAGGACCGCCATGACTCGCGGCGCTCGCTTGTTCAAGTCTTCGCGAATGAAGTGCTCAAGCAGCTGCATCTCGACGGTGGCCTCGCGTTTGGCGACCCCGATATGGTCGCAGAACGTCCGAATCGCTTCCGGGGTATACCCGCGCCGACGCAGGCCCTTGATCGTTGGCAGGCGCGGGTCGTCCCATCCGCTCACGAGTTTCTTTTCGACCAACTCGAGCAGCTTCCGTTTGCTCATGACGGTATAGGTCAGGTTCAAGCGGGCAAACTCGATCTGCTGCGGCCGGTGCGGCGCGTCGGTCTGTTCGACCACCCAATTGTAGAGGGGCCGGTGATCTTCAAACTCCAAGGTGCAGATCGAGTGTGTGATCCCCTCGAGTGCATCCGAGAGGGGATGCGCATAGTCGTAGGCAGGGTACAGGCACCAGGCGCTTCCAGTTCGATAATGCGCCGCATGTTTGATGCGGTAGAGGACCGGGTCGCGCAGGTTGATATTGGGCGAGGCCATATCAATTTTGGCTCGGAGGGTGTGAGTTCCGTCTGCGAATTCGCCGGCCCGCATCCGTCGAAAGAGGTCAAGGTTTTCGTCGGCAGAGCGGGTGCGAGAGGGGCTGTTTGTCCCAGGTTCTGTGAGCGTGCCGCGATAGGCCCGCATTTCTTCGGCCGTCAACGTGTCGACGTAGGCGAGACCCTTCTGGATCAGCCGGACGGCAAACTCATAGAGTCGTTCGAAGTAATCCGAGGCGAAAAACATCTTCTCGTGCCAGTCGAACCCCAGCCATCGGACGTCGTCCTGAATGGCCTGAACGTATTCAGGGTCTTCGGTGGTTGGATTGGTATCGTCGAATCGTAGGTGGCAGATGCCGCCTGGAGTGTCGTGCGCCAATCCGAAGTTCAGGCAGATGGATTTCGCGTGGCCGATATGGAGATAGCCGTTCGGTTCAGGCGGAAAGCGCGTCACAACTCGGCCGCCATGTTTGCCGGCGGCAAAATCGGCGGCCACGATCTCGCGAATAAAGTTTGAAGCGCCAGTCTGTTCGGACATGCGAGGTCGTTGACTCCTTGGAAGATCCGCAAGCGGTTCGTCGCGGCTGTTCTACCATAAGAACGGCACAGGGGAGAAGGCCTAATAGGATGCCGGAGAAGTTCGCCAGCGCAAAGACCGCACTTCGTGACGCGCATCTCGCAAGCGGAAAACTTCCTCGCGTGCGAGCGACGAGAGACGAACGACGCTTCACGAACGGCGGCCGAGGAGATGGCCGTTGTCGAAGCGATAGGTTCCTTCGGCATCGGTGCGGTAGAAGTGCCGCTCCTGTGTGAATGCTGGAATGAAACGCTCACGGCCTGTAGATGCGTGAAGAGGCCGTTGAGGCCTTTTCTCTGGTCGCGCGGTCTTGAATGATCTGATCGCGGCCAGAGAAGGCGTGTACGCTCGGTTTCACGTTCCCGACCTGCCGCCATCGTGCGGGAGTTCTGTATCTTGTCAGGAAAGATGTGGGTTTCGGAAGGAAACCAGTGTGGCGTTGGTTCGCGTGCGCTTGATTGTGAGGGCGCGTGAGTTGCGGTTGCGGTCTCTGGGGAGACGATTATCCGATGGCTGCCGCACCGCCGCGGCTTTCCGCTACATTGCCAAATAGAGTGAGGTCGGTGCCGATGCGGCAGTAGTGCGGGCTGATGGTAACTAATTCGCCTTTGTGGGTATAGAAGTGCCCTGCGATCATCCGAACTTTTCTCCCCTGCACCAGGCAAGCTTCGAACACGGTATGTCCGGTCGTTCGGTCTGCGACGGTGACCGAAGGCTGGTCGTCCGGCATTGAGTCGTCGGTGGCTTTCACGTTGATGGTGAAGCGGCCTGCGCTATGAGCCGAGAGCGCATTCCGCCGGATGTGGCCGACGCGGGTTCCCTGTTCATCGTACAGGTCCATCGTGAGGAGCAAGGCCAGTGGATGTTGTTGGGCCTCCAGCA
Organism: Nitrospirota bacterium; assembly: GCA_041178465.1. Lineage (GTDB taxonomy): Bacteria > Nitrospirota > Nitrospiria > Nitrospirales > Nitrospiraceae > Palsa-1315. The sequence goes on from JBEGVJ010000083.1 coordinate 7,363, forward strand.
CCACCTGCTCCTTGCCCTGGAGCTTGATGACGCCGTTCGTGCTTCGAAACACATTCGAGCCGATATGCAGCTCAAGGCCTTGTTCGGGCTTTTCGAGATCGATTAATTCGGGAGAGTCTGTGATGCCGATGGTTTTGGCTTGGAGCGGCTTGTTCATGTTCCACCATGAGTCTTTTGCTAGAGAGGAGGATGTCGAGGGCCAAGGAATATCCTCTCCCGGAGGCCCGCTGCGCCTATTTTCCGCAAGTTAGGCTATGGCAACGTCTCTGTCAAGTCGCGGGTGGATTGGCGGTGTAGACGTACGAACCGTTCGCGAATCATCAGGAATTGAAAAGTGAAAAGCCCTTGTGCTACTGTGCGCAGTCAATCCCACTGCCATCGATGTCTGGTCCCATCGTCTAGCCTGGCCTAGGACGGAGCCCTCTCAAGGCTTAAACACGGGTTCAAATCCCGTTGGGACCACCACACCGCGCTTCGTGAGAGCCACTGGCTCACTAGGCAAAGCCTCTTTTTGTTGACGTCGGCGGATAAACACCTCCAGTGATTGTTCCCTTTATTCAAGCCCGTACCGGCGCTTCTTTATCGTCGCTTCAAATTTGTTGGCGCCGGAAGGAACCCACCAATATCCAAGTTATTGGGTTTTTGATCGCCCCCAGGCTTAAACGCAAACTGGGGCAGCTT
>JBEGVJ010000084.1:0-3152 GCA_041178465.1 Nitrospirota bacterium
TGGATGTGCAGTACCATGGGGTCATCAACGATCCGCCGCGTGACCCGCGCCACCTTCGTTTTGTGACGCCCAGCGAGACCGCCGGACATATCGGGCCGGAAGGCGTCTATGTGAGCAGCGAGAGCCGCTGGTATCCGGATGTCCCGGAATCGCTCAGCACCTATCGGCTACTGGTGGCTGTGCCGACAGGGTGGACTGCCGTGACTCAAGGAAAATCCGGCGAATCGCGCGCCTGCCCAGCCGAACTCTGTTTGAGCGATCAGATGGTAATGACGGAATGGATCGTGACGCAGCCGAGCGAGGCGGTCACGCTCGTGGCGAATAGATTCGTCACAAGGTTTCGCGACTGGACGGCTCAGACCGGTCAGAAGATTCAGCTTTCGACCTATCTCTTTCCGGACGAAGCGCATCTCGCCGAGGAGTATCTCGATGCCACCGCGCGTTATCTGGAGGCCTATATTCCGTTGTTGGGCCCCTATCCGTTCGAGAAGTTTGCGGTGGTGGAGAATTTCTTTGCGAGCGGGCTGGGCATGCCCTCGTTCACCCTGCTGGGGAGCGGCGTCATCAAGCGGCATTATGTGCAACCCTACGCGCTCGGCCACGAGATCGTGCATTCATGGATCGGCAATGATGTGTTCAATCGCGTTGATCGCGGGAATTGGGTAGAGGGATTGACGACCTATCTGGCCAATTATTACTGGCACGAACTGGCGGGAGATCGCGCGCAGGCGCGGGACCAGCGCAGACTGATGGTGCAGGGCTACAATCTTCACGTCCCGCCGGAGCGGGACTATCCGGTCGCGCAATTCACGAAGAAGCAGGATGAACATGACAACGCCATCGGCTATCAAAAGGCCGCCATGCTGTTTCATCTGCTGCGCCAGGAGGTGGGGGAGGAAACGTTCTGGCGGGCCTTGAAGCGCGTGGTGGCGCAGTATCGTGGGAGCCATGCGGAGTGGCGCGATCTGGAGCAGGTGTTTGCAGAAGAGAGCCGCCGGGATCTTCGATGGTTTTTCGCGCAATGGGTGGAGCAGGATGGGGCGCCGGTGTTGTCGTTGGCGGAGGCCGTCGCCCGTCCGGTTGCGGAAGGGTCGGTGCAGATCTTTCAGCTTGAGGCGGCAATCGTTCAATCGGGCAAGCCCTTTCGCGTCCCCCTTCAAGTGCTGATTCGCATGGAGGGTGGCCGCGAGCAGGTGCTGACTGTGCCGCTCCGTTCGCTGCGCGAAACGATCTCCATTGCGTTGCCCGCGCGACCGATCGCGATCGATCTTGACCCAGAGTTCATGGCTTTCCGGCGGATCGAGCGGTCATCGCTGCCGCCGGGTCTCAATCACTATGTCACCGATCGGCGGCGTTCGGTGCTGATTGCCTTTACGGATGAGCCGGACCATCCCTCGCCCTTGCGGGGCGTGGTCATGCGTATCGAAGCGCAGGAGCAGCAGAAACCGCTCGGTGAGCGGACGGTGATTGCCTCCCTGGCTCAGGATGGACTGTTGCCTCAGGAAGGTTCGGTGTTAGTATTGGGCGGCCCGGAATCCCGCTCGAAGATTCAAGCGATCCTGTCCCGGCACTGTGCTGAGAATGTGGCCCTGCACGACCAGGGTATCACCGTGATGGGGGTGGCGCACGAAGGGCCCGGGCTGGCCCTGCTGGCCAGTTGCCATCGGATCGATCGCCCTGGCAGTGTCGTGACGGTGCTGTATGCGGCCAGGCCGCAAGCCGTGGCGCCGGTCGCCCGGCTGCTCTTTTTTTACGGATGGAATAGTTTCGTCTTGTTCAACGATGGAGCGGTCGTCACTCGTGGCGAGTGGCCGTCCGCAAGCGATCGTACGGAGGTGCGTCTCGATGTCAGTCATCCCATTCGGTAAGTGGTGCATGATCGGATTCGTCAGTCTGTTGCTCTGTGAGCAGACAGGCCTGGCAGAAGGCCTTGCGCCAAAGGCCCGGTTGGTTCCCGCCCACCAGGCCGAGCGGCATCTGAAGAATATTCGCCAGCTGACGGTGGGCCGGCAGAATGCCGAAGCCTACTTTTCTTTCAGCGGGAACAAATTGATTTTCCAATCCACGAATAATTGGATGAAGGACACCTACGCGGCCATGCTCAAGCCGGCCGACGCAGGGCTGGATTGCTATCAGATGTATGTGATGGACCTGGAAAGCGATACTGTTCGCTTGGTGAGCACCGGCACGGGCGCCACGACCTGTGGCTACTTTTTCCCTGGCGATCGCCGCGTGCTCTACTCCTCGACCTATGCCACTGGGCCGAACTGTCCGCCCAAGCCGAAGCGGGAGGGGCCCTATCGCTGGGCCCTGGACGACTACGATCTCTATGCCGTGCGCCTGGACGGTCAGGAAATGCAGCGGCTGACGTCTTCGACGGGCTACGATGCGGAGGCGACGATCTCGCCGGACGGCAAGACGATCATCTGGACATCCGTCAAAGACGGGGACCTGGACATCTATGCCATGAACCTCGACGGCTCGAGGGTCCGGCGGCTGACGAACGAGATCGGTTATGACGGCGGCGCGTTCTTTTCGCCGAACAGCAAGCGCATCGTGTATCGGGCGTCGCATCCGACCGATCAGGCGGAGATCGACAAGTACCAGGACTTGCTCAAGCAGAAGCTGGTGGAGCCGGGGCAACTTGAAATCTACGTGATGGATGCGGACGGCAGCGGCAAGCGGCAGGTCACGTCGAACGGGGCCTCGAACTTCTCGCCGTTTTATTTTTCCGACGGCAAGCGGATCATCTTCTCGTCGAACGTGGAAACGAAAGGCGAGGGAGGCAGGCCCAGCTTTCATCTCTATGCGATCGGTGAGGACGGCCAGGGTTTGGAACGGCTCACGTTCGACGGACAGTTCAACAGCTTCCCCATGTTCTCGCCGGACGGGAAGAGCCTGGTCTGGGTGTCGGATCGCGGGGCCAAAACGCCCGGCGAGTTCAATGTGTTTCTCGCCGACTGGGTTCCTTAAAACAGTGATGAGTGAGCAGTGATGAGTGATGAGTGATCACATAAGCCAAGACCGCGACCCTGTCTCGACCGCCCATCACCCATCACCCATCACGCATCACCTCTCTGTGCAGTTGTCCAGTCTCGCACCGCTGGTTCTTTCCTGCGCCGCCCTCGTTCTCGTGTTCGCGGGGCTGCATG